>NZ_CP180212.1:112500-480833 GCF_047553015.1 Carnobacterium sp. TMP28
CGGGAGGACCATCTCCCAAGGCTAAATACTCCCTAGTGACCGATAGTGAACCAGTACCGTGAGGGAAAGGTGAAAAGAACCCCGGAAGGGGAGTGAAACAGCACCTGAAACCGTGTGCTTACAAGTAGTTAGAGCCCGTTAATGGGTGATAGCGTGCCTTTTGTAGAATGAACCGGCGAGTTACGATCCCATGCGAGGTTAAGTTGATGAGACGGAGCCGTAGCGAAAGCGAGTCTGAATAGGGCGAATGAGTATGTGGTCGTAGACCCGAAACCAAGTGATCTACCCATGTCCAGGTTGAAGGTGCGGTAATACGCACTGGAGGACCGAACCCACGTATGTTGAAAAATGCGGGGATGAGGTGTGGGTAGCGGAGAAATTCCAATCGAACTTGGAGATAGCTGGTTCTCTCCGAAATAGCTTTAGGGCTAGCCTCGGAATTAGAATCATGGAGGTAGAGCAACTGTTTGGACTAGGGGCCCTTCTCGGGTTACCGAATTCAGATAAACTCCGAATGCCATTGATTTATATCCGGGAGTCAGACTACGAGTGATAAGATCCGTAGTCGAGAGGGAAACAGCCCAGACCACCAGCTAAGGTCCCAAAGTTTATGTTAAGTGGAAAAGGATGTGGGGTTGCTTAGACAACTAGGATGTTGGCTCAGAAGCAGCCATCATTTAAAGAGTGCGTAATAGCTCACTAGTCGAGTGACCCTGCGCCGAAAATTTACCGGGGCTAAACATAACACCGAAGCTGTGGATAGAACTTAGGTTCTATGGTAGGAGAGCGTTCTAAGGGCGTCGAAGCTAGACCGTGAGGACTGGTGGAGCGCTTAGAAGTGAGAATGCCGGTATGAGTAGCGAAAGACGGGTGAGAATCCCGTCCACCGAATGACTAAGGTTTCCTGGGGAAGGCTCGTCCTCCCAGGGTTAGTCGGGACCTAAGTCGAGGCCGATAGGCGTAGACGATGGACAACAGGTTGAGATTCCTGTACCAGTTTGTTTTGTTTGAACAATGGAGGGACACAGTAGGCTAAGGAATACGCACTGTTGGATATGTGCGTCCAAGCAACAAGTCTTGAGGTGAGTCAAATGCTTGCCTCTATTAAGGACAAGTTGTGATGGGGAGAGAAATTAAGTATCGAAGTTCCCGATGTCACACTGTCAAGAAAAGCTTCTAGTTAGAAACAATCTGCCCGTACCGCAAACCGACACAGGTAGTCGAGGAGAGAATCCTAAGGTGTGCGAGCGAACTCTCGTTAAGGAACTCGGCAAAATGACCCCGTAACTTCGGGAGAAGGGGTGCTGACCAATTGGTCAGCCGCAGTGAATAGGCCCAAGCAACTGTTTATCAAAAACACAGGTCTCTGCTAAATCGAAAGATGACGTATAGGGGCTGACGCCTGCCCGGTGCTGGAAGGTTAAGAGGATGGGTTAGCTCTCGAGCGAAGCTCAGAATTGAAGCCCCAGTAAACGGCGGCCGTAACTATAACGGTCCTAAGGTAGCGAAATTCCTTGTCGGGTAAGTTCCGACCCGCACGAAAGGCGTAATGATTTGGGCACTGTCTCAACGAGAGACTCGGTGAAATTATAGTACCTGTGAAGATGCAGGTTACCCGCGACAGGACGGAAAGACCCCATGGAGCTTTACTGCAGTTTGATATTGAGTGTTTGTACAGCTTGTACAGGATAGGTAGGAGCCTATGAAGCCAGGACGCTAGTCTTGGTGGAGGCAATGGTGGGATACTACCCTTGCTGTATGACCACTCTAACCCTCAGCCATGATCTGGCTGGGAGACAGTGTCTGACGGGCAGTTTGACTGGGGCGGTCGCCTCCTAAAGTGTAACGGAGGCGCCCAAAGGTTCCCTCAGAATGGTTGGAAATCATTCGTAGAGTGTAAAGGCAGAAGGGAGCTTGACTGCGAGACCTACAAGTCGAGCAGGGACGAAAGTCGGGCTTAGTGATCCGGTGGTTCCGTATGGAAGGGCCATCGCTCAACGGATAAAAGCTACCCTGGGGATAACAGGCTTATCTCCCCCAAGAGTCCACATCGACGGGGAGGTTTGGCACCTCGATGTCGGCTCATCGCATCCTGGGGCTGTAGTCGGTCCCAAGGGTTGGGCTGTTCGCCCATTAAAGCGGTACGCGAGCTGGGTTCAGAACGTCGTGAGACAGTTCGGTCCCTATCCGTCGCGGGCGCAGGAAATTTGAGAGGAGCTGTCCTTAGTACGAGAGGACCGGGATGGACACACCGCTGGTGTACCAGTTGTTCTGCCAAGAGCATCGCTGGGTAGCTATGTGTGGACGGGATAAACGCTGAAAGCATCTAAGCGTGAAGCCCCCCTCAAGATGAGATTTCCCATCACGTAAGTGAGTAAGACCCCTGAGAGATGATCAGGTAGATAGGTTGGAAGTGGAAGTACAGCGATGTATGGAGCGGACCAATACTAATCGGTCGAGGACTTAACCATTTTTAAACGATGAAGAAACGGTTTTATTGTCTTATAGTTAAACACTATCCAGTTTTGAGAGAACAACGTTCTCTTATAACTAAAAGATGTGTGGTGGCGATGGCAAGAAGGTCACACCTGTTCCCATGCCGAACACAGTAGTTAAGCTTCTTAGCGCCGATGGTAGTGAAGGGTTTCCCTTTGTGAGAGTAGGACGCTGCCGCGCATCTAATAGTTATTTTTTTCATATGGAGGTTTAGCTCAGCTGGGAGAGCATCTGCCTTACAAGCAGAGGGTCGGCGGTTCGATCCCGTCAACCTCCACCATGAGTCATTAGCTCAGTTGGTAGAGCATCTGACTTTTAATCAGAGGGTCGCAGGTTCGAATCCTGCATGACTCATAACTATTCATTAAAACGACTAGTTATGCCATATTTTAGCGGGTGTGGCGGAATTGGCAGACGCACTAGATTTAGGATCTAGCGTCGAAAGACGTGGGGGTTCAAGTCCCTTCACCCGCACCATATTTTCAAGCCGGCTTAGCTCAGTTGGTAGAGCATCTGATTTGTAATCAGAGGGTCGAGGGTTCAACTCCTTTAGCCGGCACCATTAGCGGAAGTAGTTCAGTGGTAGAACGCCACCTTGCCAAGGTGGAGGTCGCGGGTTCGAACCCCGTCTTCCGCTTACTAGGTCATCTAGTAAGTGATTTATAATCACAACTTGTTCATAATGCCGGGGTGGCGGAACAGGTAGACGCACAGGACTTAAAATCCTGCGGTGAGTGATCATCGTGCCGGTTCGATTCCGGCCCTCGGCACCATATATTGCACCCATAGCTCAATTGGATAGAGTACCTGACTACGAATCAGGCGGTTAGAGGTTCGACTCCTCTTGGGTGCATTTTTTAAATTTTATAAGATAATTACGGGAAGTAGCTCAGCTTGGTAGAGCACTTGGTTTGGGACCAAGGGGTCGCAGGTTCGAATCCTGTCTTCCCGATAATATGAAAACCACTTATTTTGAGTGGTTTTTTTGTATTATCTAAAAGAATTAAAATGAAATTGAAATAAAAATTAAGGACTATTTAACTAGTATAATTAAACCAGTCCGTTTTTAACTCAATATAAGAAGAGTTGCTTTTCAAATCCACTATTTTCTCGTATAATTAAAGTCAGTATTAGTCAAAAATTAGCAAGTGCCTTAAGAGTTTATTTTTAATGGAAATAAATAATAAAGTCTTGTGTTGAGACGAAAAGAAAAGGAGTGTTACTGAAAGAACACCGTTGCAATGTATGGTGAAAGTGGGTAATATACATACCATACAGCCTCATTGTTTTAGTAACAAGTCACACATGAATAATCAGAATATGTCGGATATCATTGAAGCTTATTTGAAAAAAGTACTTGGGACAGATGAGCAAGTCGAAATTAGACGTAGTGAAATGGCAGACCGATTTAGTTGTGTCCCTTCTCAAATCAATTATGTAATTAACACACGTTTTACTGTTCAACAAGGTTATTTGGTTGAAAGCAAACGTGGTGGTGGCGGATATATACGTATAATTAAAGTTAAGTTACTCGATGAAGCAGAGATGCTAGACATGATGATTGATGTAATCGGTAATGAAATATCACAAAGAAATGCTTATTCAATTGTAGAAACTCTTTATGAAGATAGTATGATTGCCAGAAGAGAAGCAAATCTGATGCTTTCGGCAATGGAAAAGTCAGTTTTATCTCTAGAAGATTGTAAGAAAGAAAATGAATTACGGGCAAGAATGTTAACAGCTTTTTTAACTAACTTGAGGTACGAGCAATTGTAAGGAATGGAGGTAATATTATGGATGAATTATTCTCAGAAAAAGCAAAAGACGTTTTAATGTTAGCTCAAGAAGAAGCTAAGGAGTTTCGTCATCGTTCAATAGGTACGGAACATATTCTGTTAGCTCTTGTAGTTGAACAAGAAGGAATAGCAGGTAAAACACTTCGTGAATTTTCAATAACCGAAAAAGAAATACGGGAAGAAGCAGCACATTTTACAGGTTATGGAACTATGAAATACGAGTCGAAAAATACTATTCTTCCTTATTCACCCCGAGCTAAACAAGCGATTACCTTAGCAACAGATGAAGCTAGACGTATGGGTTCTGCCTTGGTAGGAACAGAGCATTTGTTACTTGGTTTACTACGTGAAGAAGACATTTTATCTTCTAAAATTTTAACAAATCTAGATATTAATTTAAATAAAATTCGTCAAATACTGCTAAAAAAAATAGGTGTTACAGATGCAAATAACAGTAAAGCTAAACGTTCTAAGTCTGTTATTAAACAAACGGTAGGTACGCCGACACTTGATGCGCTAGCAAGAGATTTAACAGCAAGTGCTAGAGCTAAAAAAATCGATCCAATTATTGGACGACAAACAGAAATTAAAAGAGTCATCCAGGTTTTAAGTCGACGTACTAAAAATAATCCAGTTTTGATAGGTGAAGCAGGAGTAGGTAAAACTGCTATAGCAGAAGGATTGGCACAGAAAATTGCTGCTAGGGAAGTTCCGCATACATTAATCGGTAAACGGTTGATGATGCTTGATATGGGATCATTAGTTGCAGGGACAAAATATCGTGGCGAATTTGAAGAACGAATGAAAAAAATTATTGATGAAATTTATCAAGATGGAAATGTGATACTATTTATCGATGAGCTACACACACTAATTGGTGCAGGTGGAGCTGAAGGTGCAATAGACGCTTCTAATATCTTGAAACCCGCATTAGCTCGTGGAGAATTACAAACTATAGGCGCTACTACACTAGATGAATATCAGAAATATATTGAAAAAGATGCAGCTTTAGAAAGACGTTTCTCACCTATTCGTGTCGAACAACCTTCTCTTGAAGAGACGGAGGATATTTTATTAGGTTTACGTTCGCGTTATGAAGACCACCATGGTGTTGAAATTACTGATGGAGCTGTTCATGCAGCTGTTCAATTATCTTCTCGTTATATAACGTCTAGACAACTTCCTGATAAAGCAATTGATTTAATCGATGAATCAGCTTCAAAAGTAAGATTAGACTCTTCTAGTAAACCATCGCCAATGGTAGCTGCACTTAAGCAGTTAGAGACATTGATTGAGGAGAAAGAAGTAGCTATTCAATTACAAGATTTTGAAAAAGCAGCTAAATTGCGAATAAGTGAAATGCAACAGCGAACAGAAATTGAAGGCATTTTAGAAAAAATTAAACATCCCGGTCCAAATTCAGTAAATCTAAAAGTGGAAGAAAAAGATATTGCAGAAGTTGTCTCTTTGTGGACAGGCATACCAGTGAAGCAAATGGATCAAAAAGAATCAGGTCGTCTATTAAAATTAGAAAACATCTTGCATAAACGCTTAATAGGACAAGAAGAAGCAGTTAGTGCTGTAGCTAGGGCTATTAGAAGATCTAGAAGTGGATTGAAAGATCCTAATAGACCAATTGGTTCATTTATGTTTTTAGGCCCAACAGGGGTAGGGAAAACAGAATTAGCAAAAACCTTAGCTGACGCTATGTTTGGTAGCGAAGAAGCATTGATTAGGGTTGATATGTCTGAATTTATGGAGAAGTACAGTACTAGTCGTTTGATTGGGTCTCCGCCAGGTTATGTTGGTTATGATGAAGGTGGACAATTAACTGAAAAAGTAAGACAAAAACCTTACTCAGTTATTTTACTTGATGAAGTTGAAAAAGCACATCCAGATGTTTTCAATATTTTATTACAAGTATTAGATGATGGTCACTTAACCGATTCAAAAGGGCGTAAAGTAGATTTTAAGAATACCGTTATGATTATGACTTCAAATCTTGGAGCAACATCCTTGAGAGATGAAAAATTAGTTGGGTTCAGTACAAAAGATAAAAAGAAAGACCATAATATGATGGAAAAACGGATTAAAGAAGAACTGAAAACAACCTTCAGGCCAGAGTTTATCAATCGACTGGATGAAATTATTGTCTTCCATGCGCTTGAAAAGGCTGAGCTTAATAAAATTGTTAAGTTATTAGCACAATCAGTTATTAAACGTTTAGAAGAAATGGATATTCATGTTAAAATAACCCAAGCAGCTATAGATGTTATATCTAAAGCAGGATTTGATCCAGAGTATGGTGCTCGACCTTTACGTCGTGCGATTCAAAAAGAGATTGAAGATCGCTTGAGTGAGGACTTATTGAGTGGGCTAATCAAAGTTGGAGACCAGGTTACTCTTGGGGCTTCAAAAGGAAAAATCAAAGTTACTGTAAAAGATAAAATAAAAAAGACTGAAGTATCGTCTGTTTCTGATGCAGTAAAATCTTAAAAATAATTTCCGAATAAAAGCATACAATAAAAACCACCTAGTATCATTCCCAGATACTAGGTGGTTTTATTCATATTATTCGTATTTTTCCTTTTTTTCTGCTATGCTTACAACATAGATAGAGTAAGGGAGATGTATAGTTTATGAAAAGAAGTACACGTAATTTACTAGTCGGTTTAGGCGCTGCATTAGCGATAGGAGCCGTTATCTTATCCTCATCTGATAAAAATATGGCTAGAGTAGAAGCATATATTAATCGTCAAAAAGCGAAAAGTTTTGTCAAAGACAAATTAAAGGGTAATGAAAAAGCTTTAGATGTTGTTGAAAAGTTATCTGATGAAGAAGTTATAAATTTATTAAAAGTTGTTGATAAAGTTAGTGATTTAAAAGGGCAAGTCGGAAGTTATACAGATCATCTTAAAGAGGCAACGAATGAGTTTAAAGAGATGTTTATGGATAAAAAAGAACAAGCAACAGAAAAAGCAGAAGATTTTGTAGATGAAGTGAAAGATAAGGTAAAAAGATAGAAAATACAAGATTTAAATAAGCTCCTACTTATTAATGTATAAGTGAGAGCTTATTTAATTTTATGCTTTGTTTGATAGAAATAAGTAGTAAAATGGTACAATAGAGTGCTATTTATTAAAAAATTAGTAGATAGCAAAGCAATAAATCATCCATATTGCGCAAAGATAATCCACTTACATCATAAAATCGTTCTATTCGATATTGTAAGGTATTTCGATGAACATACAGTGATTTAGCCGCTAAGCTAATATTTCCTTGACTATGCCACATAGCTAGAATGAGTTCTTTTAACTCAGGTTGAGTTGTGTATTTCTTTTTAAGAATAGGCATAAGGACACTTTTATCTAAGGACTCAGACGTATAATGATGCAAAGCAACGATAGGCAAATAAAGTAAGGATTTCCCTTTATTTTTTTGTTTTTCAAAAATAAATTGTTCTTCTTCAAAAATAGATTTTAATTCTTTATTTATTGGCCAAAATTGACCAATATAGCAAATAGTTTTAATTGAGAAATCATCATCAAGTGTTTGAATGATAGCTGAAAGTTCATCGGAAGGTAAATTTTCGTCAGACTTTTTTTGAATCAATAATCCAGAAGTTTCGCTGATAAAAAAAGCTTCTTCACTGTCATTAAACATACTCTTGAATGCATTAAGCCAAGTTTTTTTTTCGAAATAAGAGTCTTTTTTTAAAATAATAAATTGGATAATACGAAATTCACTATCTAAAGTTGGAGGGGAAAACTCAACTCCATTTATTAAGTAATTTTGCCATTTTGAAACAACTGAAGAAAGATTGGTTTTTTTTGAAACAAATAAAAAATTCAATAATTTAATTTCAGATGATGTTTTAGTCAATTTTTCAAAATGAATCCATTTATTTTTGAAAGGAAAAGAAAGAAAGTTAGTATTTTCTAAAGGCAAGTCAGTTAACTGAGCATCTGAATAAATCGATTTAATTTCATTGAACTCCAAAGTAACACCTCTTTTCAAATAAATAGGAATGTATATTTTTATAATAACTTTTTTGTTTGATATTTCTGCTCAAATTTAGTGTTGATTTATGATAGGATAACAGTAATAAATTAAGAAGGACTGAACTTATGTTAACAATAGAAGAAAAAGAATATTTTATGAGTGAAGCGATTAAAGAAGCTAAAAAAGCTAGAAATAAATTAGAAGTACCAATTGGAGCTGTTATCGTTCTCAATGGCCTTATTATAGGCCGTGGTCATAATGGTCGAGAAGAAACTCTTGATGCAACAGCGCACGCTGAAATGATGGCTATTAAAGAAGCAAACAAAACGCTTAGAAACTGGCGTTTAGAAGACACGCAATTATTTGTCACATTAGAACCTTGTCCAATGTGTAGTGGTGCAATGATTTTATCACGTGTTAAAGAATTATACTATGGAGCAGCAGATCCTAAAGGTGGAACAGCAGGGACACTAATGAACTTGTTAACAGACAGCCGCTTTAATCATCAAGTTACGATAGAAAAAGGAATTCTTGAGTCTGAGTGCAGTGAGTTATTAACCCTCTTTTTTAAAGAACTACGCAAACGCAAAAAAACTGAAAAAGCTGAACGAAAAAAGTTAGCTGAATGATAATAAGCTAGACAGACACTAAAAATAAATTTAGTCGTTCGATAATTCTCGATCCTTCGCAATAGTAGCATCAACACCTTTGATAACAGTTGAAATAAATCGTTCATCTTCTAAAGCAACAATTCCTGCAACAGTTGTACCACCAGGTGAGGAGACTTGATCAATTAAATTCCAGGGAGATTGGTCGCTTTCTAATACTAGCTTCGCACTACCTAAGACAGCTTGCGCTGCAATTTTT
This sequence comes from Carnobacterium sp. TMP28, assembly GCF_047553015.1. Lineage (GTDB taxonomy): Bacteria > Bacillota > Bacilli > Lactobacillales > Carnobacteriaceae > Carnobacterium_A. The sequence goes on from NZ_CP180212.1 coordinate 121,662, forward strand.
GTGGCGAGTTCTTTTGGCATACCGTTTTTTACTGCTCCACGAGCCAACGAATCAATAAAGAGAAAAGTATAGGCGGGTGAACTACCTGCGATAGCAATAAATGTACTGAAATCTTTTTCTTCTAACTCAATGGCTTCACCAATAGATTTGAACATGCCTACTATGTACTGAATTTGTTCAGGAGACGAAAAAGCATTCCCGCAAATGGCGGTCATTCCTTCTCCGATAACAGAATTTAAGTTAGGCATGACTCGAATAATGGGGTTAGTAGCGTCTATTCCAATCAAATGTGATAATTTTTTAAGAGAAGTCCCAGCAGCAATTGAAACGACCAAAGGCTGATATTTTTCAATTGCTGAGCTTAAACCAGGTAGTATTTCTGTTAGTACGTTTGGCTTAACGGCTAAAATAACAATATCTACACTAGCAATCAATTCTTCATTTGTAGAGCAGAGAGTTGTTTTTGTTTCAGCAGCAAAATTGAGTGATTTTTCTTTTGTTTTACTAGAGATATAAATATCTTCGCTATCCATATATTTTTTTTCAATCATACCTTTAATAATAGCATTAGCCATATTTCCTATACCAATAAATCCAACTTTCATGAGAAACACTCCATTCTTTAGAACATAGTAAACTGCTATTATTTTAACATAAAAAAGGATAGTTGTTTAGCTTGTCTGGTCTTAACAGCTGTTGAAAGTCAAACTTATCTTGTATCAAAACGGTTGTAGTGATAGAATATAATTCATGTTTTGAATAGTATTTCTACATAATGAAAGCAAACTAAATGGTTATTTTCTTTCCAATAGAGTATAAAATAGAAGACTGTTTGGAAGTTGTATTTAAGGATAAAATCTAAATACACTTATTAAATAAGTTAAAGAGGGGTAATTTGACATGCAAGATCGTTATGAAGAATTAAAAAGAGCTGAAAAAGGAGCAATAGTAAGTATTGTAGCTTATATTTTCCTCTCTTTAATTAAAATATCTGTTGGAGTTACTTATCAATCTGCTGCATTAAGGGCGGATGGATTAAATAATTTAACCGATGTTTTCTCTTCTTTAGCTGTTTTAGTAGGCTTGAAATTAGCTCGAAGACCTGCAGATGATGATCATCCTTACGGCCATTGGAAAGCAGAAACAATAGCTAGTCTAATCACTTCTTTTGTTATGCTATTTGTAGGGATTCAAGTCTTTTATTCTAGTTTTAACCGAATAATTGGTGGGGAAACTATCCCACCAGAAAAAATAACAGGATTGATAGGATTCGTGGGTGCTATCATTATGACGGGTGTTTATTTTTATAATTTAAAACTTGCTAAGAAGATTAATAGTGAAGGATTAAAGGCTGTTGCTAAAGATAATTTAAGTGATGCTCTAACCAGTCTAGGAACAACAATTGCTATTATTGGATCCATGTTAGGGTATGTCTGGATGGATGGTGCAATGGCAATTATTGTGTCCCTTATCATTATTAAGACAGGGATAGAGATTTTCAGTGACAGTGCGTTCTCTTTATCTGATGGATTCAATACGACAGATTTAAGCAATTACAAAGAGAGTATTCTAAGTTTGCCAAATGTCCTTTCAGTTAAAGACATTAAGGCACGTAAGTATGGTGCTAATGTCTATGTAGATGTAACCATTTTAGTCGATGCAACATTAACAGTACGTGAAGGTCATCAAATAACGGAAAATGTAGAACGGATATTAAGAGATTGTTATGGGATAATTGATATTGATGTTCATGTTGAGCCAGATCAATTGGATAAAATTATCTAAGCAGTACTACTGTTATCATGGAAAGAAGATAAGAATAATTTAGGTAGCTTTTTTAGAGAGGTTAAACAGTTAATTGAAAAGTTCTATTATTTTTTGTTACTAAACTAAGAATAATGGAACTTTTTTTAATTAATAAAAGTATTAGTCAACCACCTTTTTCTCTTTGTTTTAGTTATAAAAAAAGAGAGAATGAATGATTAAAATGGAATAGGCTTTGACAAATAAAAAAAAATACGGTAAATTGGTTAATGGACGAACTATTTTAAAATATAAAGTTTATAATGTTCGTTTATAGAGCATGGAAAATAAGAATAGTTCAAGTGAATAGACAATAAAGAAGAGAAAGAGGTTTTCAAGCGAATGAAAGTTTTTGATTATGAAGACATCCAATTGATTCCCAATAAAAGTATTGTTAAAAGTAGAACAGAATGTGATACAAGTGTGACATTAGGCAACCGTACATTTAAATTGCCTGTTGTTGCAGCGAATATGCAGACTGTAATTGATGAAGGGTTAGCTATCTGGTTTGCTGAAAATGATTATTTTTATGTGATGCATCGTTTTGAAGAAGAAAAACGTCGTCCATTTATAATCAATATGCATGATAAAGGACTATTCGCATCTATTAGTGTTGGAGTAAAAGAAACAGAATATGATTTTATTAAAGAACTAGCTGAACAAGAAATTATACCTGAATACATTACAATTGATATTGCACATGGTCACTCTGATTTAGTCATTCATATGATTCATCATATTAAAGAATACTTGCCAAACACTTTTTTAATTGCTGGAAATGTAGGAACACCAGAAGCTGTACGTGAATTAGAAAATGCTGGAGCAGATGCTACAAAAGTAGGGATTGGTCCAGGAAAAGTTTGTATTACTAAGTTAAAAACAGGATTTGGAACAGGCGGATGGCAGTTAGCTGCATTACGTTGGTGTTCAACAGCTGCTCGTAAACCGATAATTGCTGATGGCGGGATACGACACAATGGTGACATTGCTAAATCTATTCGTTTTGGGGCAACAATGGTAATGATTGGTTCTGTTTTTTCAGGGCATGATCAGTCTCCAGGTGAGGCACTTGAAATTGATGGGAAAATGTACAAAGAGTATTATGGCAGTGCTTCTGAATTTCAAAAAGGTGAGCATAAAAATGTCGAAGGTAAGAAAATTATGGTTTCACCAAAAGGAGATATTTCAACTACTTTATTAGAAATGCAACAAGACTTACAATCTTCAATCTCTTATGCAGGTGGTAAAGATCTTGAAGCACTTCGTAAAGTAAATTATGTCGTTGTAAAAAACTCTATTTTTAATGGAGATCGTTAAGGCAATAGACTAAAAAAAGAAGCCAATGGCTTCTTTTTTTAGTCTATTAAACCATTATCAATGGTTAAATTATTTTTCGTGGTTAATAGGTTATCAGCAGTTGGCTCAATAGACCCTTCATAGATAAGCTCTCCATCCGTTAAGTGATAGATAGAAAGTTTCTTTTTTAAAGGCGATTCTGTCGTTGCAGACACCAGATAAAGTTTATTATTTTTTATACTTTTCCACTCTATTGAATCTTCCGAAACAGGTAAGTCTATAAGTAGTCTAGATGATTCGTCTGGTTTATTTAAAGATGTGGTAGAAAGAGTTAATGTCTTATCAATAAAGAAATAAGAATAAAGAGTTTTTTTATCGGAAATGACAGCTGAGTTTAGTGTGCTAAATTCTTTAAGCAAAGGGATTTTTTTAGATTCATTTGTACTAATTTTATAGTGAGCTAATTCATAATCAATTGTCTCGGAGCTAGAGTCTAAAGAAGTTAGCTCATCGATTTCATCGATAGATTGATTATAAGTTAAATAGAAAACTAAATCATCAGCTGTCTGGTCCAGTTGAGTTTCTGATAGTAACTCTACTCGAGTTAATTCATTAAAGGATGAATTTTCTTCAAAAGAAATCAAATGATCGGTAGCTACTTTTTGATTGCTAAGATCTAACTGATAAACATGGTATTCTGGTAAGTTTTCTCGGTAGTCTTGCTCATTTGTTTGCGAGGGATCGTTTCTTGTAACAACACTAAGACCACTATTTATAATTTGTATTTTTTGAATACCAACATATTGGTACTCCCCTTTTTCAGGTAGAATAATTTTATAGGACAATTCTTCATCTGTTTTTTTATTTAACAAACGAATATCAAAAAATCTTTTTCCAGCACGTTTATCAAGATATTCTTGATCAAGATTAACATAGACGATAAAAGAATCGTCTTCGAAAAAGTTTTGAAATTGTAAATTTTTTCCACGGATAAATGTCTTGTGTTCTTTTTGAAGACGATTAAGTGGGGAAAAATCATCTAAATAAGAGAGTTGGCTGAAAAAAGATTGCTTTTTATCATACCTAACTTGGTTATGACTTAAAGAGAATGTTTTTTCAGAATACATAGCGTCAGAATCTGATTGTAATTTAGTATCGGGAGAATAATACCCTCTTAATGTTAGATTTTTTATTTCTGTAGAATCTCCTTTTATCGTTTCCATAGTAAAATCAGGGTATTCATCATATGAAAAAAGGGGTTTAAGGTAAAAAATACCAATAGTTAAGATAATCATGAGGATAAATGTAGATAGTTTCCAATAGCGTTTCACTGTTGTCGGCCTCCTTTAATTAGACTGTAATTTTTTTATTCAATAAATAATAACTTACCCAAATAGAAAAAATAGAAATCACTATTCCTAAGAATAATTCAATGGCAAAATTTTCAATAGGATAAAGGTAATGAGGGCTTAGCTTAGTTTGGATAATAAAAGGTGAAAGCATTAAAATAAACGTTCCTGCGCCGAATAGACCACCAAATACGATTCCTTTCAGATGGAAACTTCTTTCAAATAAGATAATCGTAAATAAAACAATTAATACAAGTAAGCCTAATCCGTAATGAATTAAAAATTGGATAAATGAATCAGGAAATAAAATTGATAGATACTCTGAAGAAGAAACAATCGTTTGAGTGGACAGGTTGTATCTTAAATAGTCAGGTAGCAACTGATTGAACAGAGCAGATTCAAGTGGAATCAAGATTAACTGAGTGGCTACTAAGCCTAACACCATTAATAAGATAGCGGTTAATTTAGAAAAAAATAAATTAATTCGATTCGTTGGCAACATCAGAAGACGATAAATGAAAGCATTTTTTCCAAACCAATCACGATACCAAATAAAAAAGCTATAGAAAACTAAAGCAGCAGCACTAAAAACAATAGGAATAATAAACCAGCCACTGGTGGTTACCGTAATGAATGTCAGCGGAGGATAGTTAACAAAATAATCATTTAAAGAAAAAGACTCTTGTTGTAGGGTTTGATTAACAGTAGTTGTGTAGTTACGGGATTGTAAAAAGACCCCTGTAAATTGTGAAATAGCAGTTACAACAATCAAGGCTATATAAATGTTTATAAATCGACTCAATTCAAAAGAAACAAGTTTCAAATAGTTTTTCATTTTACATAAACCTCCCGCATAACATCCAGAATTGATTTTTCTTCTTGTTCACGCATATCTTCAGCATTAAAGTCTTTTACTACGATGCCATCATCTATCAAGATAACTTTATCAATCAAATGCTCGATATCACTGATTTCGTGAGTTGTAATGAGCACACCGCGATCTTCAATTAAGTGACTAGTAAAGACACTGGTGATTTGTTCGCGACTAAAAATATCAATTCCTGAAAAAGGTTCATCCATCAACAGATAATCAACATCTAAAGCTAAGCCGAGCATTAAATTAATTTTAGCTATATTGCCTTTTGAAAGAGTAGCAATTTTTTGTGTTTCAGTTAATTGAAAAAAATTAAGCAACTCATTTGCTCGTTCTTGATTCCAAGTGGTATAAAAATCTTTCATAAAGTGCATAGCTTGCTTAATTGTCATTTGTGAAAGCATAGCCATTGTATCTGGGATAAATGCAATCGTTTGATAACTTTCTTTAGTAAACTTCTTGCCATCTATCAAAATTTCACCGCTAGTTAAAGGCGTTAAATTCATGATTGCGTTTAAAGCAGTCGTTTTACCTGCACCATTTATTCCAATCAAACAAGTAATTTCTCCCTTTTCAGCAGTGAAAGATAATCCTTTTAAAATCTTCTTATTCCCAAATTTTTTAGTTATATTTTTAACTTCAATCATGTGAATCCTCCTTATCTTTTGATGCTTGAGTGTATTTTTCTGTAACTAAATCAACAAGCTCATCTAGTGGTACATGAATAGGCTTAATTGCTGCAATAAAATGATCTGTAGCTTCATCGATTAATTCTTTGCGAATATTTTTTAACACATGACTGTCTTCAGTAATTCTACTGGGCAAATTGCCTTCAGTATAAATTAATCCACTATTTTCCATTTCCTTGTAGGCCTTCTGAGCAGTATTAGGGTTAATTTTTAATTGGTTTGCGAGATCTCGTCTTGAAGGAATTTCTTGACCAGGCTTTAAGTGAGCAATAGCCATTTCTTGTTTAAAGTATTGGATAACTTGTAAGTAAATGGGATCTCGCTTGTTAAATTGAATATTCATAGCTACCTCCTATAAGTTTTGTGTATTAACAGGTTAGTACACTAGTGGTAAAAAAAGTTAGTGAATGAGACTTCTTTTCTGTATTATATGGTTAGTACACAAGAGATGTCAATAGTTTTTTCATTAGTTAAAGGTATTCCTCTCAATACATAGGTTTTTTAGCTTTAGTTTTTAAAATAGATACAATTAGTAAAGTAAGCATGCTAGTTTAAAAGTAAAAAATAAATTCTAGATTTAAGAGGATTAAAAAGGACTAGCTTTTAGTTAAACTTTGCGTTATAATAAGAGATGCCGCAAGGCCGTATGGCAATGGAGAACTTACGAATCGTGTCAGATCCGGAAGGAAGCAGCACTAAGTTTGCTTGTCCATGTGCTGTACGTACATAGTAGGATGAAAAAGTTTTTGATTTTTTAAAATCAAAAACTTTTTTTGTTGCCTGAAAGAACGCTAGAGTCATTTTTAAAGTTAAAAATGACTCAGTGATGAAGAAGATCGTGGTTTAATTTTAGAGTCAAATAACGTATAATACAAAGTAGCAACTACAGGGTTAAGAAGGGGAGAAAAGCAGTGAGTTATCAAGCACTTTATCGCGTATGGCGACCTCAAAAGTTCCAAGATATTGCTGGACAAAAAGCTATTACACAAACACTTAGAAATGCTCTTATACAAGAAAAGACAAGTCATGCTTATCTCTTTACCGGCCCTCGTGGAACTGGTAAAACAAGTGGGGCTAAGATATTCGCTAAGGCCATTAACTGTCATTATTTAAAAGATGGAGAACCATGTAATGAGTGTGAAACATGTAGAGCGATTACAAAAGGTCAGTTAAATGATGTGATCGAAATTGATGCTGCTAGTAATAACGGAGTCGAAGAAATTCGTGACATTCGTGATAAAGCTAAATATGCACCAACTAGTGCAGATTACAAAATTTATATTATTGATGAAGTTCATATGCTCTCAACAGGGGCTTTTAACGCTTTATTGAAAACATTGGAAGAACCTCCAAAGAATGTTGTCTTTATCCTGGCAACCACAGAGCCACATAAAATCCCTTTAACAATCATATCTAGGACGCAGCGATTTGATTTCAAACGAATCAATGTGCGTGATATTTCTGATCGACTGCGCTATATTTTAACTCAAGAAAAGATTGAGTTTGAAGAAGCTGCCTTACCGATTATTGCTCGAGCAGCAGAAGGCGGAATGCGAGATGCTTTGAGTATGTTAGATCAAGCTATTTCTTTTGGTGATGATACGGTCACAATCGAAGATGTGATGAGTGTTACTGGAAGCTTAACTCAAGAATTAATGTTGACATACTTTGAGGCCGTTGTGACACACGATACGAAAAAAGGATTATTCTTACTTCAAGAAATTTTAGCTGACGGAAAAGATGCAGCCCGTTTTGTAGAAGATTTAATTTTATTTAGTCGTGATTTACTAGTTTATCAACAGGCTCCCCAAATGAGCGAATTATTAGATGGAGCAAAAGTCGATGCTGCATTTAAAAAACTTAGTGAGACGATTACGGCAGATTCTCTTTACCAGATGATTATTATTTTAAATGGAACACAAACGGAACTACGTTTTACGAATCATCCTGATGTGTATTTAGAAGTAGCAACTGTTAGATTAACTCAATTAAATGCAAGTATTCATCAAGGTACGACAATGAGTTCAAATGAACAATCAGTAAATCAAAGAGAGATGTCTGAGTCTTTAGACAATAAAAAAATAATAGAGTTAGAAAATGAACTAGTAAAAATGAAAAAGCAGATGGAATCTATTTTAGTGAATGGACAGTCAAAAGTAACGACAAAAAAAGTGAAATCTGTTTCTAAAAAAGCAGCTACGAATCAATTTAAACCCAATACATCAGCTATTTATAGTATATTAAAAGAAGCAACGAGAGAAAATTTAGCTCAGTTGAAAAATGTTTGGCCTGATTTGTTAAATATGCTTTCTGTTACTCAGCGTGCAATGTTAAAAGCTTCGACACCTGTTGCAGCAGGTCCTAGTGGATTAATCGTTTCATTCGACTATGATATCTTGTGTCAAAAGGCAACAAATGATAGTGAGTTGATGGAAGCAGTCAAACAGTTTTTAGAAAGACTGTTAGGCAATGCACCACAAATGATTTTTGTACCAGGAGAACAGTGGCCCATCATTAGAGAACAATACGTCAAACAACTCAAAAATCATCCGTCAGAAGATAAAGTAAGAGAGAATACATTAATTGAACAAGTTTCAAAGGTTGAACAATCAAAAGTACAAGAAGAAAAGTCAGTTGAACCAGTTAAAAAACAACTAGAAACAACAGCAGATACTTCTGAATGGGATAGTTTAGAAGACTTCGTTCCACCTTCGCAAGAAGATGATAAGATTGTCACGGAAGCTATGGCCTTGTTTGGAGAAAATATGGTAGAAATTAAAAATGATTGATTAAATAAGAAAACGAGAGAGGAAGAGACAAAATGCGTGGAATGGGAAATATGCAAGGTATGATGAAGCAAATGCAAAAAATGCAAAAGGAAATGGCAAAAACACAAGAAGCTTTGAACGAAAAAGAATTTATAGGAACAGCCAGTGGGGATTTAGTTAGAGTAACAGTAACTGGAGATCGTAAAATGAAAAGCATCTCAATCAAACCAGAAGTAGTGGATCCAGAAGATATCGAGATACTAGAAGATTTAATTGTTTTAGCCACAAATGCTGCATTAGCCAACGTAGAAGCTGAGACAGAAGCAACAATGGGTAAATACACTAAAAATATCCCAGGTATGTAAAATACAATAAGGGATAAATGGATTGAAACGTGTAACGGTATAGTAGTAATGGGATTCCAAGATGGATCCCGTTTTTTTACCTTTTTATATACTGTTTTTTTATTTTTTAAAGAGAGGAATGGAATTTATTTGTACCCTGAACCTATAACTAAATTAATGGATAGCTACATGAAACTCCCAGGAATAGGCGCTAAAACAGCAGCTCGTTTGGCTTTTTTTACTATTAACATGAAAGAAGACGATGTGACAGATTTCGCAAAAGCTCTCATTAGTGCTAAGCGCGATTTAAACTATTGTTCAATTTGCGGTCATATTACACAAGATGATCCTTGTTCTATCTGTCAAGATAAATCACGAGATAGAAGCATTATTTTAGTAGTAGAAGATCCTAAAGATGTTATCTCTTTAGAGAAAATGCGAGAATATCATGGCTTATACCATATTTTACATGGTGTGCTTTCACCAATCGAAGGTACTGGACCAGAAGATATTAATATTCCAAGCCTAATCAGACGATTACAGTCCGAAGAAGTAAAAGAAGTAATCATTGCAACAAATGCAACAGCTGAAGGCGAAGCAACAGCGATGTATCTGTCACGGTTGATACGACCTGCTGGAATAAAAGTAACTCGCTTAGCTCATGGTCTTTCGGTCGGTAGCGATATTGAATATGCAGATGAAATTACTTTGCTTAAAGCTGTTGAAGGGCGTCGTGAAATAGAATAAAAGAAGTCGATATGAGAATAAAGGGAGAATACTTGTGTTATTTAAAAAGAAAGTAACGTTACGTAGTAGGTATGATAAAGAGTTATTTAATTTAATGAAACAAACAAAGCAGGACTTAGAATATGCCCAAAAAATTGAAGATTCTGTATTTGAAAGAGACGGTTTATTATTTGCCCAAACCAAACTAGCTAAAATTAAATATTTTTATTTATTTAAAGAAGCACGAAAACGAAAGATAAAAGGAGACACAACCAGGATCTGAATTATCTATTAATAAATAAACAAAAAAGACCCCATTTATTTTATTCAGATAACTTATTCTGAACAAAAATAAGTGGGGTTTAAATTAAGTGAAATATGATGAATGAGTTCAAAAAGTCCGTACAAATGGTATTAGACTGTTTCTATTATATGAAGTATAATAATAACTAAGGATTAAAAGTAAGAATTAAAGGGGTTTTGTGCATTGACGGGAATATTTATTACAATCGAAGGCCCAGATGGCTCAGGTAAAACAAGCGTTATAAAACATTTGTTGCCTAAGCTAGAAAAAGAATTAGCGCAAAAAATAGTAGCCACCAGAGAGCCAGGAGGTAGCGAAATTGCCGAAAAAATTCGGGAATTAATATTAAATCCCGAACATGTTGAAATGGACGTAAGAACAGAAGCTCTCCTTTATGCTGCAGCTAGAAGGCAGCATTTAGTTGAAAAAATTATTCCTGCTTTAAATAAAGGAGAAATAGTGATTTGTGATCGATTTGTTGATAGTTCTTTAGCTTACCAAGGTGTTGCTAGAGGAATTGGTTTGGAGCCAATTGCTGCGATCAATCAATTTGCAACAGGAGGTCTTTCACCACATCTCACCCTTTATCTAGACTTAGAAGCTCATGTAGGATTAGAACGCATCAATAAAAATAAAGATAGTCGTCAGTTTGATCGCTTAGATCAAGAAAATTTAGCCTTTCATCAAACGGTTCGCTCTGCCTATCTAGACTTAGTGAAGCAAAATCCAACTCGAATGATTGCTGTAAATGCGAATCAAGAGTTAGAAAAAGTACTATCAGATTGCTACACTATCTTAGTAGAGTACTTCAGACAACTATAAAAAACGAAAGAGGTTGATTAATATGAAATTAATTATAGCTATCATTCAAGATAAAGACAGTAATCGTTTATCCAATGAATTTGTTGATTCTGGAATACCAGCAACAAAATCTTCTACTACTGGTGGCTTTTTGAGAGCAGGAAATACAACATTTATTATCGGAATTGCCGATGAGCGTGTAGATGAAGTATTAGATATTATTCGTGAAACATGTCAGTCGAGAGAGCAATTTATGACACCTCCTGTTAGTTTAGATGTTTCAATGGAAACCAATATGCCTTATCCGATAGAAGTTCAAGTCGGTGGTGCTACTGTATTTGTAATGCCTGTTGAACGTTTTGAACAATTTTAATTATAGGTCGTGATGAGAATCGAAGATAACTTAAGAAGTATTCAACCGATTGTTTTTAATCAACTACAAAAAACGATTAAAAAAAAGCAATTAACTCATGCTTATCTTTTTGAAGGGGATTCTGGAACAGGTAAAAAAAATATGGCCTTGTGGGTAGCAGCGTCACTTTTTTGCCAGAATCTAGTGGATAGTTTGCCTTGTCAAGAATGCACATCCTGTGTTCGAGTACTAAAACAAGTTCACCCAGATGTGATAGAAATTGCTCCAGACGGCTTGTCCATTAAGGTAGAACAGGTTAGACAATTGAAAGCAGAGTTTTCAAAAAGTGGAGTGGAAGGTCAGCAAAAAGTATTTATCATTGAAGATGCTGAAAAAATGACTCCTGGCGCTGCAAATAGTTTATTGAAATTTTTAGAAGAACCGAATGGAAAAGCAATAGCTTTCTTATTAACAACAGCTAAACAGCGACTTTTACCGACTATCCTCTCTCGTTGTCAACTGATTCATTTTCGTAATTTATCTAAACAACGGTTGTTAGACGAATTAGAGAAAAAGCAATTAGACAGTTCTCAGTCTGCTTTACTTGTCCATTTGACTAATAGTTTGGAAACGGCTGTTTTGATGAGTCAAGATGAATGGTTTCATGAAGCTTCAAAAATTGGATTTAAATGGTTTGTTCAGATGATAACTAAAAAAGATGGTAGTTTTATTTTTATTCAAACAGATATTATGCCTCATTTTAAAGAAAGAAATCAGCATTTACTTGCGATTGATTTAGTATTATTAGCCTATCGTGATGTGCTAAAAGTGCATTATGAAACAATAGATATCTTAGCTTATCCACAATATAGAGAGCAGATGGAAAAAATAGCAAAACAAATGAGTGGTAAAAAACTATCGTGTTCAATTGAATCTATTTTACAAAGCCGAAAGAAACTAGAGAACAACGTAAATGCACAGGGAGTTTTTGAGCAATTAACCTTAATAGTGACAAAAGATTAAAAAAAGCGGGACAAAGTTCAGTAAAGAGTGGGTGAAAAGGAATGGATAAAAAAACTTTATACGATAGCTTTACGAAACTAGAAAAAGATACAGATGCTACTTTACACCAAATTTCTGATTTAAGAAGTGAAGTAGAAGCACTTGTTGAAGAAAACGCCACTCTACAGATCGAAAATCAGCATCTAAGAGATCGATTAAGTGATCTTGAAAAATTGCAACGTTCAAGTGAAGAAATCGTAGAGCCAGAGATGAGTAAGTCGCGTTTGAATTTAGAAAAGTTGTATGAAGATGGTTTTCATGTCTGTAATGTCTTTTATGGTTCGCGTCGGATGAACGATGAACCGTGTGCTTTTTGTCTAGATGTCATTTATGGAGAACGAAGATAAAAAATAACTATACTGGTTAAATAAATGGATAATAAATAAAAATAGCGAGTTAAAAAGATAATTTCGATTCAATTAATCGGAACTGTCTTTTTATTATCTGAATAAACGACTAAATAAGGACAGTTGAGTTACTCTTTTAATACCTAAATCTCCACTAAAGTTAGTAGTCAGCTTAGAAGTTAGTTCATCTTTAAACGAATTGATTAAAGTGTATGATTAGAAATCTTTTGCTTTGAGTGTTATATTGCAAGTAGTGAAGAGAGTCGATACAAGAAAGGTGGAGTTTAATATGCATCAATTAAACAAGATGACGAGTTTGGAATTGCAAGAGTTTTTGACACGACAAAAAGATTCCACAAATTTTAGTTTTACAATGATTCATCCGGATGAAACTAAAGAGGAAATCACGCTCAAAAATAATCTTAAATCAGATAAATTTCTTAAAGCTCATTCAGAATCAACATTTGAATTAAATGAAGCGAGCGAACTAATATAAGCGATAAATTTTAGTCATAAAGTAGTTAACTAAAAGATGGTAAAAAGGAACGTATTCTTTTTGCCATCTTTTATTTGCGAAAGGAAAGCTAAACTAGAGAGTTGCTAATAGAGAGTAAAGCTATAACTTTTAAGCGGATAGACTTACTGACAAGAGTAAATCCGCCTTTAAATCAAGAGATAGATGAGCTTTTTCAAACTTGGAATTAGAGTAGTGGGTTTGGTTAATCAAGGTAGTTATGCCTTACTTAAAATTAAGGGCTATTCGATTTATAATGGATAGTCTATTTTATTTGAAAGCGATCGTAAACGTTCATCATTGTAGAGAGTTAAATAAACTAAAGGTAAGATTGTACGAATACTCTAACAATTAATCGATAGATAAAAACAACTCATTGGCCCTGCTAGTGGTTTGTTTTATGCTATAATGAAAAGCGGTTAACATCAATAAAGGAGTGTTAAGTATGGAAAAATGGATACAAGGAGACGAACGAATAGATCAACTTATTGGTCACGAACTGAAAATTATTCAAAGTCCATCTGTTTTTTCGTTTTCTCTAGATGCTATATTATTAGGAGATTTTGCACAAGTTCCCAAGCACAATAGGGCGAAAATTATTGACTTGTGTGCAGGGAATGGTGTTATTGGTTTATTATTAAGTAAAAAAACAACTAGTTCTATTATGGGTATCGAACTTCAACCAAGGTTAGTGAATATGGCAGAACGCAGTATTCAAATGAACCATTTACAGGACCAGTTGTCTATTGTTGAAGGCAATATAAATGAGGCCTTAGAATGGATAAAAAAAGATTCAGTAGATATTGTTACGTGTAATCCTCCTTATTTTGCTAACGAAGGGACGAGTATCAAAAATCCTAATTCCCATTTAGCTATTGCTAGACACGAATTGCATACGAATTTAGACGAACTAATGAACGTGACAAGTGGCTTGTTAAAAATGAATGGGAAAGCTTATTTTGTACATCGGCCAGATCGTCTGTTAGAAATTCTCGATGCTATGAAAAAACATCGGTTAGCTCCTAAAAAGATAAGATTTGTTTATCCTAAAGAGAATAAAGAGGCAAATACAGTATTAATAGAAGCCATTAAAGATGGAAAAGACAATGGATTTCGTGTTTTGCCACCACTGATTGTTTACAGTCTAGACAATGAGTATCTACCTGAAGTGAAAGAGATGTTATATGGAAAAAATAGTTAGCTATTTTTATGTGTTGTATTGTAAAGATACTAGTTTTTATGGCGGATATACAGTAAATCTAGCTAGAAGAGAAAAAGAACACAATACCGGATTAGGGGCTAAGTACACTAAGCCTGAGATGCGTCGGCCGGTTAAAATGATTTATGCTCAGGCGTTTGATACGCGCAGTCAGGCAACTAAAGCAGAGTATGCGTTTAAAAAAAAATCACGTAAGAAGAAAGAAGAGTTTTTGAAAATACAAGGAGTTAAATTTCCGATAAACGTAAGTGAGACTTGTGTATTAGTGAACCGCTTAAAAGATGTAGAGGAGGCAGAATTAAATGAAAAGTCAAAAGAGTTTTGAAAAAGGTGACAAAGGCATACTGTATCTTATTCCCACACCTATTGGAAATTTAGAAGACATGACAATACGCGGTATTAGGTTACTTAAAGAAGTTGACTTAATCGCTTCAGAAGACACACGCAACACACAAAAATTGTTAAATCATTTTGAAATCAAAACACCTCAAATTAGTTTTCACGAACACAATACAAAAGAACGAATAAATCAATTGATAGAAAAGTTACTAGCTGGTGAGGCGATTGCTCAAGTTAGTGATGCAGGAATGCCGTCTATCAGTGATCCTGGACATGAATTAGTGGTTGCCTGTATTGATGCCGATATACCCGTAGTCCCATTACCAGGAGCAAGTGCTGGTTTAACAGCTTTGATAGCATCAGGAATTGCACCACAACGATTTTACTTTTATGGATTTTTGAAACGAAAGAAGAAGGAACAACTAGATGAATTAAAGGAATTGAATTGTAGACCGGAAACACTTATTTTATATGAATCTCCGCACAGATTAAAAGAAGTATTGAAAAATATGGTAACGGTCTTTGGTCCGGATAGAAAATTAGTTTGTTGCCGCGAATTAACTAAGCGATACGAAGAATTTATTCGTGGAACAACTCAAGAAATGGTAGAATGGGCCGAAAATTCGGAAATTAGAGGAGAATTTTGTTTAATTATCGAAGGAAATAGTGGAGCCTCGTTGATGGCAAAGCCAGATACATCGTGGGAAAATTTATCAGTAATCGAACACGTGAATCTTTTAATGGAAGAAAAAGAGATTTCAAGTAAGGAAGCTATTAAATTAGTTGCTAAAGTAAGAGAAAGTAAAAAACAAGAAATTTATGCTATCTTCCATAGTATTTAATAAAAAAAGCATTAGGATTTTTGTCTAGATGCTGTTTTGAAAATACAACTTAAAAAAAGAGTTGCTCAAAGACAAGATACTTTGTATACTAGTATTAATGTCATAAAATAATGAATGACCGAGATCATTCGTTTTAGGAGGAAAATAAAATATGAAACAACAAACGGCAACTAGTAATCAAACTATGTCAGGCTACCAAAAGAAGGTATTAGCTTCATCAGCAGTAGGATACGGATTAGAGAATATGGATATTATGTTTTTATCCTTTTCACTCTCTTCGATTACCGCTCAATTGCAGCTAACGAGTGCGGCAGCAGGACTAATCTCTACGATAACAAATCTAGGGATGTTATTAGGGGGCGTTTTATTTGGTGTATTGGCAGATAAAAAAGGTCGAATAAAAATGTTCAGTTATACGGTTTATATCTTTGCCTTTGCGACAGCAGCTATGTACTTTGCAACCAATATTTACTTGATTTATATTTTCCGATTTTTAGCAGGTGTAGGAGCTGGAGGAGAATACGGAATAGGTATGGCATTAGTCGCTGAAGTTTTCTCTAGGAAAAAAATGGGGGCAATGACATCTATTGTAACAATCTCTGGTCAAATGGGTTCAATCCTAGCTGCTATCCTTGCAGCAATTATTATCCCAACACTAGGCTGGAATACATTATTCTTGTTTGGATTATTTCCGGTCATTATGGCCATTCTTGTTCGTAAACATCTGGATGAAACGGATGAATGGAAACAAACAAAACTAAAAAAGGATGGTCCTTCCATCTCAATTAATGAATTATTTAAAACACCAAAACTAACAAGAATGACTATTTCGTTAATGTTAATGGCGACTGTCCAAATTGCTGGCTACTTTGGATTAATGAACTGGCTGCCTTCTATTTTGCAAAAAAACTTAGGCTTATCTGTATCTGGTTCATCTATTTGGATGATTTCTACTATCGTTGGAATGAGTATTGGGATGCTATTGTTTGGCAGACTTTTAGACAAGTTAGGTGCTAGAACAGCTTATGGATTATTTTTATTAGCTTCTGCAGCCTCAGTATTTCTGTTTGTAACAGCTACGAGTGAGTGGACGCTATTGTTAGGTGGAGCAATTGTTGGTTTCTTTGCTAATGGGATGTTCGCAGGCTACGGAGCAATTGTAGGAAGACTTTATCCAACTCATATTCGTTCAACAGCAAATAATGTTATATTGAATGTTGGACGTGCAGTAGGAGGCTTTTCTTCTGTAGCTATCGGAATTATTTTAGATAAATATAATTTACTAGCTGTGATGCTATTTTTGTCTGCATTGTATCTGTTTAGTTTTGTTATTATGATGAGTATTAAAGGATTGAAAAAAGAAAACTATCAAAATCCTGATTATCAAGTAGACTAAGAAAAACCTCTCTGAAAGAAAGTCTTTCGGAGAGGTTTTTTGTCTAAGGTAAATCAATAGGGGGAGTTTCTTTAGTTAATAAATCACGAATATCTTTTAAATATTGTTCGGCAGCTGGAATTTCAATTTTTGGTTTTTCAATTTCTTCTTCCTTTTTAAATTTAGTTGCAGCACGATTAATTAGTTTTATGAAAATGAAAACAGCGAGTGCAATAATTAAGAAGTTAAGAATAGCTTGTAAGAAAGAACCGTAGGCTAACTTAGCTGTACCTATGTTAATAGATAAAGCTGAAATATCATGGCCACCAGTTAGCATACCGACTAACGGCATGATGATATCTTCTACCAAAGAAGAAACAATGGATGTAACAGCAGCACCTATGACAACACCGACGGCTAAGTCTAGTACATTTCCTCTAAAAGCAAATTTTTTAAAATCATTTATAAAGTTTCTCATACAGAACATCCTTCCATTTAACTTTTTTAAGTATAATTGAAATAGAGAAGTTATACAAACCTCACATAAAGCATTAGTAAGATAGCAGATTTAGGGTATAATAAAGAAAAAGATATCTAAAGGAGGAAGCAAAGATGGTTAGAAAATTAGCAGGTTTACTTATAGTAACAACAGCTTTATTTGTCTTAACGGCTTGTGATGAAGCAGCAAATAGCACTTCAATAGAGTCATCAACGAATTCTAGTGAACTCGTAGAAATAGACTCATCAAATCTAGTAGAGTCTACTGAAGATGGTTACCGGACAAACTATAAAACTAGCTTAGTTCAATTTGAAAGTGGCAAGTTGGATGAAGCAGCTGGTACGATTGAACTAGTATTAGAAAATGATTTAACGGATTACCCTAAACTAGAAACTCAAGTAACAGAATTAAAAACAAAAATTAATACTGCTCAAGCAGATAAAGTGAAAACAGATAAAACATCAGAAATTCTGGAAGAATCGGCTTATAAGACCGAAAGAGTTTCTAATTTAGCCGCAACTGAATTTAAGCAAACAACAGGTAAAGACATTAAAACTGCTAGTGACCAGGAGATTAAAACTTGGTTAGTTGAAAAGGAAGCGACTGAAAGTTCAGCAACCTTCTCATCAGAAAATACAAGTAGCAGCTCAGTGTCTTCAAGTAGCTCAATAGCTTCAGAAAAAGCGCCAGTCATTTCTCTTGAAGAAGAACGCATCATGGTACTAGAAAAAGTTATAGCGATAACAGGTATATCTGCTAAAGATAATCAATTTTATAGTTCAAAAGAGGATAAAACTACCTATCAAATCGAAATTCGTCATGCTCATAAAGTGGATGAAGTAGAAATTTCAAATATGGTAGGTCTGTTCAAATACGATATTTCAACAAAAATATTAATGAAAATGGATCCAATAACTGGGAAATATAGTGCTTATACGAAATAAAAAAAGTCTTTATATAAGAAAAACAACCTGAAATTTTAGAGGTTGTTTTTTTTAGCATTCATTCATAAAAACAACTTTTAATTGGATAAGTTATTAATCAAAGCGAGTATTTTTTTATAGAAAAGCAAAAATAAAAAATAATTGAAATAGTTTAGACATAAATGTAGTGGTTTTGTCATTTAGTATTGAAATAATAAGCAACTTCCTGTAAATTAAACTATGTAGAAGAATAAATTTCAATTAATAGTCACTATAACTAACAGCAAAGAAAGATTCTTATCTAAGAGCTGGAGAAATGAGAGAAATCAGAATGTGCGGATTTGTTGGATATGTATCGAATGAAAAAGAACAGTTGGTGGGAAATCAAAAAAAACTTGTTCAAAAGATGAACCAGTCTATTGTCCATAGAGGTCCAGATGAAGAGGGTTACTATAATGATGAGTCTATTTCATTAGGATTTCGACGCTTAAGTATCATTGATATTGAAAACGGTCATCAACCATTATCTTATGGAGAAGAACGATATTGGATTATTTTTAACGGAGAAGTATACAATTATATAGAGCTGAGAAATGAATTGATTGCTAAAGGATATATTTTTCAGACCACTAGCGATACAGAAGTTATACTAGCTGCTTATGTTGAATACAAAGAAAAAGTAACAGAGAAATTACGAGGAATGTTTGCTTTCGTTATTTGGGACAAGCAAGAAAAATCATTTTTTGGGGCACGTGATCAATTTGGTATCAAACCATTTTATTATGCTGTTGAAGATGAAGGACTGTATGTTGCTTCAGAAAAAAAGGCTATTTTAAATGTTATTGAGAATAAAGAATTAGACCAAGTAGCTTTACAAAATTATTTAACATTTCAATATGTGCCAAGTTCAGATACAATGCATAAAGCAATCAAAGAATTGCCGCCGGGACACTCTATTACCAAAAAATTAAACCATGAACTAGTGATTACAAAGTACTGGCAGGCTGACTTTAGGCCAGTAGTAAAAACAGAAGAACAATTTGCTAAGGAAATAAAGACTAGTTTATATGATTCGATTGAAAAACACATGCGTTCAGATGTGACAGTAGGCTCATTTTTATCAGGTGGTATTGATTCTTCAATTATTACTGCAATAGCTAGAGAGTTTAACCCCAAATTAAAGACACTATCCGTAGGCTTTGAAAGGCCAGGGTATAATGAGATTAACTTAGCACAAGAAACAGCAGAAGAATTGAGAGTGGATAATTTTAGTTATACTATTACTGCTCAAGAGTTTATGGACGAATTTCCCAGATTTGTCTGGCATATGGATGATCCCTTAGCAGATCCAGCGGCTGTTCCTCAATTTTTCTTGTCGAAGTTAGCTCGAAAACATGTAAAAGTAGCTTTGTCAGGTGAAGGCGCAGATGAAATATTTGGTGGATATGGAATATATAATGAGCCACATTCTTTGAGAATGTTTGCTAATACAGGTCGTTTAACAAATTATGCGATTCATTATCTAGCTAGACTGATGCCAGAAGGAGTAAAGGGTAAAAGCTTCCTGTTAAGAGGAACAACTTCTTTAGAAAATCGTTATGTGGGTAATGCTAAAATATTTGACGAAGTTGAAAAGAAAAAAATCTTGAAAAATTATAATACCAACTATCCTTATATTGCTGTAACAAATCCTTTATACCAAAAAACAGTAGGGTACAGTCCGATTGATAGAATGCAGTTGATTGATATCAATACTTGGCTGAGTGGCGATTTACTATTGAATGCAGATAGAACGACAATGGCTCATGCTTTAGAGTTAAGAACGCCTTTTCTTGATAAAGAAGTATTTAACGTTGCCAAACAAATTCCAGCTAATTTGAGAATTGCCAATGGAACAACAAAATATATTCTGAGAAAAGCTGTTGAAGGCATTGTTCCCAATGATGTTTTATATCGTAAAAAGCTTGGGTTTCCAGTTCCAATTCGTCATTGGCTTAAAGATGAAATGTACGAATGGGCTCTGCAAATTATCAATGATTCACAAACAGATCATCTATTAAATAAGAAATATGTAGTAGATTTATTGAATAAGCATAAATCAGGTAAAATAGATTATTCACGTAAAATATGGGTTATGCTAACCTTTATGGTTTGGCACCGTATTTATATCGAAGATAAACAAGAATTTATAATAGAGCCTTTAAGTTATGCGGTTAAACAGTAATTTATTGCTTAAACTAATGAGTATATAAAGAGGCTGGGACAAAACTACTTTTGTGAAAAAAAGTAGTTCCGCTCTCATTTGTTTTTATAAAAATATAGAAAAACACACTCCCACTACTGAACAAAATAGTTCATAGTTTTGGGAGTGTATTTTTTTTGAGAGACCTTTTGTCCCAGACTCTTTTTTAGATACTAAATAGATCTGACCAGTTAATTAGTTAATTTGTGGACATAAGAAGCTACAGGATAATCTGATACTGGTAAATCGGTCGGTTCATTCATAATTAACTGAGTCAAAATCCGAGCAATAATTGGTCCGGAAGTTAAACCAGACGAACCTAATCCACTAGCGACATAAAGATTAGGATAGCCTGGAATTTCACCAAAAAATGGCGCGAAGTCAGATGTGTAAGCACGAGTGCCAACACGTGCTTCTTTGATAATGGCAGTTGCTAGACTGGGAGCAACGCTAGCGACGTCGGCTAACATAGCAGCTAGTTTTTCCTGATTAACGGTTAAGTCGTATCCCTCATCATTCTCATGAGTAGCACCGATCGCGATACGGCCATTTGGAAAAGGAATCAGATCTTTTTCACCATCGGGCATAACGACAGGCCAATCTTTTGTCTCTTCTTCTACTTCTAAATAAATTAATTGACCTTTTTGAGGTCGAATATCAACAGAAAATCCTAAAGGTTCTAAAATTTCTGGTAGCCAAGCACCTACAGCTAAAACAACAGTGGAAAACTCCTGATTTTTTCCAGAAGTAGAGACGGTATAAGTTCCGTTAGTAGAAAAGAGTAATTGAGCTTTTTTATTGCTAACTGTAGCACCATTTGATGTAGCGGTATCTAGTAACTTTTTAGTAAGCAATGACCCGTCTACTCGAGCGCCACCTGAAGCAAACAAAGCAGATTGATTCGATACTAATAAAGGTAGTTTAGCTTTTACTTCATCGGGCGAAAGAATCGTTAGTTCCCCTATTTCAGGAGCTAATTCTCGTCTTTTTAAAGCTATTTTTTCTAATTTAGACACTAACTCAGGAGATTTTTTGAAAACGATTGTTCCAACTTGACGATAAATATCAGAATGAGTTGAATCTTCTTTTAAGTCGCGGAGTAGAGTCGGATAAAAGGCTGCTCCAGTAGCAGCTAATTGATACCATTTTTTGTTGCGTCTTTGTGAAAGCCACGGACAGATAATTCCAGCAGCTGCAGAAGTTGCTTGCCCAGTACCTTCGTCATAGATAGTGACATCGTAGCCTGCAGTGCTAAGGTAAAAGGCTGTTGTTGCACCTACTATACCTGCACCGATAATAGCGATGGACTGTTTGTTTGTCATAATCGATCCCCTTTTTCTTTAATTTTTTAGTTTAGTATAAATAGACTAGATAAAAGTGTCTGACGAGCACTTAGATAAAATAAGGGTAGACGATCTATTTATTTGTGGATCAACGAATGGAAGAAATAGCTATATAAAAAACCAAGGTTAATCATCCCTTGGTTTAAATCAGATGGCAGCTTATGGTTAATGAACGAGACATTAACGAATCTGTCCTTCACCAAAAACAATGTATTTAGAAGAAGTTAATTCAGCTAGTCCCATTGGCCCACGGGCGTGAAGTTTCTGAGTGCTAATACCAATTTCTGCACCAAAACCAAATTCAAAACCATCTGTAAAACGTGTTGAAGCATTAATATAAACGGTTGAAGAGTCTATCTCACGATGGAATCGTTGTCCTGAAAAATAATTGTCGGTTACAATAGCTTCAGAATGACCTGTACTGTATTGATTGATATGACTGATAGCTTCTTCAAGAGAATCAACTACTTTGATAGCAAGAATAAAATCTAGAAATTCTGTTTCCCAATCTTCTTTTTTTGCTGGGACGGCTTTTTTCAGAAATTGATAAGCTTTTTCATCGGCTCTTAGTTCTACATGGTAATCAGCTAGAGCTTTTTCAATAAAAGGTAAAAATTCCGCAGCAACGTCTTTATGAATCACTAACGTTTCGGCAGCATTGCAAACAGAAGGACGAGAACATTTTGCATTGACAACAATATCTGTAGCCATCTTTAGTTGTGCATCTTTATCGATATAGATATGGCAATTACCTGTACCGGTTTCAATGACTGGGACAGTAGCGGTTTCTAGTACCGTTTGAATCAAACGCGCACCCCCTCGAGGAATCAAAACATCTAAATAACGGTTTAACCGCATCATCTCGCGAGCAGTTTCTCTAGAAGTGTCTTCGATTAACTGAAGACAAGCTATAGGGAAACCAGTAGCGTTTAATGTTTGCTGCAGAATGGTAACCAAGGCTGTATTTGAGTGAATGGCTTCCTTTCCTCCTCTTAAAATAACGGCATTACCGGATTTAAAACATAGCGCGCCAGCATCTGTTGTTACATTTGGACGAGATTCATAAATAATACCAATAACTCCAAGAGGAACACGTTGTTTTCCTATAGTTAGACCAGCTTCATTTTTAAACATACTATCAACAATCCCTATTGGATCTGGTAAATCAGAAATTTGAACTAGACCGTCTGCCATTTCTTGAAGGCGATCCTGATTCAAAATCAGTCGATCTACTAATGTTTCTGGAATCTTATTTTCTTTAGCAGCAGCCAAATCTTTTTGATTAGCGGATAAAATTTTATCAACATTTTCTAGGATAGCTAGACTCATCATTTTTAAAGCATAATTTTTTTCTGTTGTTGAAGCTAAAGCTAGATAGCTACTAGCTTTTTTTGCTTCTTCACCTAATTCGATTAATGTTTTCATACACATAGATTCCTCTCTATTGGTTAGTCGTATTCAGGAATAAAAAGAGTGCCTATTTCTTCGCCAGCAATAATTTTAAAAATATCTGTTGGGTTAGCACCATTTGCTAAAACCATTTTACCAGCGTGCTTTAAAATGTGGTCAGCTGCTTTTAATTTCGAAACCATTCCGCCAGTTCCAAATTTCGAACCAACACCACCTGCAAGTGAAAATAGTTTTGGTGTGATGCAATTGATTTCATGAAATAAATTAGCTTGATTATCCTCATTAGGATTGCGATCATAGAATCCGTCAATATCGGATAACATAATCAACAGGTCCGCTTGAGTAATTTCTGCTACAATAGCGGATAATTTATCATTGTCACCAAATTTAGTCACATGATCTAATTCGTCTACTGCGACAGTATCATTCTCATTCACAATAGGAATAACTTTCTGCTTGAGTAGTTGTTCGAAAGTGTTAATAGCGTTCAAGCGGCTTTCTGGGAAGATAACAATATCTCGTGTCATTAAAACCTGACCAATAATCTGTCCATAATTGAAGAAAAAAGTACTGTACAAACTCATAAGTTCACTTTGTCCCACAGAAGCGACAGCTTGTTGTTCTGGAATCGATCTAGGTGATTGTTGTAACTTCAATCGATGAAGTCCAACACCCACGGCTCCAGAAGAGACTAAGATAACTTCTTTACCTTGGTTTCTTAAATCACTTAAAACAAAAGCTAGTTTATCTAATCTTTGTAAATTAACGGTTCCATTGGGATACATGATTGTGCTAGTACCAACTTTGATAATTACTCGTTTGCATGATGCTAGTGTTTGTCTTGCTGTTTTATTCATTATACCCCATCCATTCCTTCGAAATAGAGTCATTCAAAACTAATAGCGATGACTGCCAATTGCTTACCATTTTAACAGCTTTTGACTTAAAAAACTATCTTTCAATTTTTAATAGCAGTCAAAACTAAGCAATTTTAGTTGCTTTATTAAAAAAAGTCTAACGACTAATATTTAACGATAAACGTTAAATATTAGTTGTTAAACATTAAAAATAGTAGTATATTTAAGGAAAAGTATTGGAGAGATAAGCATGAACAAGAAGATTATTTCTAAAAGTAAACGGTTGACTATTATCTTAAAATATATAGGCGTTTTTATTATCTCTATAAGTGGTTTATTGATTGTTGGAATGGCTCTTGACGGTAACTTTTTAGATAATCTATATTTAGAATCATCTCAAAGTTCTTTTGTATTCTTTAACGCAAGTTACTGGGAAGGTGTAGAAACACCACTGGTACAAATAAAAGAAAGATACATAGAACTCATTACTGGATTAATGGTGACTGGTTCGTATGCAGGAATATTTTTCTTAGCTAGTTTTATTTTTAAGGATATTTCAAATGGCGAATCACCTTTTAATGACAAACAAGTTAAACGATTAAAAAAAATTTCAAGGCTACTTATTGGGGTACTTTTTATACCACTAATTTTACCTAATATTCTCCACTGGATGATGATTTCAGGGAAATATTTCTCTATCAGTCTAGATGGAGTGAGTTTAATTGCCCCCATTTTATTTTATGCGTTAGCAGAAATTTTTGCTTATGGCGCGCTACTGCAAAGAGAAATAGATGAGACGTTGTAGATTGGAGGAACAAGATGGCGATAATATTAAGATTGGATAGAATGATGGCAGATAGAAAAATATCTTTAAATGAACTTTCAGAAAAAGTAGGTATCGCAACTGTCAATCTTTCCAAAATTAAAACAGGAAAAGTTAGCGCAATAAGATTCTCTACATTGAATGCTATATGTAAAGTATTAGACTGTCAGCCAGGAGAAATCTTAGAGTATGTGCCTGATGAAGAACTAGTTACTCCAAAATGATGCAAAAGTCCTTCGTTATTACTCTCTACTCATTTCCAGTGGTGCTAGAAAACTGACTACGGGTGCTTATTTTGAGTTTTAAAAAAATAAAAAGCCACTCGCTATAAGAGCAAGTGGCTAAAAGGAGTAGTACCTATACTTTGGAGGAGTATGAGGTAAAAATGAAAAGATAAAAAGTTGGTTGTTATTGGTATATCCCCATTATACTGACTAAGTGTGAAGAAAGTATGAATAAACAGTCTATTTTTTGTTAAGAATATAGGGGGATGAAAGAATAAACGTCATGTATTTAATTTCAAAAGAATTATCCAGATCATGGTCAATTTTTATCTAAGCTCATTAATGCGGTTTCATTCATTCCATGTTATGATTGCCACAAGGTTAAATTGTAAAAGGGAGGAATAGAGTTGAATATTGCACTGATTGCTCATGATAAGAAAAAAGATGAAATGGTTAAATTAATTTCATCTTATCAAGAAATATTAAAAGAACATTCTCTTTATGCTACTGGAACAACAGGAAAAAGATTAATTGATGAAACAGGATTAGACATTCATCGATTCAAATCAGGACCACTAGGTGGAGATCAGCAAATAGGAGCTTATATTTCAGATGATAAAATAGATATGGTTATCTTCTTAAGAGATCCTTTAACAGCACAGCCTCATGAACCGGATGTTAGTGCTCTTTTACGATTGAGTGATGTTTATGAGATCCCTTTAGCTACTAATATGGGAACAGGAGAAATTTTGTTACGTGGTTTAGGTGAAGGCTTAGTAGATTGGAGAAAAATTCATCATCATGCAGGGCGCTCTCTACTAAATATAGAATTTTGATTAAATGAACTTTAAAAGTTTAGAAATAATAGTTTATTAGGAGGAATTGTATGTGGTGGATAAGAGTAATGCTACTAATAATGGTTATTCCAACAGGTTTATACTACTGGGCACTTGGCAAAAATGTTTCTGATGCAGAAGAGAAAAACAATAGAGATATGTCTTATGAACTCAATCCGTTTACAGGTGAGAAGATGCCTGTTGAAACAAAGAAGAAAGTTAAAAAATAAAAGAATAGAAGCTAGGATAATAGTCCTAGCTTCTATTCATCTTTAGTTCATTATTCTTTTAACATTATTTTTTATGGTGAGAAGATATTTTTTTCAAAAGATCGTTGCTTTGTTTATTAGGATTGATAAGAGTAACGTCTGAACCAGTATTTTTATTTTTACTAATGAGTTTATCTACAGCCTCAACAGCTGTTGAGTCCCAGAGGGTCATAGCACTAACATCGATAACTAAATTTCCTTCATGAGTAAAATCATTCATGAAAAAGTCTGTAAACTTTTCAGCTGATGCAAAATAAAGATGACCGTGAGCTTTGTAATGGTAATCATCAGTATCTGTGCCGGGTTCAATACTAATATGAGTCATTTTAAATGCTGCAAAAATAGCACTTATTAATGTTCCTATTACTACTCCATATGCTAGATTGTGTGTCACTAAGACAATAGCAATCGTCGTAATCATAACAAAGCTTTCATTTTTAGGCATGATAGTTAATCGTTTAACTGATCTCCAATCGACTGTTTCATAAGCCACGACGACCATAACAGCTGCTAAAGCAATAATGGGAATTTGGACGACTATCTTGTTGAATAGAACAACAGACATCAACATAAAGAAACCAGATAGGAAAGTTGCTAGACGACCGATACCGCCATAACTGATATTAATAATTGTTTGACCAATCATACCACAGCCAGCTATTCCACCAAAAAATCCAGAAGCTAGATTGCCTAGACCTTGACTCAAAGATTCTTTGTTTTTATCACTTGGCGTATGTGTTAATTCATCAACCAACTGAGCAGTCAATAAAGACTCGACAAGGCCTACAATTGCAACGGAGAGAGAAGTGGGAAAGATAATTCTTAATGTTTCCAAAGTAAATGGAACTTTTGGAATTCCAAATCGAGGCAATTCACTAGAAATCGTCCCCATGTCACCTAAAAGTTGAACATTTAAATTTAAGCCTAAGACTAGTGCAGTAATCACTACAATTGAAATAATAGGTGCAGGAATTCTTTTTGTTAGCTTTGGTGCTAAAAAGATAATAGCTACTCCAACTACACCCAATAAAATTAAAACAGATGATCCTTTAAAGTGGTCTAATTGAGATAAAAACATCATAATTCCTAAACCATTTACAAATCCTAACATAACAGGTTTTGGAATATAGCGCATTAAAATACCTACTTTGAAAAGGCCTAAGACTACTTGGATAACGCCAGCTAAAATAGTTGCAGCGAAAAGATAATTAACGCCGTATTCTGCAACCAAGTTTGCAAGAACCAAAGCAACAGATCCGGCAGCTGCGGAAATTAATCCTGTACGTGCTCCAAAGAAGGCAGCAACGGCTGTGATGAAAAAAGTTGCATAAACCCCGACAATAGGTTCAACACCTGCAACGAGCATGAAGCCAATAACTTCAGGGAATAAGGCCAAACAAACAACTACTCCTGCTAATATATCTCCTCTAATGTTGCCAAACCATTCTTTTTTATAATTTTGCATAAATACCTTCCTTCTTTAAAATCATCAGTGTAAAAAACCCTATAAACAAACATGTTACCATAGGCGAGAGTAAAGATAAATATAAAAATAAAGTTAGGAACTTTATCACAGAAGAAAAATAGAATATAAATTTAATTTAAATTATGATAATATGATTAAATAAGAACCATTTATTGGTTAAAAAATAGAAGTTAGTCCAATAGGTATACATCCTATTTTTTATACTAGAGATAGTAAAAGCTCTTTATCTAATTAGATTTAATTAGATTTAAAAAATAAAAATCAACTTTAAATCATAAGGTGATTATTTTACATAATAGTAAGATAAAATAGTTTAATAAAATAAAAACTATATTTATAGGGAAGGAGAAAATAACTGGTATGAATAGTATTGAAGTAAATCAGTTAACCGTTGACTACGGAGAGGGTCGTGGAGTCTTTGATTTAACGTTTCATCTAAAAAAAGGAGAAGTGCTAGGGTTCTTAGGCCCCAATGGTCAGGAGAATTAATGGTGTCCTCATATTTGTATTTAAACATTGGCTTGTTGGGATTGCACTTACTTATTAATGGTTTTGGTTTTCTAGTATCTTGCGTATGCAATGAAGCAAGGACAGCCTATTTCTGGAGTATTGGAGTTCCGCTAGCAGCCTTTTTGATACAAATGTTAGCTAAGCAGAGCGAAGAGTATGCTTTTTTGAAGTATGTTACATTCTTAAGCTTATTTTCTCCAGAAAATATTCTTGCTGGAAAAGAAAATAGTTTTTGGTTAACGATTCTTTTATTTCTTTTAGCTTTTATATTTTATGGAATAGGGCAAATTATTTTTTCAAGAAGAAATCTTCCTTTGTAATAAAAATAAAAAAGTCGTTAGTTATTAGTCAGTCTAAAAAGTAGCGTATTTATTAAAAAAATAAAAAGAGCAATAGGAGGAATACTGTGGCAGAAACTAAAGTTGAAATTGAATTGAAGGTAGAGTTAGAAGATTTTATCGAAGCGTATGGAGATAGCTTAGATATATTAAATAAAATAATTGACATGCAAAAAAACATTATGCAATTTAAAGAAAGCATGAGTACACAAGAACATTTAAATTATATGAGTGCAGTCGATAAAATGGATGAAGTAAATAAAGTTGTTGAAGAAAAATTAGAAAAATTAATTAAGGTAAATACAAGCATTAAAATGCTAGCAAATTAATTTTTTAAAATAGGAATGCGACTCATTTGTTTAGAAAAAATGAGTTGTCGTTTCTATTTTTTATTTACTTTTATTCTTAAAAAAGAGGAAAATCACTGAATGTATATCCAATTCTACTTTTTCTTTAAAAGTGTTTCATTTGTAGTTTAGAAATAAAAACGATAGAATTAAAGTAAGTTACAAGAAGGCCAATTAGTTTTTTTAATACCAAAATAAGAAAAGGAGTGAGAAGATGACTAAAGGTTACGTTAAATTTTTAGGGATGATTTTAACTTCGAGTATCCTAATGTACGGTGTTATGTACTTGAATACGTATCAATTAGACCATGTTTTTTTCAGTGAGATGAGACTTTATATGACGATATTGTCAACATGTGTTATGGCAATTGTGATGCTTCTATTCATGCTTAATATGTTGAAAAATAAAAAAGCGAATACAGCAATCGTCATGACAAGTATCGTTATATTTTCTTTGTCTTTCTTTCTGATGAGAAACCAAACAACGATAGATGAAGTTGATTACATGCAAGGGATGATTCCACACCATTCTATCGCAATATTAACAAGTGAACGAGCAGATATTAAAGATCCAAGGGTAAAAAAACTAGCAGATGATATTATAAAAGCTCAAAAGAAAGAAATTGAAGAAATGAAACAGTTAATAGAAGAACTTGATTAACAAGTAAATGAGAAAGAGTGTTGATTTTCTCTACTCTATGTTAATTTTTTGAAAACTAAATAGGCAGTTAAATTGTCAGACGAATTCAAACCATGCTATAGTTATCTTCGACAGCAAGTTGAGTAAACTTGTTAGTCAAATAATCAGAGTAGGAAACGAAGCGTTAAGTGCTGTAGGGATGGGATGTTGCCCTCAGACGAAAAATTACTTAGGTAATTTGCGGTTTTGTTTCTGCATTCGCTGCATAGTTTTTATGTGTGGAGCTCTTAAAGGGAGATCTTCAAGATGGGTAAGAATAAGTTTGATGCAAGAAGTATTTCAATCATCGGATTACTGATGGGATTGGATATTATATTAACAAGATTCGTAGCAATAGAAACACCAATCGTTCGAATTGGTTTCGGTTTCTTGCCAATTGCTATTATAGCGATGCTTTATGGACCATGGATTGCAGGTACAGCTGCTGCAATGGCAGACTTTATGGGAATTATGCTTTTCCCTAAAATAGCTTTGTATTTTCCAGGTTTTACATTATCGGCTTTTTTAGGTGGCGTTATCTATGGTTTAATTTTATATAAAAAACCTAAAACGCTCAAACGAGTCATCTTAGCTGTTTTGTTGATAACGGTGATTATTAACTTGGGTTTAAATACACTTTGGCTAAAAATCATATTAGACAAAGCTATTTACGCTATTTTTCCAGCACGTATTATTCAAAGTTTAGTTCTAGCGCCGGTTAATTGTCTTTTATTATATGGTATCCTTCAAAATAAGGCTTTTCTTAAAGCAACAAAGCTCAAATAAAAGCGATAGAAACTATCTCGAAATCTATTTTAATCAAAAAAAGTACGAGTTAATACTTGTCATACAAAGAGTAGACGGTGGGCTTTTTTAGGAGTAGAGAAATCTACTCTATTTTTATTGTAAATAAGATTGACTCTTTTTATGTAAACGGTTAAAATAATGAGAATAAGATTAGGATATGAGGGTTATAAAAAATGAGAGGGTGATGGACATGATTACTCATACGTTTGGTGAAAGACTAAAAACAGAAAATTATCATCTGCGAATTGGAGTATATGGTATTGTATTGAATTCCACTAAAGATAAAATAGTTGTTGTTTCACCACCAAATGGTTCATATTTATTGCCAGGAGGCGAAAAAGAGAAACAAGAAACAGATGAGGAAACTCTCAAAAGAGAATGTATAGAAGAGTTAGGTTATGAGGTAGAAGTTGGTAAGTATATCGGTGCTGGTGAAGATTACTTTTATTCTACTCATCGTAAAAAGTATTACCATAATCCTGCTTACTTTTATAAGATTGATTTTTGGCAAGGAATTGGGGAACCTCTAGAAGACTTTAATGCGATAGAGTGGATGACGCCTTTAGAAGCCTTGAAGAAGTTAAAACGCGGCAGTCACCGTTGGGCAGTCGAGCAATATATAAAAGATACAAAGTGAAAAGTGGGTTAATCAGAAAAAAAGCATAGAAAAAAGAGCCGAATTTTTAAATCCGACTCCTTTGTTGACTAGTTATTTTTAAAGATCTTCTTTGTATTCAACAGCCGTTACTGTAACAGCAATATTGCCTTTGGTTGCCTTAGAGTAAGGGCAAAAGGCATGTGCTTTGTCAGCCCATACTTTTGTTTCAGCTAAATCTTTTCCTTCAATGGCAACTTCCATAGTAGCAGCAAGCTTAAAGCCATTGTCAGTAGGATCAGAAATCAATTCAATCGTTGCGGTAACTTGTGATTTCCCGCTGCTGTTTTCTTCTTTCATGATATGCTCTAGGGCGGAGTTAAAACAGGCACTATATCCAAGTGCGAAAAGTTGCTCAGGATTGCTTCCTTGACCAGGACCTCCCATTTTTTTAGGTGTAGATACGCGTACCGAGAAGGATTTATCTGGTAAGTGACTTTCTCCATTTCTTCCTCCGGTATTAATAGCAGTAGTTTGGTACAAAACTTTTGAATCTGACATGTAGCAAAACTCCTTTCTAGTATCTTTCGTACAAAGTAAGTATACAAAAGAATAGTGAAATTTTCTAATGAAACGCTCTATTGCAAAGAAATTAAGGGGAATTTGAAAGAGAAAGAAGGAATAAAAATGCCATTCGTTCATATTGAATTAGTTGCAGGACGTACAGTAGAACAAAAAATTAATTTAGTCAAAGAGGTAACCGAAGCAGTCGTTAAAAATACAGGTGCTCCAAGTGAGAAAGTACATATTATTCTTAATGAGATGCAACCAGAAAACTATGCTTTAAATGGTGAACTACTTAGCCAAAAATAAAAAAACACTTAGGAATTACTACAAACCGTAGCTATTCCTAAGTGTTTTTTTCATTCGTTGAAGACTAATTTTTCGATAACAGTTGCTACACCATTTAATTCATTTGTATCTGTAATATAATTGCTAATGGCCTTAATCCCCTCAACAGCATTACCCATTGCTACTCCAACGCCAGCAAAAACGAGCATATCGCGATCATTTTCATTGTCTCCTATAGCCATGATGTTTTCTTGAGGGATAGCTAAAATATCAGATAAATCTTTTAAAGCTAGTCCTTTACTAGCAGCTTTATTTAAAACTTCTAAATAAAAAGGCTCACTTTTCAACACGGTATATTTTTCATAAAAAGTAGGAGGAATTTGTGCAATACCAGCATCCAAGACCTTAGGCTCATCAACCATCATCATTTTGCTGATGACTAAGCTTGAATCCATTTCTTCAACACGTCGATATTTAATCGGCATGTTAACCAAAGAGGACTCACGAACAGTATAGTTGCTAATATCTTTATTAGAAGTATAAATCGCGTTTTCATCCAATGTCTGGCAATGGACCCCGATTTTTCGACTCATTGCTTCAACTTCTAAAAAATTATCAAATGACATAGTATGGTGAGCAATAGCTGTACCGTCGTCTGCTTTTTGAACAAGCGCACCGTTGTACGTAATCACGTAATCGCCCGCTTCTTGTAAATTTAATTCTTCTAAAAAATTGATTACGCCGGGTAAAGGTCGGCCAGTGCAAATAACAACTTTAATTCCTTTTGCTTTTGCTCTTATCAATGTATCTTTCACTCTTGGGCTAATTGTCTTATCGTTGTTTAATAATGTTCCATCTAAATCAATAGCAATGAGTTCAATTGTCATCTGTTTTATTCCTCCAGTATTTTTGTAGGTTGGATGATAGCATCATTTTTAATGTATCGTTTGAATTCTTGGTAAATAGGTTCAAATAAAGTGATTTCTTCCACCGTTTTAGGTTTTAAAAATTCTTTTGGAAAATAGAATCGTTCATCGCCTCTCATTTTCCCTGCCAAAGAAGACACAATTTCACTGGCTTTTGAAAGTTCAACAAAAGAACCGTCAGGATACATGAGTTCAATTTGCGTTCGATTAGTGAGTTGGTTAGGACGATAAAAATCATAAGGCAAATCGTAGCTATTATTGACAGCAGTATAGTAATCTGTGTCATAGCCCGCTTCTTGGATAAGAGCAGTTAATTTTTCTAGAATAGCCTGATCTTGTTTATCTACAAAATGGACTGATTTAAATGGCTTACGATCAAGAAAACGAGTAGCTAAATCACTTAAGATAGCATCTTTTTCCTCTCTCCATAGTGTAAAGTAAGTTCCTAAGACACCATCATCTAATTTTAAATAATCTTCTAGTGATGCAGTTTGATTGAAGAAAGGAATCAATAAATCTGTTTGGAAATGCAACTGCATCTCTGGGTCTTCGTATAATTCCTTGGCCCGTTTTAATAAATGGTCAAGAATAACTTCCATACTACGAGAAACAGGATGAAAATAAATTTGCATGTACATTTGATAACGACTGACAATATAATCTTCCACTGCATGCATTCCTGATATTTGAAAAGCAATTCCCTCGCTATAGGGACGAATAACGCGTAAAATTCTAGTTAAATCAAATGTTCCATAGTTAACACCTGTGAAATAAGCATCTCTCAATAAATAATCCATCCGGTCAGCATCAATTTGGCTGGAAATTAATTGTACCACTTGAGGATTAGGATATGTTTTTTGGATAACGCTAGCTACTTTAGCAGGAAAGTCACTAGCGACTGTTTTCAAGAGCCTATTGATTTCAGTCTCAGAAGACAAGATAATTTCAACCGTTATCGCTTCATGATCCGTTTTAAAGATTCGTTCAAACGTATGTGAATAGGGACCATGGCCAATATCGTGTAAAAGTGCTGCACATAAGACTACCA
The DNA here is from genome assembly GCF_047553015.1 of Carnobacterium sp. TMP28. Taxonomy (GTDB): domain Bacteria; phylum Bacillota; class Bacilli; order Lactobacillales; family Carnobacteriaceae; genus Carnobacterium_A. The sequence goes on from NZ_CP180212.1 coordinate 155,680, forward strand.
AACGTTCCGAATCGTCCCAACCGCCATCACCAGGTATTTTTTCAGGATAGTTACGGGCAAATTTATCGCAAATTCTGCGAGTAATCTCATAAACACCCAGTGAGTGTGTGAAGCGAGAATGCTCAGCTCCATGAAAAGTAAAAGAAGAGGTTCCTAATTGTTTGATTCGACGCAAACGTTGAAATTCACGGGTATCAATTAAGTCTAAAATTAATTGGTGTTGGATATGAATGTAGTCGTGAATAGGATCACGAAAAACTTGTTCGATAGGTAGTAATTGTTCAGCATCATGGTTAAGGGTCATATCAACAACTCCTTTTGAGCGGATTCTTTAAGCATCTGTAAATTACGATTAATCATTTTTTGCTTGCTTTCTTCATAAAGAGATAAAATTTCAGGGGTATATCCACCAATTTCAAATGTACAGTGTCGTTCTTGTAATGTTTGAATAATTTTTTCTTTTACATTCTGTACAGTTAACTTAACGCCAAGTAATTCTTCTAATGTGCCCATTACAGCAGGATTAATTTTAGGGAAATGCCATTTTACTTGTTCGTCTTGTAATCCAGCTGTATAAAAATCTTGCAATAGCTGAGCGCGCTTATTTTGGTCACCTGTCACGCTTAGATAAATCATAATCGCAACACCATTTTTTATTCGTCGTTGAGCTATCCCAGCAATCTTTTTACCATTGATACTCAAATCAAAATCACCTGGACAATAAGAATCTGAAATTTCATAAGCTTCAATGGGCTTATTGTATTCTTTAAATGTCTCGCTAATTAAGCGAAACATGAAGTCGTAACCTTCATCAATGGTTATTCGATTGGTCGATTCTTCTGAGAAGATAAGAGAGAAATTAAGAATACCAGGATCGCTTGCAACGGCTAAACCTCCTGAATTACGAACAATATAGGGTTGCTGATTAGCTGTTAGAACAGCTAATCCATCTGATAGATGAGGCAGTTTAGTATCCATCATTCCAATGATAACCAACTGATTGGTACTCCAAAAATGAATGGCTGCTTTGTGTTGTTGTTTTCCAATAAAAGTGGTCAGGCTATCGGATAGAGCAAAATGAGAAATGGTTTGATTTTTAAAAGGCATCGTATCGGAATCATAAATGACATACGATTGATTGGTTAAAAAGTCTTTTTTTTGTAGTGAAGTCATTTGATTACTTCCTTTATTAAGATTCTTGTTTACATACGTCATTAGTATACCAAAATTTAATAGAGACTCCTATAGAATGAAGAAAACTCCTATTAAAACAAACAAATCTCATTAGAATCTATTTAGATACATTGACCGTATTGTATCAAAAAGGCTATACTAAGACACACTAAGAACACTAAATATAAAGAGGAAAGAGTGGTGAACTTAATGGAACCAATCTTATCCAATCAAGCCGGTTTACTATTAGATGATTTTGAAAAAATGTATCGACTGATGTGGCAAATTCGTTTTTTTGATGAACAGGTAGAAGAATTATTTACAGCAGGAAAGATACATGGCACAACTCATCTTTCTATTGGACAAGAAGCAACAGCAGTTGGGAGCGGTTATTTATTAAAACCGACTGACTTTATGACGACAACTCATCGAGGACACGCCAATACAATTGTTAAAGGAACAGATATGTCTGCAATGATGGCAGAGCTATTTGGAAAAAAAGGCGGTACGAATCACGGCAAAGGTGGAAGTATGCATATTGCTGACAGTGATACGGGAAATTTAGGATCAAATGGAATTGTTGGAGGAGGATACCCTATTGCAGTTGGAGCGGCATTGACAGCTCAAATGAAAAAAACGACTGCAGTTGTGATGTGTTATGCAGGTGACGGTTCTACTAATGAGGGGAGTTTTCATGAGTCATTGAATTTAGCTTCTATTTGGAAATTACCAGTGATTTTTTTTATTGAAAACAATCAATACGGGATGAGCAGTTCGATAAAACAAATGGTAAATATTCCTTTTTTATCAAAACGAGCGGAGAGTTATGGCTTTGAAGGGAAAACAATTGATGGCAATAATTGGCTAGAAGTAGTTGATGCTACCTCTGCTGCAATCGAAAAAGCTCGTAGTGGTGGAGGTCCGACATTAATTGAAGCATTAACCTATCGATCTAGAGGCCATTCAAAATCAGATAAACGAGAATACCGGACACAAGCAGAAGAAGCTCAGTGGCAGCTAAAAGATCCCATCTTATTGGCAGAACAGCAATTACTTGCGGCAAATTTAGTCTCTAAAGAGGACTTAATTGTGTGGAAGGAAGAAAGTAGAGAAAACGTTCAACAGGCTATTCAACAGGCTAAGAAGATGGAAGATGTAGCGCTAGCTGACCTAGAAACCAATGTCTATGCTGAATAAGGAGGATGAAAATGCGTAAGATAACCTATCTAGCTGCTATTAATGAAGCCTTAGATGAAGCTCTGGCAACAGATGAACGAGTATTTTTAATGGGAGAAGATATCGCGCTATATGGTGGGAGTTTTGGTGCAACTAAAGGGCTTGTCCAAAAATACGGAACAAAACGGATTCGAAATACCCCTATTTCAGAAAGTGCGTTGGCAGGAGCGGCCGTTGGCTCAGCTATGACAGGTATGCGACCAATTATCGAGATTCAATTTTCTGATTTTATCACGATTGCTTTAGATCAGATAGTCAATCAAGCTGCAAAAATACACTATATGTATGGTGGGAAAGTCTCTGTACCACTGGTTGTAAGAACAGCAGCGGGTTCAGGAACAGGGCACGCCGCCCAACATTCTCAAAGTTTAGAAAATTGGACAGCTCATATTCCTGGTTTAAAAGTGGTCCAACCCTCAACAGCTTACGATGCTAAAGGTTTATTGCATGCTGCAATCGAAGACAATAATCCTGTGATGTTTTATGAACATAAATTGTGTTACCAAACAACTAGTGAAGTCCCCGAAGAAAAATATGTCATTCCTTTTGGAGTAGCGGATATAAAGCATTCAGGACAAGATATTACTGTCGTTGCGACTGGGATTATGGTTCATAAGAGTTTGGCAATAGCTAAGCAATTAGCCTTAGAAGGTATTTCCTTAGAAGTGATTGATCCACGTACATTAGTCCCTTTAGATACAAAAACCATCATTAAGTCTGTGCAAAAGACAGGAAGGCTCTTAATTGTTCATGAAGCAGTTAAAAGAAGTGGATTTGGTGGTGAGATAGCTAGTATTGTAGCTGAAAGCAAAGCTTTTTATGCATTGAAAAAACCCATCAAGCGACTTGGAGGGAAATCAATCCCGATACCTTATCAAAAAGAGCTAGAACATGCTGCTATTCCTCAAGAAGAGGATATCTTAGCGGCTGCTTATGAATTAATGGAAAAATAAAACAATCAAGCACTATCAGCCTAAAAAAAGGCAATAAAGGTAAAGGGGTTAATCTGGTGGAAATAGATTTGAGCAAAGGTATGGCAGCTAAAGTAGAAGTAGAAACAACCATTTCACAAGGCGGTTCGACTGAACGGTTTGTTTTTAATCAAATGGGAAAAGTTGTGTATATGAATGGCTCTTATTACATTCGTTACCAAGAAGCGTATGATGAAGTAGAAGTTCCTGTAACATTTAAATTAGAGCCAACAGGAGGTGTTACGCTTATTCGTAGAGGCGAAACAACTACTCGAATGAGATTCGAGCAAGGTGAACGTTTTGAGACAAGTTATCAAACGCCACAGGGCCTAGTAACGATGCAGACGGTAACGCGTCAATTACAAGTCAGTTACAAGCAAAATCCGTTTTCAGGTGAGCTACAATTAGAATACGATCTGTACCTCGGACAAGAAAAACTCGGTGAACACAAATTACGATTGCTTTTTACTATCTAAATAGAGTAAGATAAAGAATAGACTGTTGAAAGGATGTGGCTTTCGTGGAATTTGAAAGATTTGAAGGACAAAATAAAAGCGAATTATCAATGATAGAAGTCGCTCATGCTATTTTAGATCAAAAAGGCGAGATTTTAGATTTTAACGTGTTACTCAAAGAAATCAAAGATTATTTAGGATTTACTGCAGAAAAAATAAAAAACAATACATCACAATTTTATACAGATTTGAATATCAACGGTAGTTTTATTTCGTTGGGAGAAAATCGTTGGGGATTGCGTTCATGGTATCCAATTGACTTTATCGATGAGGAAGTTACTCAAGGAAATGAAGATGAAGCACCTAAGCGCAAAAAACGTAAAAAAGTAAGTGCCTTTGTTTCAAGTGAAGATGAAATTGATTACAGCAATGATGACCCAGAAGATGATGATGAAGAAGAGGAAGAAGAGCTTCTGATTGATAATGACGGTGTTGTGATTGAAGCAGAAGATAAAGAAGATATCGGCAAATACAAAAAAGATTTAACAGAAATTGGTGCAGACGAAGATGAAGAAGATGAGCTGCCAGATGGTGTTGAAGGCGAATTAACGGTTATTGAAGACGAAGAAGAAGAAGCGGATGATAAAAACGACTACTAATTCAAGCGACTTTAGTCTAACTACTCAGAAAAAATAGCTTAAAAACTAAATAAATGAAAATAGATATAAAAACCTTGACGATAGTCATTTGAGGCTGTATCATATTTATTGGGCTCCCTTGGCGTTTTTTTAAGGGACAAGGACTGAAAGTAATTTATCAGCTCCCTATTCTTAACAGAATAGGGAGCTTTGTTTTTTTGTTTGACTACCCAAATTCATCAAAGAAGGAGTTCGATTAAATGACAAAGTATATTTTTGTAACAGGTGGAGTAGTTTCTTCGATAGGTAAAGGAATCGCAGCGGCTTCATTGGGAAGGTTATTAAAAAATCGTGGACTTAAAGTAACGATTCAAAAATTTGATCCCTATATTAACGTAGACCCAGGAACGATGAGTCCTTATCAACACGGAGAGGTTTTTGTAACCGATGATGGAGCAGAAACAGATCTTGATCTAGGACACTACGAAAGATTTATTGATATCAACTTGAACCGCTACTCAAACGTAACGACGGGAAAAGTTTATTCAGAAGTTATTCGTAAAGAACGTAAAGGCGAATACTTAGGAGCTACAGTACAGGTTATCCCACACATTACAAATGAAATTAAAGAAAAGATGATGCGTGCCGGTCAAACAACGGATTCTGATATTGTGATCACAGAAGTGGGTGGAACGGTTGGAGATATTGAATCTTTACCCTTTCTAGAAGCATTGCGCCAAATGAAGCGAGATGTTGGAACGGAAAATGTGATGTATATTCATACAACACTTATTCCTTATCTTGGTGCTGCTGGTGAAATGAAGACAAAGCCAACACAACATAGTGTTAAAGAGTTAAGAGGCTTAGGAATTCAACCTAATATTTTAGTCGTACGTAGCGAACGTCCAGTTTCACAAAGTGTAAAAGATAAACTAGCTTCTTTTTGTGATGTAGCACCTGAAGCGGTCATTGAATCGTTAGATGTTGACACATTGTATTCCATTCCGTTAAATTTACAAAAACAAGGAATGGATCAAATCGTCTGCGACCATTTGAAAATTGATGCACCTCCTGCTGATATGACAGAATGGATCAAGTTAGAAGAAAAAGTACTGAACTTATCTAAGAAAACGAAAATTGCATTAGTGGGTAAATACGTTGAATTACCTGACGCTTATTTATCAGTAGTAGAATCTTTAAGTCATGCCGGTTACGCAGAAGACTCAGAAATTGAAATAGATTGGATCAATGCAGACGAAGTAACCACTTCTAATGCAGCAGAGTTATTGAAAGATGCCGATGGTATTTTAGTTCCAGGTGGCTTTGGTGACCGAGGACTAGAAGGTAAAATTGCAGCTATTCAATATGCTCGCGAAAACACTGTTCCTTTCTTTGGCATCTGTTTAGGAATGCAATTAGCGTGTGTTGAGTATGCTCGAAATGTAGTTGGTCTTGAAGGAGCCCACTCTACGGAAACAGATCCTAAAACGCCGCACAATATTATTGATTTGATGAGTGACCAAAAAGATGTAGTAGAAATGGGTGGCACGTTGCGTCTTGGGTTGTATCCTTGTAAATTGAAAGCTGGTTCTGTTGCAGCTAAGAATTACGATAATGCAGAAGTTGTCCAAGAGCGTCACCGCCACCGGTATGAGTTTAATAATGAATACCGTAAAGCTTTAGAAGATAAAGGTATGGTGTTCTCTGGTGTTTCACCTGACAATCGCTTAGTTGAAATTGTAGAATTATCTGATCATCCTTTTTATGTTGCTTGTCAGTTTCATCCAGAATTTCTTTCACGCCCAAATCGTCCACAAAAATTATTTACGGGATTTATTAAAGCTTCATTGAAAAACCAACAGTAATATTCTTTCTTTTTCTTATTTTATCATGAGAATTGGCGGTTTAAGTCTAGGAATTGTTTGTTTTGTTTGGTATAATAAAAATGTTGGTCAAGGGAAGACCTTGACAAATAAAACCTTTCCTTAAGGAGGAAAAATATATGAGTCGTTTAGTTAGTATGACAGATATGTTAAATAAGGCATTAGAAGGTAAATATGCGGTTGGTCAATTCAACATTAACAACCTTGAATGGACACAAGCAGTTTTAGAAGCAGCACAAGCAGAGAACTCTCCAGTAATCTTAGGAGTATCTGAAGGCGCTGGAAAATACATGGGTGGCCCATTAGTTGTTGCTGCAATGACTGAAGCTTTAATGGAAACAATGAACATTACTGTTCCTGTTGCATTACATTTAGACCATGGTTCTTCATTTGAAAACTGTAAAACAGCTATTGATGCTGGCTATTCTTCAGTAATGATTGATAACTCAGCGTTCCCAATTGATGAAAATATTGCTGCAACGAAAAAAGTTGTTGAATATGCTCATTCAAAAGGTGCTTCTGTAGAAGCTGAAGTAGGAACAGTTGGCGGAACCGAAGATGGCGTTACTGGTGGAGTTCAGTATGCTGACCCTAAAGAATGTCTACGTATGGTTAAAGAAGCAAACATTGACGCTTTAGCAGCAGCTTTAGGCTCTGTACATGGCGACTACGAAGGCGAACCTGTTTTAGGTTTTGACGAAATGAAAGAAATTTCTGACTTAACTCATGCACCATTAGTTTTACATGGTGGATCTGGGATTCCAGAATTCCAAATTAAAAAAGCTATTGAAAATGGTCACTCTAAAATCAATGTGAACACTGAGTTACAACAAGTTTGGACTGCAGGCGTTCGTGAAAAATTAGCTACTGACGATAAAGTTTACGATCCTCGTAAAGTTATTGCACCAGGTAAAGAGAGAATTATTGCTACAGTTAAAACAACTATGCAACGTTTTGGTTCATCAAACAAAGCTTAATTCAAACCTGAACAAGCGGTAAAAAAGAGCACATACAATCTAATGATTGTTCGTGCTCTTTTTTTGCTACTTTTTTCAATAAAAACCCTGGTTTTAGATTATTTGTCTAATTAGCGACACAATAAGAATTGTATATTAACAAATAGTATAGTAACATTAGTCAGTGTTTAGCAAAAAAAGTTACTCATTACTAAAGTAGGTTAGTTGAGCTTAGTATAGATTTAAATAATATAGTCTATTAGATAATAGAACGGAACTGTTCATTTATAGAGTGATAGTTTCCATGCACAAAAACAATCAGAGTAACTTATCTTAAAACTGAAAAATATCGAGTAGAAGCAAGTAGTTTTAGTATGAAAATTAATCAAATCAAGAGACGATTAAACGAATAACCAATAAAAACACGTATAATAATAAAGTGAGGTATAGTAATGAAAAAGATAGTTATTAATGGAGGAAGAAAGTTAAGTGGATCAGTTACAATCAACGGAGCTAAAAATAGTGTTGTCGCTTTAATCCCAGCGTCAATCTTGGCTGATTCTCCCGTTACTTTAGAGGGAGTGCCAGATATCCAAGATGTGCACTCGTTAATCGAAATTTTAAATAGTATGCACGTTAAAACAAATTTTGATGGTTCAACGTTAGTTATTGATCCAACAGAAATGATTTCCATTCCTATGCCAAGTGGTAAAATACAAAGTTTGCGTGCCTCTTATTATTTCATGGGTGCTTTATTAACTAAATATGGACAAGGGGTTGTTGGTTTACCAGGTGGTTGCTTTTTAGGACCTCGTCCGATAGATCAACATTTAAAAGGTTTTCGAGCTCTAGGAGCGATAGTTGACAATGAACAAGGAGCGATGTACCTTAGAACGCCTGTAGAAGGATTAAAAGGAACTCGTATTTATTTGGACGTTGTCTCTATAGGGGCAACACTTAATGTGATGCTTGCTGCTGTTAAGGCAAAAGGAACAACTATCATTGAAAATGCTGCTCGTGAACCTGAAATTATCGATGTAGCAACACTATTAAATAATATGGGTGCAAAGGTCCGAGGAGCAGGAACAGATATTCTTCGTATCGAAGGAGTTAATGAACTTCACGGCTGCAGACATAGTGTTATACCAGATAGAATTGAAGCGGGGACTTATTTAGCTTTAGCTGGAGCAATTGGGACAGATATTACGGTTCAAAACGTCATTGTAGAACACTTAGAAGGATTAGTAGCAAAGATGGAAGAAATGGGTGTCCCCATGACTATCGGAGAAGACAGTATACGCGTGAAAGAAGCGCAACTTCCACTAAAACCAATTAATGTAAAAACGCTTCCTTACCCTGGGTTTGCAACAGATTTACAGCAACCTTTAACGCCTTTAATATTGAAAACAATAGGAGAATCAACTGTTTTAGATACAATATATGCTAAGCGTGTAAAGCATATTCCGGAATTAGTTCGTATGGGTGCAAAAGCACGTGTTGAAGGGGATTTAATTCTTTTAGAAGGTCCATGTAAATTAAAAGGTGTAGAAGTCGAGGCAAGTGACTTGAGAGCAGGTGCCTGTTTGATAATTGCAGGATTAATGGCCGAAGGAACGACTACGATTACAGGTGTAGAAAATATTTTAAGAGGTTACGATAATATCATCAGAAAATTGACTGATTTAGGTGCGGACGTTAAGATGATAGAAACTGAACACACTAAAATATAGGAGTCGAAAATATGAGTGAGATATTGACTGTTGAACAACTAGAGAAAAAAACATTAAAAGATATTTATGCTTATGCTAAAGAACTAAAGATTCCTTACTATAGCCAAATGAATAAAAAAGAATTATCTTTAGCCGTCATACGAGCGCAAGAAGAAAAGCAAGGTTTCTTTATGGCTGAAGGCGTCTTAGATATCATGGCACAACAAGATTTTGGTTTTTTAAGACCGATTAATTATACATCTAGTAAAGAAGATATTTATATTTCTGCTTCTCAAATCAAACGTTTTGGCTTGAGAAATGGCGATAAAGTAACTGGAAAAGCCCGACCTCCAAAGCCTTCTGAGCGATACTACGGTTTAATGCACGTAAGTAAAGTAAATGGAAGTAATCCAGAACAAGCTAAGGAGAGATCACACTTCCCAGCATTGACACCACTCTATCCTGACCGTCGAATTAAATTAGAAACAGAGCAGTCTAAACTATCTGCTCGAATGATTGATATTGTAGCTCCAGTTGGTTTTGGCCAACGAGGTCTGATTGTCGCACCACCAAAAGCTGGAAAAACGACACTATTAAAAGCCATTGCAAATGGAATTGCTGAGAATTATCCTGAAGCGGAATTAATTGTTTTATTAATCGACGAGCGTCCAGAGGAAGTAACAGACATAGAACGTAGCGTGAAAGGTGAAGTTGTTTCATCAACCTTCGATCAACAACCTCAGAATCACGTGCGTGTTGCTGAGCTCGTTCTAGAAAGAGCCATGCGATTAGTAGAAGACAAACAAGACGTAATTATTTTGATGGACAGTATCACTCGACTAGCTCGTGCGTATAATCTAGTTATACCTGCGAGTGGAAGAACCCTAAGTGGGGGGATTGATCCTGCAGCCCTTTATCGTCCTAAAAAGTTTTTCGGTGCAGCAAGAAATATTGAAGAAGGCGGAAGCTTAACTATTTTAGCAACAGCTTTGGTTGAAACCGGTAGTCGGATGGATGATATTATCTATGAAGAATTTAAAGGAACAGGAAACTCAGAACTTCATTTATCAAGAGAATTATCAGAACGCCGTATATTCCCAGCGATTGATGTTAAAAAATCAAGTACAAGAAAAGAAGAATTGCTTTTAGATAAAGAGTATTTAGATGAAATCTGGAAATTGCGCCACGCGATGATAACCGATTCGTTAGAATTAACCAACCAATTTATTCAGGCTTTGCATAACTCTGAAAATAACGAACAATTTTTTGAGAGTTTTTCAGAAAAAACGTTCAATCAATTAAAACCTACTCGTAATGCACGTCGATAAAAAAATAGAAGATTAAAGTAGTGAGAATAGATTGCAATAACGTAATAGACGTGGTAGTATTCTACTGTTAAATAAAAAATAAAAAAGAACTCTGGTTCAGCAAATGTATCAGGGCAAAGGAGCGAGAGCACATGAAAAAAGAAATTCACCCAACTTACAAAGAAGTTGTATTCATGGATACTACTACAGGTTTTAAATTTTTGTCTGGTTCTACAAAACATTCAAGTGAAACTGTTGAATGGGAAGACGGCAATACTTATCCGTTGATCCGTGTTGAAACAACATCTGATTCACACCCATTCTACACAGGACGTCAAAAATTTACACAAGCAGACGGACGTGTCGATCGCTTCAACAAAAAATATGGTTTGGCAGACGCAAACTCAGCTGAATAATAGAAATACTTTTGAAAGCTCTAATTCTAGAGCTTTTTTTTATGGTTAAAAATATGCTATTACGTGCTTTTTTAGAGTTTATTTGATAGGATAAAATAGAAGACAGTGGTTTCTCTAACGAACATTACGCCTGAACGCTAAACGAAAGAAATACATAACTTACGAATAGAGCTTAAATGGAGTAGTGAAAAAAAATCAATTCAACCAGCTAGTTGAGTTCGGAGAAGCTAAAAAATCTTCAAAAGAATGAAAAGAAGTGAGTGTCTTTATTCAATGACTCACCAATTGTAACACAAACGGGCAATAAAAAAACATTCGTTACCAATCTGACGTAATAGACCGCTTACAAGGTGTTATTGTAATGAAATTATCACTAAATTGATACAGCTTAAAAAGGGAAATTATAGTATAATAAACCGTGAAGAAAAATGAAGAGGAGGGGTATCTAGTGATTTCGGATTATATTTACGTTCATCTAGATGGTGTAACAAATTCTGTTCTATGTAAAGGGATTACCTTTAAAAATTACGACGAAATCATAAAAAAAATACCTGAAAACATTCTATTATTGAATGCCTCAAAAGATATAGGGGAGTTTGAACCACATACTGGTTTTCAAATGATTCGCGGTGTAGAAAAAGTTCGCACTTATCTGGAAAATAATATCGATAAACAGTCTAGTCAAACTCTTAAATGGATAGATTTTGAAAGTATGGAATTATTGAGACAATTAACACCTGTTGAGATATCTGAACTACTGTACGTTGCGCACGCACACACCCATTTACATTCTCCTTTTTATTATAAATTACAAAATAATTATATTTACTTATCCATGATAGATTATTTTAAAAAAATATATTTTCGCTATTTAGAACAATTTTATGATTTTTTAAGTGACAGCTTAACAAAGTCATTAGAATTAAAATGCAATGAAAAGAAAAAGTTTTTTCAAAAAGAAACTAAAATTCAGCCTATACCCAAAGAACTCATTGAACAATTGATTCCTCTATTAAGAGAAGGTATCTTATTTTCTTTTACTCAAATAGAAGTGCAGCAACAAACGTGCGCAATACCTATTTTTTTAGTTGAAGATCGATTGAGGGACTTAAATAAACTTTTTTCAAAGAAAGACTTAATTGGTACAATTTACTACGATAAAAATCAAAATCAATGGTCTTTCAAAGAAGAAATTTTCTTAGAACCTTTGGATGAGTAAGGAGTCATATAAACGATTGTTTAGTGGCTTTTTTTATTTATGTTTCTACTAATAGAAATAGTTTTTAAAATAACGTTATTTTTTTAGATTGAGAAAATTCTAGACTCTAAAGTATAAAGATAAAATGAAACTCGATCAAAAATGTTTTCTATTGTTATCAATAAAAATATGATACAATAGCGTTTGAATTCAAGAGAACTCGTGTTAGGATATGAGACTAAAAGTTATAACTCGGAGGAAAACCAAATGAAAATTTTTCTAATATACGGAGGAAAAAGTGCTGAGCACGATATTTCAATACTGACAGCCTTCTCTATTATCAAAGAAATCTACTATGACTATTATGAAGTTGAACCAGTTTATATTACAAGAGAGGGAGAATGGATAAAAGGTGCAGTTGTTAAACAGGCAGAAATTATTCAGTCATCAGAGGCTTTGCGATTGGCAAATAGCCCCAAAGAAGCCTATTTTTCTACTGAAGAAGGAGTCGTTTCTGGTGGTAAATTAATTAAACCTTCAGAATTAAGAGAAAAAGATGCAGTTATTTTTCCTGTCCTACATGGCCCAAATGGAGAAGATGGCACAGTTCAAGGCTTATTTGAAGTTATTGGTATGCCATATGTCGGCGCAGGAGTACTAGCTAGCTCATGTGGAATGGATAAAATTATAAGCAAGCAACTTTTTCAACAAGCTGGCTTACCGCAAGTTCCTTATGTTCCTATTCGTAAAGCAGACTGGTTAAGGAATGCTGATGATGTATTTAAAAAATGTGAAGGGACATTAGTTTATCCGATGTTTGTCAAACCAGCAAACCTTGGTTCAAGTGTTGGGATCAGCAAAGCCCAAACGCGCGCAGAATTAGAAGAAGCGATTAACTTGGCGTTACAATACGATCGTCGTGTGGTTGTAGAACAAGGAATTGAAGCTCGGGAAATTGAAGTAGCTGTCCTAGGAAACGATGATATTCATACGTCTGTACCAGGAGAATTGATAAAAGAGAGTGCTTTTTATGACTATAATGCTAAGTACATTAATAACAAAGTAACCTTACAAATACCCGCTCGCGTTTCAGAAGAAGTAGAAAAGCAATTGCGTTCCTATTCCATCCGGGCATTTGAAGCGATTGACGGAACTGGGCTAAGTCGATGTGATTTTTTTGTAACTGGAAATGATGAGATCTTTATTAATGAGTTAAATACAATGCCAGGATTTACTCAATTTAGTATGTATCCATTACTTTGGAGACATACTGGTTTAAATTACGGTGATCTAGTTGAAGAACTGATTCAATTAGCGTTAAAACGATTTGCAGAATCGCTAAAATTTGAACAAACGGACCGAGTTTAATCCTAATAAAAAAACTATTCCTAGTAAAAAAGTGGCAGGACAAATGTCCAGTCGCTTTTTTTGCAAAAGCGACTAAAAGTTCAACTAAATGGAGGACACTAAATGTTTTTAACAGTTAAGGAAATTGCGCAAGCTGTGCATGCTCAAACGATAGAAGATGCATGGGAAATGGTCGAAATTAATGCTGTAGGATTTGATTCTAGAAAATTAAGTGCACACTCATTATTTGTCCCGTTAGTAAGTGAGAATGATGGGCATAGTTTTATTACACAGGCGATTAATCAAGGCGCAGTCGCAACTTTTTGGAGCAAGTCGCTAGAAGATGCACCGACTGATATTCCAGTCATTCAAGTTGCAGATACTTTGAAAGCTCTCCAAGATCTAGCAGAATATTATTTGAATAAAGTTAAACCCAAAGTGATTGGCATCACTGGTAGTAACGGCAAAACAACAACAAAAGATATGACTGAAGCAGTGGTATCTAGTCAATACCGTGTTCATAAGACACAAGGGAATTTTAATAATCATATTGGGTTACCGATTACTATTCTAGAAATGCCACAAGAGACAGAAGTGATTATTTTAGAAATGGGTATGAATCATGCAGGTGAAATCAAAGTGCTTTCTGATTTAGCAAAACCAGATATTGCGATTATCACAATGATCGGAGAATCACACATTGAATACCTTGGTTCTCGTGCAGGAATTGCAGATGCAAAGATGGAAATTATTTCTGGTTTAAAAGAAAATGGCATCTTAATTATTCCTGGAAACGAGCCACTCTTGATTGAAAGAGCAAGTATTCTAAAAAAAGAGCAAATTAAAACATTTGGGTCGCTACTAACAAATGATAGTTATTCAGTTGAAATAGTATCTGGTATGAAAGAAACAACATTCAAAACGAATTTAAGTCGAGATAGTTTCATTAAACTACCCGTAACAGGAACATATAATGTCGATAATGCACTAGCAGCTTTGAGTAGTGCAGTGGTGTTAGGTATAGCGATTGATAAAGCTGTCCAAAAATTAGCAACCTTTCAGCTGACGAAAAATCGAACAGAATGGTTAGAGGGCATTCATGAGAGTATGTTATTGAATGATGCTTACAATGCAAACCCTACTGCAATGAAAGCTGTTTTAGCTAATTTCAGTCAATTAAAAAATAGTGGTAGAAAAATAGTAGTATTAGGCGATATGCTAGAATTAGGAGAACAAACAGATAAGCTGCATTTAAGCATACAAGAAGCTTTATCAACAGAGGAAATTGACCAAGTTATTTTGTATGGGACACATATGAAAGTGTTATATGATGCTTTAAAAACTATTTTTGGTAAAGAACGATTGCATCATTTTAACGGGGATAAAGGTCCAATGATTGCTTTTTTAAAGGTTCTTATTCAACCAAAAGATTATGTGCTTTTAAAATCTAGCTTTGGGACAGACTTATTATCTGTTACTAGAGCGCTACAAGTTACGACAGATAATTAAAAATCAGTCCTAAGACTGATTTGAAAAAGCTAACTAATTGATATATTATTATTATCGAAATGGATCGAAGGAGGAATAAACTTGAATACTCAAAGAAAAGATGTCACAAACGATTTTATTGAGCAACCAACTATGGCTAAATTTTTTGCCTCAGTATATGGTTATATGACTCTAGGTCTAGCAATCTCAGGAATAACAGCATTTTATGCTTCTCAAAGCCCATTTATTTTAAATTTGGTTTATGGCAGCCCATTCGGAATGATTGGCTTATTTATAGCGGAGATATTTTTAGTATCAAAGCTAGCTACAAATGGAATGAAAATGAGATCAGCTAGCTCATCTTTGTTTGGCTTTATTGCATTTGCTTTGCTAAATGGAATTACATTAGCAAGTATCTTTTTGATTTATGAACTAGGAAGTATTGGTTCAGCCTTCTTAATGGCTTCTGCAACCTTTGCAGGGATGAGTTTAGTAGGTTTCTTTACGAAACGTGATATGTCAACATTAGGTGGACAGCTAAGAGGCGCTTTAATTGGCTTGATTGTTGCTATGCTAGTAAACAGCTTCATTTTACGTAGTGGCCCTGCCGATTTTGTTTTATCTATTATCACAGTTTTAATTTTTGTTGGCTTTACTGCATACGACACGCATAAATTAAAACAGCTTTATAATCAATTTAGTGGAGAAAATTCACTAGGAGCAGTAGCTATTAGTGGGGCATTAAGTTTATATCTAGATTTCATTAATATCTTTCTTGCTTTGCTACGCATTTTTGGAAATAGACGTGATTAATAAAGAACAAAGGGGTTGGGAATATTTCTCAGTCCTTTTTTTGAACGTATTTATCCATCAAGTTTTTTATAAAAAAAATCTAGTGTAGAAATAGCTAAAAAATAAACCGGGAATTAAGACTATAGAAGATAAAATTAAAATGAGAGACAGTTAAAAAATTAAAAAAGGAAACGTGTTCATAAAATTGAGGGAGTAAATTGTTTGATAATCACCTATAGACGTGTTAAGATTAGTTAGATTAAATAAGAGATTTAATTAAAAAGATAAAACCAACGAGGGTTTTGTGAAAATAGATAAGCAGACGAGCTTGGAATTTATCCAGGCTTTTGATATGAAATGAAGGATTCAGCTAAAAACAGTAGTTAGAACGAAGTTGAATTTTTATATGGAGTGACAGCAACAGGTGCGTCTGAATTGAAACAATGATGGTGCCTGTATTTCGCAAAAATCTCTCTTTACGGTTTTCAAAATTGGGAGGAAATATATTTGAAATTTTCAGAATTAGGTTTAGCACCAGAATTATTACAATCAGTAGAACGTTTAGGCTTTGAGGAGGCAACTCCAGTTCAAGCACAAACGATTCCGTTAGCACTTGAAGGAAAAGACGTTATCGGACAAGCACAAACGGGTACAGGTAAAACAGCCGCGTTTGGTCTGCCGATGTTACAAAAAATTGATATCAATAATCGTGCAGTTCAAGGATTAGTTATTGCACCAACACGTGAATTAGCTATCCAGACACAAGAAGAGTTATTCCGTTTAAGCCGCGATAAAAAAGTTCGTGTACAAGTTGTTTACGGTGGAGCAGATATTAGCCGTCAAATTCGTGCATTAAAAGATGCACCACATATCATTGTTGGTACACCTGGACGTTTATTAGACCATATTAAACGCAAAACATTAAAATTGAATCATGTTGAAACATTAGTCTTAGATGAAGGAGACGAAATGTTAAATATGGGCTTTATTGATGATATCGAAACAATCATTAATGAAGTTCCTGCAGACCACCAAACATTGTTATTCTCAGCAACAATGCCAGCTCCTATCAAGCGTATTGGTGTAAGATACATGAAGAATCCAGAACACGTTAGTATCAAAGCAACGACTTTGTCTGATAGCTTAATCGAACAGTTCTTTGTTCGCTGTAAAGATTTTGAGAAGTTTGATATTATGACACGTTTGTTCGATGTTCAAACACCTGAGTTAACGATTATTTTTGGACGCACAAAACGTCGCGTTGATGAAATTGCTAAAGGACTAGAAATGCGTGGATATCGTGCAGAAGGAATCCATGGCGATCTTTCTCAACAAAAACGAATGAGCGTTTTAAAAGCTTTTAAAACAGGTAAAATTGATATCCTAGTAGCAACAGATGTAGCTGCACGTGGATTAGATATATCAGGAGTAACACATGTTTACAACTATGATATTCCTCAAGATCCAGAAAGCTATGTTCACCGTATCGGCCGTACTGGTCGTGCAGGTAAAGAAGGCGTTTCAGTTTCTTTCATTACACCAAATGAAATGGGCTATCTACGTGTTATTGAAGACTTAACTAAAAAAGAAATGACACCATTACGTCCACCAACAAACGCTGAAGCTTTCGAAGGACAAATCAAAGCATCTATGGAAGAAGCAAGTTCTATCATTGATGCCAATGGATTGGATATTTATGAAAAAGCAGCAGCTCAGTTATTAGAAACATATACTGCTGAAGATATAGCAGCTTCTTTCTTAAAGAGTATTTCTAAAGACGCAGCAGCAGTACCAGTAAAAATTACACCTGAGCGTCCATTACCAAGTCGAGGCGGAAGCAAAGGCGGATCATCATCTCGTGGTGGTTACAAAGGAAAATCTAGTGGCGGTGGATACCGTGGCAATCGTAGTGGTGGAAAACCAGGCGAACGTCGTGGTGGATCACCTTCTGGTTCAGGAGCAGGTTACAGTTCAGAGAAAAAACGTAGCAGCAGCGACAGCCGTCGTAGCAAGCCAGCCTCTGACAGACGTCAAGGTGGCGGAGACCGTAACTTTACTATCCGTAACAAAGACTAAGCAGATAAAAACCAGAAAAACCATTCTCTTAATTGAGGATGGTTTTTTTATTAGTTAGCTTGCTGTAAAACTAAATGTTTAATAAGTGACAATGTTGTTTCATTCTGATAACATAAGCACAAGTGAAAGCGTTGTTCAAAAATAAGTCTAACGTAAAGTGGATAAGCATCAAAAGATAAGTACATAAAAAGTGAGGCGTAAAATGATTGTAGGTATAGGGCTAGATATAACTGAAATAGATCGGATTGGACAGGCTGTAAAAAAAAGAAGTGCTTTCTCAAAAAGAGTGCTGACTCAAGCAGAGTGGACGATATTTAATGAATTAAAAGGTTCGCGTCAAATAGAATTTTTAGCTGGACGATATGCTGCGAAAGAAGCTTTTTCAAAGGCTTTTGGAACAGGTATTGGTAAACTAGGATTTCATGATATAGAAATATTACCTAATGAAAAAGGTAAGCCTATCGTAACGAAAAGTCCATTTGGTGGAAATATTTTTCTTTCTATTACACACACAGATGCAATTGCTGCTGCTCAAATTATTCTAGAAAAAGTAGAAATATAAAAGAGAGGGTGGACTAATAATGGCCATAGGAATACACCGTAAAACAGTTGCTTATATTGATAAAAAAGCAATCAGTACTAACGTTCAACAAGAACTAAAAAGATTGAATGAAAATGTAGTGCTTTATGCAGTTGTCAAAGCTAATGGGTATGGACATGGTGCTGTGGAAGTTGCTGAAGCTGCTAAAAAAGGTGGAGCTTCAGGTTTTTGCGTGGCTATCTTAGACGAAGCATTAGAGTTAAGAAAAGCTGGATTTAGTGAACCAATTTTAATTATGGGACTAGTAGATGCAGTTTATGCTGATTTGATAGTATTAAATAAGCTTAGCGTAGCGGTTAGTAGTTTGGACTGGCTTGAACAAGCTAGTGAAATAGTAAAGAGTAATGGTTGTGAAGAGAAACTATTGGTTCATATCGCCTTAGATACTGGAATGGGCCGTATTGGAATTAGAACAGTAGAAGAATTGCAAGAAGTAGAGCAGTGGATGAATAAAAGTAAAACGACTTGTTTTGAAGGGATTTTTACTCATTTTGCAACAGCGGATAGCCCGGATCAAGGACAATTTAAAGAACAAACTGAAAAGTTTAATGCATTAGTAGCTAGCTTGCCTTTTAAGCCACCTTTTATACACACAGCTAATAGTGCGACAGCTCTTTGGCACGAATCATGTTCTTCGAATATGATTCGTTTCGGTATTGCGATGTATGGATTGAATCCATCTGGCGGAATTTTAAAAGAGCCTTATGAATTACTACCAGCTATGAGAATCAGCAGTGAAGTTAATTACGTCAAGCAAATGAAATTAGGAGACAAGGTAGGTTATGGAGCAACATACTCAGCGAAAGAAGGTGAGTGGATTGGAACGGTTCCAATAGGATATGCTGATGGATGGCGTCGCGATTTACAAGGTCAAGAAGTCCTTGTAGACGGAAAAAGATGTGAAATAATAGGCAGAATTTGTATGGATCAGTGTATGATTCGTTTGCCTTATCAAGTCGAAGAAGGCACAGAGGTTACTCTGGTAGGAGAAAATAACAAAGAAAAGATTTCTTTGCAAGACATAGCTAATCATTTGGGTACTATTCATTATGAAATTGCTTGCGGTCTATCAGCACGTGTTCCTAGGGTATATAGCTAAAACTAGCGCTAAAATAATAGTGACATTAGTGACAAAAGAACGACTATTTTTTAAACGACCGATTATAGGTTCCAATGCCCAAAGTTTCATGGTACCATTAGCCTAAGTACAAATGCAGTTTTCTTTGTGAGAGAAGGAAAAAGCTATTCATTGGAGGGTATGGTTCATGAGAAATAACAATGGCCGGATATTTAAAATTTCTTTGAATCGTCATGTTTATAAAGATAGTCAGAGCTATGATGTTCAAACAAGTGCAACTAAATTCAACTCGATAAATGCAGTGGTTAATCAGATTTCAGAAAAGAACTTAACTATATATGATACCTTGCGTAAAGGATATGCGGAAATGTCTCGTATCAATCTTGATATTTGTAATGAATTTGAAGTTTGTGAAAAAGAGGTTAGCGCCCATTTATAGCCAGTTATCATAAGGAGGAATACCTATGGTAAGACGGGGTGAAATTTATTATGCTGATTTATCACCTGTAGTAGGATCAGAACAAGGTGGTATGCGTCCAGTGCTAATCATACAAAATAATGTTGGAAATCATTACAGTCCGACAGTTATTGTAGCGGCGATAACGGCGAAAATACAAAAAGCTAAAATGCCCACCCATGTAGAAATATCGGCAGAAGAATTTGGTCTAGAAAAAGACTCTGTAGTTTTATTAGAGCAAATTCGAACGATTGATAAGCAACGCTTAAAAGAAAAAGTAACGCAGTTAAATCAAGAAATAATGGAAAAAATAAATGAAGCCTTAGAAATAAGTGTTGGCTTATATAAGTCAGTTTGATGGCCTAATTAGATAATACATAAGCTTTCCTTAATGTAAGGGAGGTTTTTTTTTGGTGTAGTCAAAAAAATGTTTGAGATTGAGATTTTTTTAAAAAAGTGGTATGATGCCAAAGTTATTAAATATGTGGTTCGTAACCATCCCACAGAAAAAAACTAGGAGGAACATGAAATTGAAAACAAAAAGTCTGGTCACTAACGCCATTGTTGCGGCATTATATGTAGCAGTTACGGCTGTTTTGGCGCCAATTTCTTTCGGGGCGCTACAATTTAGAGTAGCTGAAATTTTTAACCATCTGATTATTTTCAATAGGAAATATATTTTTGGAATAGTAAGTGGTGTATTTATTTCAAATCTCTTTTTTTCAACAATAGTAGGATATGATTTGATATTTGGTGTAGGACATTCCTTGATGTCTTTATTAATTACCAGTAAGCTAATAAAAAATATTCCCAACATATGGGTAAAATTTTTTATTAACACACTAGTTTTTACTGTTCTTTCTTCTCTGATTGCCTTAGAGTTAAATTTAGCTTTTTCTGTCCCTTTTTGGTTTGGTTATCTGACAGTTGGAATTGGGGAACTAGCTATCATGGCAATTGGTGCTCCAGTTATGCTTTATTTAGATAAGAAGGTTCATTTCAACGAAAGAATGGAAGCTTAAAATTAAAAAACCGAAAACGACATGTTATGTTGAAGACTCGCTTATTAAAACGAGCTATCAAGAGATAACACTCTGTTTTCGGTTTTTTGTTAGTGATGTTTATCTTTAAGATTAATTGTTTTCTAAATCTTCAACTTCTACTACACGAAATCCTCTTTTTTCTAAATGATCACTGATTTGTTTAACAGTCTCTGCCGTTACGCCTGATTCAAGAGTCATCATTGTACGACGAACAAGCTCTTCACGTTCAGCATCTAGCGTGATACAACTTGAAATAGAACAATAACGATTAATAATTTTGGTCATATTTGTTAAATCACCTTTTTGACCAGAAGATGCAATAGTTAGAACATAACTACCTGAATCGATATTCCACGATTGTTGCAACATATTTAAAAGAGAACTATGGGTCAAAATACCATAAAAATGATTTTCTTCATCTAATACAGATATATAAGGAAGTTCCTTAATCGTAAAGAATACTTTGAAAAAAGAAGAATTTACAGAAATAAATTTTGTTGCATTTTTCAAAAGAGTTGTAACAGGTAAACTCATATCACCGTTGTTTGCTTGATGACGGTAAATATGCATTTTGTAGATATTTCCTCTAAAAATTTTCCCGCTCTCGTCTAAAATTGGGATACAACGATAACCAGATTTCTCTAGTATATCTATTGCTTCTTGAAGAGTTGCGCTTTCTTTGACAGTAGTTAAACTTTTCTTAGGAATACAGAGTGATTTAATGAGCATCATTGTATCCTCCTTTAATTATTTTATTGTGTTCTGTATATTGATAATAGCACACAAAATACCGTATTTACAATGTTTTTGAGGCTAGAGTATAAAAAAAACAATGAAATAAACTCTTGTTTGATAAGATAAGGCAACTTATAATGGAAAATATAAGAATAGTAATCAAGCAAATCCAAAAATAAAATAAAGAGGAGAAGAAAAAACGATATGGAAAATACAGAGAATAAAGAAGTCAAAGTAGCAAGAAATGAAATGATGGATCGTCCAGTCGTTCAAAAAGAGATCGTAGAATTTTTAAGAAAAAAGCAAAAACCTTTGCCAGGCAAATTAGGAGAGATTCAGAGGGAAGCTAATGAGAGACGAGTTCCTATTATTCCACACGAAACAGTTGTCTTTTTAAATTTACTTCTAGGACAAATTAAACCTGAGCGAATATTAGAAATTGGTGCGGCTATTGGTTTTTCTTCTAGCTTAATGGCACAACACGTAGGAGACAATGGTCATGTGACAACAATAGATCGTTTCGATGTAATGATTGAGAAAGCTAAAAAAAATTATGCTGTTTTAGGATTGACAGATAAGATTACTCTATTAGAGGGCCAAGCTGCTGATATATTACCTACTTTGACGGGGAAGTTTGACTTTATATTTATGGATAGTGCAAAATCAAAATACCATGATTTCTTGCCTGAATGTATCCGTTTGTTAGAAATCGGCGGAATGTTAATTGTGGATGATGTATTACAAGGTGGAACAATCTTATTGCCAGATGAAGAAATTCCAAAAAGAACAAAGGCTATCCACCGTAAGTTAAATACATTTTTAGAAACAGTTATGAACCACCCTTTGTTAGAATCTAGTATTGTTCCTTTAGGTGATGGTTTATTGATGATTGTAAAAAAAGAAGAGATAGATTATTCAACGTTGAGTCCTTTATAGGAAGAAATAGGCGAAATCAGTTTTTTCAAACAATAGTCTTAATTAAATAAATCTATTATTAAAAAAAGATTTATTTAATTAAGAAATATTCTTGACGAATGTATAAAAAGTTGATATATTAATAGAAGTTGTTAAAACATTTCCAATTTTTTGAAAAATGTGATTGGAAAAATCTTGACTTTAATTAAGGTTTTATGTTATTATTTAAAAGTTATATGAAAGCAAAAACTATAATTTTGAATAAATATGTAAAAAACAACAAATATATTCAAAAAAAGTTGACAAATATTCTTCTAGATGTTATTATTTGGAAGTTGTCAAAACAAGAGTGATTGACCTTTGAAAACTGAACAAAGTAAAACAATAAACTGTGAACGGCGGTTCGGCCAAGGGTCGAACCAAAAGAAACAAAGTGAAAGAAATTTCGCTAGCAAGTTTAATGAGCTTCAAGCATCGTTAAAAAGCGAAACAATCCTAACGGGTTGCTTCAACTTTTATGAGAGTTTGATCCTGGCTCAGGACGAACGCTGGCGGCATGCCTAATACATGCAAGTCGAACGCTTCTTCTATTGAGTGCTTGCACTCGATAGAAGAGGAGTGGCGGACGGGTGAGTAACACGTGGGTAACCTGCCCATAAGTGGGGGATAACATTCGGAAACGGATGCTAATACCGCATAATTCTGATTGCCGCATGGCAGACAGATGAAAGGTGGCTTCGGCTACCGCTTATGGATGGACCCGCGGCGTATTAGCTAGTTGGTGAGGTAATGGCTCACCAAGGCAATGATACGTAGCCGACCTGAGAGGGTGATCGGCCACACTGGGACTGAGACACGGCCCAGACTCCTACGGGAGGCAGCAGTAGGGAATCTTCCGCAATGGACGAAAGTCTGACGGAGCAATGCCGCGTGAGTGAAGAAGGTTTTCGGATCGTAAAACTCTGTTGTTAGAGAAGAACAAGGATGAGAGTAACTGCTCATCCCCTGACGGTATCTAACCAGAAAGCCATGGCTAACTACGTGCCAGCAGCCGCGGTAATACGTAGATGGCAAGCGTTGTCCGGATTTATTGGGCGTAAAGCGAGCGCAGGCGGTTCTTTAAGTCTGATGTGAAAGACCCCAGCTCAACTGGGGAAGGTCATTGGAAACTGGAGAACTTGAGTGCAGAAGAGGAGAGTGGAATTCCATGTGTAGCGGTGAAATGCGTAGATATATGGAGGAACACCAGTGGCGAAGGCGACTCTCTGGTCTGTAACTGACGCTGAGGCTCGAAAGCGTGGGGAGCAAACAGGATTAGATACCCTGGTAGTCCACGCCGTAAACGATGAGTGCTAAGTGTTGGGGGGTTTCCGCCCCTCAGTGCTGCAGCTAACGCATTAAGCACTCCGCCTGGGGAGTACGGCCGCAAGGCTGAAACTCAAAGGAATTGACGGGGACCCGCACAAGCGGTGGAGCATGTGGTTTAATTCGAAGCAACGCGAAGAACCTTACCAGGTCTTGACATCCTTTGACCACTCTAGAGATAGAGCTTTCCCTTCGGGGACAAAGTGACAGGTGGTGCATGGTTGTCGTCAGCTCGTGTCGTGAGATGTTGGGTTAAGTCCCGCAACGAGCGCAACCCCTATTATTAGTTGCCAGCATTTAGTTGGGCACTCTAGTGAGACTGCCGGTGATAAACCGGAGGAAGGTGGGGATGACGTCAAATCATCATGCCCCTTATGACCTGGGCTACACACGTGCTACAATGGATGGTACAACGAGTCGCAAGATCGCGAGGTCAAGCTAATCTCTTAAAGCCATTCTCAGTTCGGATTGCAGGCTGCAACTCGCCTGCATGAAGCCGGAATCGCTAGTAATCGCGGATCAGAACGCCGCGGTGAATACGTTCCCGGGTCTTGTACACACCGCCCGTCACACCACGAGAGTTTGTAACACCCGAAGTCGGTGAGGTAACCCTTTTGGGAGCCAGCCGCCTAAGGTGGGATAGATAATTGGGGTGAAGTCGTAACAAGGTAGCCGTATCGGAAGGTGCGGCTGGATCACCTCCTTTCTAAGGATATAACGGAACCGTCACAGTTGTTTTACTTTGTTTAGTTTTGAGAGGTTAATAGCCTTTTTTTTATTTAAACTCCTTTTTAGGGGGCCTTAGCTCAGCTGGGAGAGCGCCTGCCTTGCACGCAGGAGGTCAGCGGTTCGATCCCGCTAGGCTCCATTGCGATGAAATCGCAAAATGATAGAGTTGTTCTTTGAAAACTGGATAGTGTTTAACATGTAAGAAAAGCAAGAAACCAAGAAAACATCGCGTTTTATTTTTTAATGTATTTCTTCACCTTAGGGTGAATGGAATAGTTAACATGACCATAGGTTAAGTTAATAAGGGCGCACGGTGGATGCCTTGGCACTAGGAGCCGAAGAAGGACGGGACTAACGCCGATATGCTTTGGGGAGCTGTAAGTAAGCTTTGATCCAGAGATTTCCGAATGGGGAAACCCAACACTCTTTATCGGGTGTTACTATTGACTGAATACATAGGTCAATAGAGGTAGACGCAGAGAACTGAAACATCTAAGTACCTGCAGGAAGAGAAAGAAAAATCGATTCCCTGAGTAGCGGCGAGCGAAACGGGAATAGCCCAAACCAGAAAGCTTGCTTTCTGGGGTTGTAGGACTGAACACATAGAGTCATAAATGAACGAAGTAGGAGAAGCGACCTGGAAAGGTCCGCCGAAGAGGGTAATAGCCCCGTAACTGAAACTTTGTTCACTCTGATCAGTATCCTGAGTACGGCGGAACACGAGAAATTCCGTCGGAATCCGGGAGGACCATCTCCCAAGGCTAAATACTCCCTAGTGACCGATAGTGAACCAGTACCGTGAGGGAAAGGTGAAAAGAACCCCGGAAGGGGAGTGAAACAGCACCTGAAACCGTGTGCTTACAAGTAGTTAGAGCCCGTTAATGGGTGATAGCGTGCCTTTTGTAGAATGAACCGGCGAGTTACGATCCCATGCGAGGTTAAGTTGATGAGACGGAGCCGTAGCGAAAGCGAGTCTGAATAGGGCGAATGAGTATGTGGTCGTAGACCCGAAACCAAGTGATCTACCCATGTCCAGGTTGAAGGTGCGGTAATACGCACTGGAGGACCGAACCCACGTATGTTGAAAAATGCGGGGATGAGGTGTGGGTAGCGGAGAAATTCCAATCGAACTTGGAGATAGCTGGTTCTCTCCGAAATAGCTTTAGGGCTAGCCTCGGAATTAGAATCATGGAGGTAGAGCAACTGTTTGGACTAGGGGCCCTTCTCGGGTTACCGAATTCAGATAAACTCCGAATGCCATTGATTTATATCCGGGAGTCAGACTACGAGTGATAAGATCCGTAGTCGAGAGGGAAACAGCCCAGACCACCAGCTAAGGTCCCAAAGTTTATGTTAAGTGGAAAAGGATGTGGGGTTGCTTAGACAACTAGGATGTTGGCTCAGAAGCAGCCATCATTTAAAGAGTGCGTAATAGCTCACTAGTCGAGTGACCCTGCGCCGAAAATTTACCGGGGCTAAACATAACACCGAAGCTGTGGATAGAACTTAGGTTCTATGGTAGGAGAGCGTTCTAAGGGCGTCGAAGCTAGACCGTGAGGACTGGTGGAGCGCTTAGAAGTGAGAATGCCGGTATGAGTAGCGAAAGACGGGTGAGAATCCCGTCCACCGAATGACTAAGGTTTCCTGGGGAAGGCTCGTCCTCCCAGGGTTAGTCGGGACCTAAGTCGAGGCCGATAGGCGTAGACGATGGACAACAGGTTGAGATTCCTGTACCAGTTTGTTTTGTTTGAACAATGGAGGGACACAGTAGGCTAAGGAATACGCACTGTTGGATATGTGCGTCCAAGCAACAAGTCTTGAGGTGAGTCAAATGCTTGCCTCTATTAAGGACAAGTTGTGATGGGGAGAGAAATTAAGTATCGAAGTTCCCGATGTCACACTGTCAAGAAAAGCTTCTAGTTAGAAACAATCTGCCCGTACCGCAAACCGACACAGGTAGTCGAGGAGAGAATCCTAAGGTGTGCGAGCGAACTCTCGTTAAGGAACTCGGCAAAATGACCCCGTAACTTCGGGAGAAGGGGTGCTGACCAATTGGTCAGCCGCAGTGAATAGGCCCAAGCAACTGTTTATCAAAAACACAGGTCTCTGCTAAATCGAAAGATGACGTATAGGGGCTGACGCCTGCCCGGTGCTGGAAGGTTAAGAGGATGGGTTAGCTCTCGAGCGAAGCTCAGAATTGAAGCCCCAGTAAACGGCGGCCGTAACTATAACGGTCCTAAGGTAGCGAAATTCCTTGTCGGGTAAGTTCCGACCCGCACGAAAGGCGTAATGATTTGGGCACTGTCTCAACGAGAGACTCGGTGAAATTATAGTACCTGTGAAGATGCAGGTTACCCGCGACAGGACGGAAAGACCCCATGGAGCTTTACTGCAGTTTGATATTGAGTGTTTGTACAGCTTGTACAGGATAGGTAGGAGCCTATGAAGCCAGGACGCTAGTCTTGGTGGAGGCAATGGTGGGATACTACCCTTGCTGTATGACCACTCTAACCCTCAGCCATGATCTGGCTGGGAGACAGTGTCTGACGGGCAGTTTGACTGGGGCGGTCGCCTCCTAAAGTGTAACGGAGGCGCCCAAAGGTTCCCTCAGAATGGTTGGAAATCATTCGTAGAGTGTAAAGGCAGAAGGGAGCTTGACTGCGAGACCTACAAGTCGAGCAGGGACGAAAGTCGGGCTTAGTGATCCGGTGGTTCCGTATGGAAGGGCCATCGCTCAACGGATAAAAGCTACCCTGGGGATAACAGGCTTATCTCCCCCAAGAGTCCACATCGACGGGGAGGTTTGGCACCTCGATGTCGGCTCATCGCATCCTGGGGCTGTAGTCGGTCCCAAGGGTTGGGCTGTTCGCCCATTAAAGCGGTACGCGAGCTGGGTTCAGAACGTCGTGAGACAGTTCGGTCCCTATCCGTCGCGGGCGCAGGAAATTTGAGAGGAGCTGTCCTTAGTACGAGAGGACCGGGATGGACACACCGCTGGTGTACCAGTTGTTCTGCCAAGAGCATCGCTGGGTAGCTATGTGTGGACGGGATAAACGCTGAAAGCATCTAAGCGTGAAGCCCCCCTCAAGATGAGATTTCCCATCACGTAAGTGAGTAAGACCCCTGAGAGATGATCAGGTAGATAGGTTGGAAGTGGAAGTACAGCGATGTATGGAGCGGACCAATACTAATCGGTCGAGGACTTAACCATTTTTAAACGATGAAGAAACGGTTTTATTGTCTTATAGTTAAACACTATCCAGTTTTGAGAGAACAACGTTCTCTTATAGCTAAAAGATGTGTGGTGGCGATGGCAAGAAGGTCACACCTGTTCCCATGCCGAACACAGTAGTTAAGCTTCTTAGCGCCGATGGTAGTGAAGGGTTTCCCTTTGTGAGAGTAGGACGCTGCCGCGCATCTTTATTTTTCCGCAATAGCTCAGCTGGTAGAGCGCATGACTGTTAATCATGATGTCGCAGGTTCGAATCCTGCTTGCGGAGTATTTTTTTTGCTTATTTATAAGTGTTGCCGCTTTAGCTCAGTCGGTAGAGCGCTTCCATGGTAAGGAAGAGGTCGCCGGTTCGAATCCGGCAAGTGGCTTAATTAGAAGAAGACTCAGAGCTGATTAGGCTTCTGGGCCTTTTCTTTATCTTTTTTCTTTGTTAGTAAGGATTCAAAAATGTCTAGTTTCAACAATTAAAAGGACTATACGATTATCTGTTAGAATACTCTGGCATTGTAATTGGGTAAATGTCTTAATAGTAAATCATCACTAGATAAAAGATTAATAGAAAATAATGAATCAAAAAGAATTTATTGAAAAATTTACTAGTCCTTTTTCTTGAACTTTTTGATAGAAAAGAATAGACTAGTTCTTATATAAGAGAAGAGGTATATAAAATGAATTTTGAGAAAACTGAGAATCGATTTTATAAAAATGATGATAATGGAAAAATGATTGCTGAAGTTACCTACGTTCCTTCAGGTGAAGATAAAGTTATATTAGATCATACATTTGTTGATCCATCTTTGAGAGGACAAGGAATAGCAGAAGAACTAGTTAATCGTGTAGTTGAAGAAATGCGTAAAGAAAATAAAAAAATTATTCCTTTATGTCCGTATGCTAAAACATTATTTGAAAGAAAACCTGAAATCTATTCAACTATACAAGCGTAGCAAAAAAGATGGAAAACAAGATGAATCAAGTAGTTATATAAGCTATTTTTTGAATGTTTAAATCATAGCTAACTAGCTAGTAAGTGACAATACTTATTAGCTAGTTTCATGATTAGAACTTAATTTTATTAGTGATAAAAAAGTAAGATAACTTCAACAACATGAAAATAAGATTAAATTATTCAGGAAATTCATTTTTACTCTTTACATTTGCTTGATTTATTTATATAATGAATCTTGTGCTTAAAGATTAAAGGCCCGTTGGTCAAGTGGTTAAGACACCGCCCTTTCACGGCGGTATCACGGGTTCGAATCCCGTACGGGTCATATTTACAAAGAAATTATTCTATACTGTCGTGCCGGCTTAGCTCAGTTGGTAGAGCATCTGAATCGTAATCAGAGGGTCGAGGGTTCAACTCCTTTAGCCGGCATCTATTTCTTTTAAATAGTATCAAGCAAGCTTTTTATTCAGGAGGGGTAGCGAAGTGGCTAAACGCGGCGGACTGTAAATCCGCTCCTTCGGGTTCGGCAGTTCGAATCTGCCCCCCTCCACCATTTATGGGCTATAGCCAAGCGGTAAGGCAAGGGACTTTGACTCCCTTATGCGTTGGTTCGAATCCAGCTAGCCCAGTTACTTTTAAGTAAGAGTATACATAAATAGATATGAGTAGTATCTATCTACTAACGAATGATTTCGCTGTGCTTGACACCGAAATCATTCGTTTTTTTGTTGTATATCAACTGACGACGAAGATAAAAAATAGTTATACTTATAGAAAATAAAAAATGACGTAAATGAGCACAGATGATAGGCTCATTTACGTCATTTTTCTATTTACTTACATGCTAAACGATAGATTGCTTCTGCATAAATGTCCATAGCATGATGGATATCACGTAAAGTCATTTTTTCATTAGGCATATGGAAAGTAACGTCCGAATCAGGGAACACAGCTCCAAAAGCTACACAGTTTTTCATTGTTCTGGCGAAAGTTGCTCCCCCAGAAGTCAACGCATCACTGTTATCTCCTGTTTTATCACGGTATACATCTAATAAAGTTGTTACAAGTAAGCTATCTTTCGGAACATAAAGTGAAGCAAGATAATCATATTCTTCATAGCTAAGTTGATATTCTGCTGCACAAGTTGTTAATTGCTCAACAATAGCATTTTTATCAGCTGTTACTGGAATTCTTAAATCTAAACCAATTATAGATTCTTTTTTATTTATAGCTATAGTAGCTAGGTTAATAGTAAGTGGTCCAGAAATATCATCTTTTATTTCTCCAAAAATAGCTTGCCCTGTTGGATCATTTTTCAATTTTGCAGCAATAAACCCAATAGTCTTATTTTTTGTATGTGGAGAAAGAGCGGTTACTAATCGAGTAATAGCATTTATTCCATCTGGTGCGTCTTTAGAGTGAACAGCTTTTCCTTTAACGGTAATCTGTTCATTTGATAGGTCATAATCAAAATCTAGTAATTTTAATTCGTTTTCTAATTTTTCGTTTAGATAACCTTGATAACTGGCTTCATCAGGAACAACGTTTAAAGATTTACCACAATTCATACTTAATTCTTCGTCTCCAGGACCATGTAACTTAACTTGTAACAATCCTTTTTCAGCATAAGTTAATGGAAATTCTGCATCTGGTGCAAATCCCATCGTTGAAGGCTCTTCTAATTCGTTGTATCGATCTAGGCATCTCCATAAAGTTTCTTCATCGGTACCAAAAATGAAACGAACACGTTTTTTAAATGCGACACCTGAATCAACAACTGCTTTAAAGGCGTAAAGAGCAGCCATAGCAGGTCCTTTATCATCTTGAGACCCTCTTCCATAAATGGCTTCATTCTTTTCTATAGCCGTAAAAGGATCGCTTTCCCAAGAGTCTAAATTTCCAGGAGGTACTACGTC
This sequence comes from Carnobacterium sp. TMP28, assembly GCF_047553015.1. Taxonomy (GTDB): domain Bacteria; phylum Bacillota; class Bacilli; order Lactobacillales; family Carnobacteriaceae; genus Carnobacterium_A. The sequence goes on from NZ_CP180212.1 coordinate 186,342, forward strand.
TAAGTGACATAGAATAGCAACAGACTCTTCACCTTCACCGTAGTCCGCATAACCATAATATCCTTTTGGATCGATATAAGATTTCATTCCTAAATCTTCACAAATTGTAAGTGTCTTTTCTAAAACAGCCTGGATGTCATCACCAAAAGGTGTATCCCCTTGTTGGTCTTCTCTTAGATAAGAAGGATAGGAGATTAATGTTTTAATTGCTTCAACACAAGCCATCTTATGTTGTTCTTGAATAAATGTTTTCATGAAATTCTCCTTTCATTTTTTAAAATGATGATCGAATAAATTGAATAAGTCTTTTAGCCCACTGCAGCAGCTACACCAAGGATAACACAAGAAAGAACAAATATAATAACCATTAGTTTCAACATAAATTTCCACCAAACAGTAACATCAATTCTAGCAATAGCTAACGCACCCATAACAACTCCAGAAGTAGGAGTAATCAAATTAATGAAGCCACTAGCCGCTTGATAAGCTGTGATGACTAAATGTTGCGGTACATCTGAGAAAGTTCCTAGTGGGCCCATAATACCCATTGTCGCTGCAGCTAATCCAGAAGTAGATGGAATAAGGAATGACATTGGAATATAGAAAATATAGGTTAAGATAGTAAAGATAATTGGAGATAAGCCACTTAGTCCTTTTTCTCCCCAACTTAGAATAGTTGCAGTAATCAAACCATCGTTCATAACAACCTGTATACCACGAGCAATAGCTACTACTAAAGCAACACTTAATAGATCTCTTGCTCCATCTAGGAATGAATCGACAATATCGCCTTCAGGCATTCTATAAAATAGTCCAATGACAACAGCCATTAGGAAGAAGAGCATAGTGATTTCTTGGAAATACCAATCACCTAAAGGAATCATTCTTTCACCAAGAAGAGTACCAATGAATGGGATACCAAGTAAGAAAGAGTTTAAGCTTTCAAAGAATGTCCAATTTTCACTTAGTGCAGTCCAAGGAATCAATGAAACAATCATAATGATAAATGAAAGAGCAAATAAAATCATGACATTCCGTTGACGTTTGTCCATTTCTTCTTGATCTTCAGGAATTTTAAAGTAAGCAATGTTTTCTTCTCTTTGGTCAGCGACTAAAGAGCTAGCTGGATCTTTTTCAACTTTCATAGCGTAACGGTAAACATATAAAGTTGCTACAACATACATAACAACGAAGAAAATTAAACGCCAAATTATTCCTTCACCTGGGCTAATAGAGAGAGCTTGAGAAGCCACTCCGGTAGCGAAAGGGTTAACAGTTGAAGCAAGAACGCCTATTTGTGATCCAACTAAAACAATCGCGACGGCAACAACGGTATCAAAACCAACACCAATCATAACTGGAATAATTAAAGGATAAAAGGCCATTGTCTCCTCAGCCATCCCATAAGTTGTACCACCAATAGCGAACAAGAACATTAAGATAGGAATAAGTTTTTTTTCTTTTCCTTTATAATTTTTTACAATAGATGCAATACCTGCATCAAGTGCACCTGTTTTTGTCACAACACCTAAAAATCCACCAAGAATTAAAATGAATAAAGAAATTTCAATAGCTCCAGGCGTAGTGTCCGTCCCTAGCATCCCTTTTATAGGAGAGATGAAAACATCCCAAATTCCTTGTGGTTGAGAATCTACTGTATGATAAGTTCCAGATAAAATATTACCAGCATCATCCATATCGTATGTTCCAGCAGGGATAACCCAAGTCAGAACGGCTATGAAGACAATGATAAGAAATAAAACGGTAAATGATGATGGCATTGAAAATTTCTTTTTAGCTTTTTTATTGTTTTCCAAAATATTCTCCTCCTCTATAATAAAAAAAATAATAACAAAAAATAAAATATCTAACTAGATAATCTTTTTCTATTGCTGGTTACCATAACCTCCTTTTCTATTTAGGCAGTATTTTAACTTTCAATAAAAAAATAAAAATAAAAAAGTAATAATAAAATAGAAAGTGCTTACAACTCGATTATAGAAAAAACTAAAAAATATTTCACAATAAATCATGCATACTAAATGAGGAATAGACCACATTTTTAAAAAATAGTTTAAAATAAGCTTGAAATATTTTATGAAATGCGGTAAGATTTAAAAAGAAGTTTTTATTAGTTTATTCTATTGAACTAATTGTACCAATCAATAGAAAAAGAAACAAATTTAACAAGTTAGAACTATGTGTGGTGATGATGGCAAGAAGGTCACACCTGTTCCCATGCCGAACACAGCAGTTAAGCTTCCTAGCGCCGATGGTAGTGAAGGGTTTCCCTTTGTGAGAGTAGGACGTTGCCGCGCGTAACAACTTGTTTTATTTGAGTCATTAGCTCAGTTGGTAGAGCATCTGACTTTTAATCAGAGGGTCGCAGGTTCGAATCCTGCATGACTCATAACGACTATTAACGGATAACGTTGATAGTTTTTTTGTTTGCCAAAAAAACAACGTGAAAAGAATATTTAACTAGGAATCGTTTACATTTATAAATGAGTGGTTTACTGAAAAAAGATAGTGTAATATATAACATGAAGAAACAAAATGAAAAGAAAAGTTATTGGAGATGAAAAAATTTGGAAGTTGAAGAATTTGAAACAAGCTCATTAATGGGAACTTTACGAGCAAGTATCCTCAAAAAGGAAGATTTATTCGATAAAAGTAAATCACGCTATTTTATGCGATCAATGCTTGCTTGTTTGTTTTTGACAATTGGAACGGCAGCAGCTGTTTACTTAGGAGAAACTGTGAATGGAATTGTTCCAGGTGGTGGGAAAATAGCTTACGCATTAATGTTTACTTGGTCATTGGTTATGATTGTTTATCTGAATGCTGAATTAGGAACTTCTAATATGATGTATATGACTACTGCAGTCCATCGTAAAATATTGCCGTTGAAAAAAGCTGCAACCATTTTACTTGCTTGCGTTTTCTTTAACTTGGTTGGTGGAATACTAGCAAGTTGGTTAATTTCACACACAGGTGCTTTTTTACACGTCACACAAGATAGCTTTCTAGTCACAACTATTGCAAGTAAGTTGCAAAAAGGTCCTTCTCAAGTATTCTTTGAGGGAATATTTGCTAATCTTATTGTTAATATAGCAATCTTTACCACGATAAATATGAAAGAAGATACGGCTAGAATATTGGCTATTGTTTTCATTATTTTTATATTTGCATTTTTAGGATTTGAACATGTGATAGCAAACTTTTCTTCTTTCTCATTAGCCTTCTTTACTACTGGTGGACATGTGCCAGGTATGACTGTTATGGCGGTTCTTAGCAATCTTTTGTTTGCGACATTAGGCAACTTTGTAGGTGGCGGTTTATTATTAGGACTAAACTATTCTTGGTTGAATAACGGACAATCAAAATATTCAGATTAAATAAAAAAGATAGATAAATAAAAAGGACAGCTAGTACATTAGAACATGTATTAGCTGTTCTTTTTATCTTGAAAAGAAAAAGAAATGGATACAAAATTTGAAGAGAGTTACCGTATATGAATAACTTAGAAATAAAAGGAGTTTTATTCTTGTTTGAGAAAACTCCTTATTTTAAACAATCTAGCTCCTAATATTTCTACAGAGTGTGGTATAATAAAAAAAGAGTGGCAATTTTTAAACGTTATTGGAGGTGTACTTATGTCCATGGATTGGTCACAATTATTTACATGGCGAACATTTATTAATGCAGTTGATATCCTAGTAGTAACCTTTTTTATTTACCAGTTAATTAAAACGCTAAAAGGTACAAAAGCGATCCAGTCGCTAAAAGGGATTGCAGTTATTTTATTAATTAAAATTGGAAGTTTTTTCTTACAATTGCAAACAGTTGATTGGATTGTTGATTTAGTTATCCAATGGAGTGTACTAGCCGTTATTATTATTTTTCAACCTGAATTACGAAGAGGATTGGAGCATCTTGGACGTGGGACGTTCTTTAAGAACGCAAAAAGAAAAATCAATCCAGCTACGAAAATGATTCAACAACTAGATCAAGCTGTTCAATATATGGCTAAAAGAAGAATTGGCGCATTGATTTCAATTCAAATGGAAACAGAATTAGATGAGTATATTGCTACAGGAATACCTTTAGATGCAGATATTTCAGGTGAATTACTGATTAATATCTTTATCCCGAATACTCCTTTGCACGACGGAGCAGTGATGATAAAAGATTATAAAATTGCAGCAGCAGCGGGGTATTTACCGTTATCTGAGAGTTCTTTAATTCCTAAAGAATTAGGAACTAGGCATCGTGCAGCTATTGGTTTGAGTGAAGTTACGGATGCAATCACGATCATTGTTTCTGAGGAAACTGGAGGCGTCAGTATCTCTCATCGAGGAGACTTGTTAAGAGAGTTATCTAAAGAAGACTTCATTAAATTTTTAAATAAAGAATTAATTCTTACAGAAGAAGAAGTCAAAAAAAATCCGTTTCAAGAGTTTGTTGATAATTTTAAGAAAGGAGTGTAAAGATGGAAAAACTTTATAATTCTCCTTGGTTCATTAGGCTAGTTGCTTTCGCTTTTGCAATTTTATTGTTTACTTACGTAAATTATGAAAACAATAGCAAGGTACTAACAACGAATCCATTAAATGGTGTTAGTACATCATCAAGTAAAATCATTACCAATTTACCGATTGTAGTTGACATTGATCAAGACAAATATTTCGTTTCAGGTTTTCCAGAAACAGCTTCAATAGAAATTTCAGGACCAACAAATATCGTTTCTCAAACAACAGCGAACAAAGCATTTGATATTGTTGCTCAAAATTTAGATGATTTAGGTGTTGGGACACATAAAATAAATTTAGTAGCAGAGGGTTTATCTTCTGATTTAAACTATACGATTACCCCAGCAGAAATTACGATTGAAATTAAAGAGAAACGAGTAGAAACATTTGAAGTTGAGGTTATTTTTGATGAAAGTAAACTGGCAACAGGTTATCTAGCAGAAAAGCCTGTTTTAAATTATGAAACGGTTGAAGTTTCAGGTGCAGTATCTACAATTGAAAAAATTAACTCTATACAAGCAGTCGTTCCGTTATCTGAAAATACAAATACTGATGTTAAGAAAACAGTATCTGTTGATGCGCTTGATGCAAATGGAAATCAATTGGATGTCGTTATTAATCCAAAAGAAGTGACGGTTAGCATAGAAGTAAATAGCAATAGTAAACTACTGCCTATAAAGTTAATTAAAGTAGGAACGCCGGAAATAGACTATGAGTACGAATTAGGAATCGAAGATGAAAAAAACACCTCCATTTCAGTAATTGGAACGCCAGAACGATTAGGTAATCTCAGCAGCTTTCCACTTGAGATAGATATTACTGGCCTTAAAGAGACAGTTACTAAAGAAGTGACTTTACCTTTGGCAGAAGGATTATTTAGTATTGAACCAAAGAAAATAATTGTTAGGGTCACGGTGAAAAAAAGGGAGAAGCAACAGCCTAATGAAACAGATACACCTGAGGCGTCTAAAGAGTCTAGTATAAGTAGTGGAGATACAGAATCAATGAGTAGTTCAATTACAGACTCTTCTACCAATGAAGATGGAGTTATAAAGGAAAGCATTTCGACTTCTGGAGGAAAACTAGACTCAAGTAAGTAAAAACAATAACTAGATAATCAAGTTATATTCAGACGATGATTAAAAGAGTGGTTTAAAAATTATGAAAGTTCTTACTTTGAAAAGGGGCATTATGAAATGGGAAAATATTTTGGAACAGATGGAGTTAGAGGGGTAGCTAATTCAGAGTTAACACCAGAATTAGCATTTAAATTAGGAAGATTTGGCGGTTATATTTTATGTCAGCATACACAAGGAACGAATCATCCACGTGTGTTAGTCGGAAGAGATACGCGAATTTCTGGTGAGATGTTAGAGTCTGCTTTGATAGCTGGTTTATTATCTGTTGGTATAGAAGTAATGAAGCTAGGTGTCATTTCAACACCAGGAGTTGCTTATTTAACACGCGTACAAGGAGCAGCTGCAGGGGTTATGATTTCAGCTTCACATAATCCAGTACCTGATAATGGGATAAAATTTTTTGGATCTGATGGCTTCAAATTATCAGACTCAACAGAACTTGAAATTGAAGCGTTATTAGACCAAGCAGAAGATACACTACCTCGTCCAAGTGCACAAGGGTTAGGAACAGTTGATGACTATCCAGAAGGTGCACTAAAATACACTCAATTTCTACAACAGACTATTCCTAATGATTTAAGTGGATTACAAGTTTGTTTAGATGGTGCGAATGGCTCAGCGAGTCCTTTGATTAATCGTTTATTCGCAGATTTAGAAACAGAATTTGATGTAATGGGTGCTTCTCCTAATGGTCTGAATATTAATGATGGCGTTGGATCAACACATCCAGAAAATCTAGCTAAATTCGTTCTTGAAAAGGGTGCAGATGCTGGACTTGCTTTTGATGGAGATGCCGATCGTGTTATTGCTGTTGATGAATTAGGCAATATCATTGATGGAGATAAAATCATGTACATTTGTGGAAAACATATGCTTGAAAAAGGTCGTCTTAAAAAAGATACGATTGTTTCAACAGTAATGAGTAACTTAGGGTTTCATAAGGCAGTTGAGGCTGCAAACATGACGGCTCTACAGACACAAGTAGGCGATCGCTATGTCGTAGAAGAGATGCGTAAAAATGGCTACAACTTTGGTGGAGAGCAATCAGGCCATATGGTATTTTTAGACTACAATACAACTGGAGACGGTATGCTTTCAGGAATTCAATTGCTAAACGTAATGAAACAAACAGGGAAAAAACTATCAGAATTAGCAGAAGAAGTAGTCACTTACCCACAAAAACTAGTTAATATCCGAGTGAGTGATAAATATGGCGCAATGGACGTTCCTGCAATAAAAACAGTGATTGAAGAAGTAGAAAAAGAAATGAATGGCGATGGCCGTATTCTAGTTCGTGCAAGTGGAACAGAGCCGTTATTACGCGTGATGGCAGAAGCACCAACGCAAGCAAAAGTTGATCTATATGTTGATCGCATTGCGGATGTTGTTAGGGCTGAAATCGGATTAGATTAAATAAAAGTATACGATTAGACGTAAAGTAAACTAAAAAATGAGGTGGGCGTTCAATCTGCCTCATCTCTTTTTTTGTATGGACGGGCATCTAAAGTTAGAAGAGCTTAAGAAAACCATTGAAACTCCCAAAGGCTAAAGAAATGTATGCTATACTAGACTGAAATTTGAGACTAGGATAAAAAAATAAGTGCTATAGAAAGGGTGAAAAACCTTAAATGGATTACAAAACATTAATGGATATTGCTATATTAGCAGGAGGAATTATGCTAGAAAGCAACGCTGAAACCTATCGTGTAGAAGATACAATGAACCATATTTTACAAACTTCTAACTTTGAGACTACTGAAGCTCTTGCAATAGCGACAGGATTAGTTGCTACTTTGGATGATCCCAGTATTGCGGATCCGATTACAATTGTTAAACGAATTAACTCAATAGCAACAAACTTAAGCAATATTGCTGAAGTTAATACTATTTCGCGTCAGCTAACTAGTGGAGAAATAGCTATACCAGAAGCTTATGCTGCTTTACAAAATATTAAAAGAGTGCAATATAAGCAAGGCTATAAGGATATCGCAACATCTATTTTAGCTGCTTCATTTGCGCTGTTATTAGGCGGAGGAACGTTAGAAATGGTGGCTGCAGGCTTTAATGGAGCTCTATTAGCGCTAGTACTAAAAGGAGAAAAACGATTAGGGATGGGTCCTTTTGTACGTAATGTTGTCTCCTCCGCGGTTATCTCAATTGGTGCAGGTTTAATGCACATATTTCTCTTTCCAACTCTTAATATGAATTTAGTTATTACCAGTACTATTATGCCTTTAGTACCAGGAACGGCTATTACGAATGCGATAAGAGATACATTACAAGGTGATTATACTTCTGGTGGAGCGAAAGCATTGGAAGCATTTGTAGTAGCTTTATCAATCGCACTCGGCGTAGCCATCGGCTTGGTTATCATTGGAGGTGGAGTATCTTGATCAGTCAAATCATAGGAGCTTTTTTTGCCGTTGCAGCGGCAACCATTATTTTAGAGTCCCCCAAGAGATATATTTTTCCAGCAGCTGTTGTTGGAGCTTCAGGTTGGTTTGTTTACTTGTTGTTTCTTAAAGCCTTTGGACCTGTTCCAGCTACGTATATTTCTGGTCTAGTTATTTCAACGGAATCCCATATTTTTTCTCGGATTTTCAAAGTGCCGGTGACTATTTTCTTTTTACCAGGATTTTTCCCATTGTTTCCAGGATCAGGAATGTACTTGGCGGTTTATGAATTTATAAAAGGCCATACGAGTTTAGCACAAGGACACTTGATCATAACGATTCAGATTGCTGGAATGATTGCTTTAGCTATCTTTACAATTGACACTGTTTTCAAAGTATTAAAAAAGAGTCAGGATTTGAAAAAAAGCAGAGCACAAGTGAGTTAACGAATGTTGAGTAGATTAAAAAATAGTCGTAAGAAAGTGAATTTATGATGGAATAGACTGTTGAAAAATAGAGAGAGTCCTTTCTCTATTTTTTTATCTATTTGATTAAAAGGAGGCTATTCTTCAGAATGTCAGAACAAAAATACAAGAATAGACTGTTATGGGTATCGTGTTCAATTTTATTGAGTTTCCTATTGCTTAGTTTTTTGTATGAACCTGTATTATCAGACCTTTTTACTATCCGAGTAAATAAGACAGTAATAGATGGACAATTAGCTTATCCGCCTTTTTCACCATTGGAGGTTAGACCATTTGGTACGGATATTCTAGGCTTTACAGTCTTTGCTAAAGTTATTCAAGGGTTTAAATATACGTTTCTTATTGGCCTATTCCTAAGTGTGTTTCAAATTTTAATAAGTCTATTTTTAAGCAGCTTAACTATCTATAGACCAGTAAAAGTTATACTAATGCCAATAATAGGCTATTTTGATAAGTTATTTACATTAATTCCGAAGCCTTTCTTATTGTTGTTGGTAATCGGACCTTATTACCATGCAATGCTATTTAGTGCAGAGGACGTTCAACCGGCCGTTAATTTGACATACTTATTCATCCAGTTACTTGTTTTATTTCTTGTTGGTTTACCTAGTTTGGTTAAACTCTACCATGATGAAATAGCTTATCTGTTGAGGCAAGACTTTGCTGATGCTAGTCAAAATTTGGGTCGTTCTAAGTTTGGATTAATCCGATATTCTTTTAGGCCACAATTGCTGATACTCACATCAAATTTGCTAATGAAAGTTTTAATACAAAACTTATCTTTATTTATCTATTTAGCTTATTTTAACTTATATTTAGGTGGTTCTCTGATGATGAAGATAGATGTAGGCATTCACTATACCGTAACGTTGTCCAATGAATGGAGCGGGTTGATAGGCCAAAACATTAACCGTTTAGCTAGTACTCCTTGGACGGTATTGATTCCACTTATATTCTATAGTGGTTTGATTCTTTTGCTTAATGCAATCAAAAGAGCTTTAGTGGGAGGAATGAAAAATCAACGTCTTTATTAGAACGATAAAACAACTTGCTTCAGTTATTCTAGTGCCATTTGGAATAATTTTATTGGTTTGCTTGAGTTATTCACTACCATTGAGTACAAGTGGCAGTGACTTATCATGGAATATGATAATAGAAACAATAAAACAATTGTTTACATATACTAATTTTTTAAACTTATCCACAGCTTATCAACAGGTAAATGGCAGTTATACATTTGAAATAATAGCTATGAGTTTGGGCATAACTCTATTCTTTTTTATTTTGTACGCTTACTTTTTTCCAAAATTTAAAAATAAAACTATCAAAAAAATGATAGATTATTTAGAAGATACTGAGAGCTTACCTATTGTTGGGGTTGTACTTTTTATTCATTGGTTTAGTGTGATGATTTATAAAGCAACGTCTATCTATCTGTTTAAAACAGTAGGAACACCCAGGGAACCTGCAGTAGTGGTACCGCTAGTTAGTGTAAGTATTTATCCACTTGTTTTTCTAATCAACTATATGACACCTTATATTAAAGATGTTTATCAATCCAATTATTTTATTTTTGCGAAATCACTTGGCTATTCTAGCTCTAAACTCTTTTTTTCTTATGTTATTCCTAATTTATTTTCGTTTTTAGAAAGGATTCTAGCAATCATTTATTTAGAGATGATTACTGTGATGCTTTTTATTGAAATTCAATTTAATACTGGTGGACTATTAACAGGACTCAGAAATACGCAAAGAATACCTGCTGAATCTTATCCACAGTTGATGGTCATTAATTTTCTGTATTTATTGCTGTTGCCTTACTTTATTATGAGTATGTTAATCAAATTAGTTCACGTAATTATCACTTCAAAAATTAGTCAATAAAAGAAATAGAAGCTTGATTTCTTTAAAAACGAGTTGCTTTGCAGTACGATGAGGTAGACTAATAACGTATCAAAAATCAGGAGGATAACGATGAACCCAATATATAGTAATTTATTCGAACCTTTTACCTTTCCATCAGGCGTAACGATTGATAACCGTGTGGTGATGGCACCGATGACGACCAATTCAGCTTTTGAAAATGGAATGGTAACAACAGATGAACACAATTATTACAAACGAAGAGCAACTGGTCTTGGTGCAGTGATTACTTCTTGTGCGCAAGTGATGGAAAACGGAAAGTTTGCAGGATCATTCAGTGCAGCATCTGATAATCGTATTGAAAGTTTGTCAAAATTAGCAAAGACAATCCAACACACCGGTTCTAAAGCAATTTTGCAAATTTTTCATGTGGGACGAATGGGAACAAGTACTACGCTAAGAGGAGAACAACCAGTTAGTGCAAGTGCGATACCCGCACTAAGAGAAACTGCAGAAATGCCAAGAGCATTATCCGATGAAGAAGTGAAAGAATTAGTGAAAGCATTTGGTGAAGCAACAAGAAGAGCCATTCAAGCTGGTTTTGATGGTGTTGAGTTACATGGTGCGAATACTTACTTAATTCAACAATTTTTTTCTCCTCACTCAAATCGCAGAGAAGATCATTGGGGTGGAACGCTTGAAAAACGAATGAATTTTCCACTCGCAGTAATAGAAGCAGCAAAACAGGCTATCAAAACATACGCAGATAAGCCATTTATCCTAGGCTATCGAATCTCACCTGAAGAGATGGAAAAGCCAGGTATCACATTAGAAGATACCATCCAATTATTAACAAAATTAAAAGATCAACACTTAGATTATATCCATGTTTCGGTTGGGAGTATGATGCAACAATCCATGCGAGAAAAGTCGCTAGAAAAACCTATTATTCAATTTATTCAAGAAAAAATAGGACAAGAAATTCCTATTATAGGAGTAGGATTAATTCAAACACCAAGTGATGCTCTAGAGGCACTAGAGTTAGGAATACCTTTGGTTGCTATTGGTCGTGAATTAATTGTTGAGCCTGATTGGATCAAGAAAGTTAAAGAGGGAAAAGAAGAAACCATTCGAGTAGAAATAGATCCTCACAATAGAACGGATTTAATGATTCCAGACGAAATGTGGGAATATATATCAAGTAAACCTGGTTGGGTCCCGATAGCTAAAAACTAACTTAGGAGATGATGGTATTTGATTAAACCAACTACTTTAAGAACAGGTGATTGCGTTGCTCTGTTAAGTTTTTCTAGTGGTATGTTTTTCTCAAAAAGGTTGTAATCTAAAAATACATATTGACAGGGTGAATAAAAAAATATTTTTGAAGAATCTTGCTTTCAAACAAACACTGCTAGCGAATAGATTAAAAAAAGGATGGGTATTTAACTCAATCCTTTTTTTTATGTCTTAAATCAACTAGAAGATTTACTTGACATTAATCGTCTACAGTTGTAAACTGTAAACATGATTACAAACGTAGATAGAAAGTGGGGGTAGCCATGACAACTCAATTAAAACTAGCAATTACCGATGCAGAGTGGGAAATCATGCGGGTCATTTGGACAGCAAAATCTGCTTCAAGTAAAGAAATTATAAACGTGCTACAAGATAAAATGGGTTGGAAGCCAACAACCATTAAGACGTTAATAGGTCGATTGGTTGAAAAAAAATTATTAACAACACAAGCAGTAGGCAACAAGTTTATTTATACACCTACTGTTACGGAAGAGGAAAGTGTAAGAAAAGTAACACTAGATGTGTTTTCTCATATTTGCAACAAAAAAATTGGGAAAACGATGGCAAACGTATTAGCAGAGTCAACATTGAGCCAGGATGATATTCTACTATTAACAGAAGTTTTGGAGCAGAAAAAGAAACAAGCTGTAAATGAGGTAGTATGTAGTTGCAGTAAAGGTCAATGTGATTGTTGCAAGGAATAAAAGTTAAATCAAGGAGGAAAAAGAATGAGTAATAAAACATTTACGATTGATGGTATGCATTGTGCCTCTTGCGCACAAACAGTAGAAAAGGCCGTTAAAAAATTACCAGGTGTTCAAAGTTCGACAGTCAATTTAGCAACTGAAAAGTTAACTGTTGATTTCGATCAATCAAAAATTACAGACAAAGATATTTTATCTGCCGTAGCAGATGCTGGGTATCAAGCGAATAGCTTAGATGTTCAAAAATCGTTTGTTATAGAAGGCATGACTTGCGCATCTTGTGCGCAAACGGTGGAAAAAGCAGTTGGAAAGCAAGCAGGAGTTTCGACAGCTAGCGTAAATTTAGCAACCGAAAAATTACACGTTCAATATGATCCAAAAATCATATCAGTAGCAGATATGATCAAAATAGTCAGTGATACAGGGTATAAAGCAAGTGAAGAAATAGATACTGCCATGAAATCTGAAGAAGAGCAAGATAAAAAAGCTCGTTACATTAGCAATCTTTGGAAGCGATTCTGGATATCTGCTCTGTTTACAGTTCCTTTATTGTACATTTCTATGGGCCACATGTTAGGAGCTCCACTACCTGAGATTTTAAATCCAGCAATAAATCCAGTGGCATTTGTCATTACTCAGCTTGTTTTAACTATTCCAGTTGTCTTTTTAGGCAGACAGTTTTTTATTATTGGGTTTAAAGCTCTATTTAAAGGACATCCGAATATGGATTCTTTAGTAGCTCTTGGAACAAGTGCAGCTTTTATTTTTAGTTTAGGAGCAACTATCGCTGTCTTTTTAGGCAACACGACTTACGCGATGGAATTGTATTATGAATCAGCTGCGGTTATTTTAACCTTGATTACACTTGGAAAATACGTTGAAGCTTTATCAATGGGGAAAACGTCTGAGGCGATTAAAAAATTAATGGGGCTAGCACCTAAAACGGCCCGAGTTATGAGAGATGGAAAAGAAAGTGAAATAGCTATTGAAGAAGTTCAAGTTGGAGATCATTTAGTTGTTAAACCTGGTGAAAAAATGCCAGTTGACGGAACAATTATAGAAGGAATGACTTCAGTTGATGAAGCTATGTTGACGGGAGAAAGTATGCCTGTTGAAAAAACTATTGGAGATACCATTATTTCTGGCAGTATGAATCAAAATGGAACGATTCAATACAAAGCAACAAAGGTTGGTAAAGATACGACTTTATCACAAATTATTAAATTAGTAGAAGATGCACAAGGCTCAAAAGCACCAATCGCTAAATTAGCCGATACAATTTCTGGTTATTTTGTACCGATTGTTATCGTGTTAGCGCTGCTTGCAGGCTTGGGTTGGTATATTTCAGGACAATCAGGTATCTTTGTTTTAACGATTGTCATTTCAGTATTGGTTATTGCTTGTCCATGCGCACTAGGTTTAGCAACACCAACAGCGATTATGGTCGGGACTGGAAAAGGCGCAGAGCATGGTGTGTTAATTAAAAGTGGTGTTGCTCTAGAGACCACTCACCAAGTTGAAACAGTTATATTTGATAAAACAGGAACGATTACACAAGGAAAACCAAAAGTAACAGATATTGTCACAAGTGCTGATTTTTCAAAAGAAAGGCTATTGCTATTAGCAGCATCTGCTGAAAAAGGTTCAGAGCATCCACTGGGAGCAGCTATTGTCCTTGAGGCAGAAACTAAAAAGATGCTATTAGTAAAAATGCATGAATTTAATGCTATTCCTGGGCACGGCATAGAAGGAATGATAGATGGACAAAGAATCTTATTAGGCAATAAAAAATTGATGGATGAGCGTGCTATTTCATTAGGAACCTTAACAACAACTTCTGATTCCTTAGCAAGTGAAGGCAAAACACCAATGTATATTGCAGTTGATGGCCAATTAGCAGGAATAATTGCAGTTGCAGATACGATTAAAGAGAATAGTGTTAAAGCGATTAAACGATTGCATCAAATGGGACTAGAAGTTGTGATGATTACTGGTGATAATACAAGAACAGCCCAAGCGATTGCTAAACAAGTAGGGATTGAACGAGTATTAAGTGAAGTTTTACCAGAAGAAAAGGCAAACGAAGTGAAAATGCTTCAGTCCGAAGGTAAAAAAGTTGCGATGGTAGGAGACGGTATCAATGATGCTCCTGCTTTGGCTCAAGCAGATATCGGAATTGCGATTGGTTCAGGAACAGATATTGCAATCGAATCTGCAGATATTGTTTTAATGAGAAGTGATTTAATGGATGTACCAACAGCGATTGAGTTGAGTAAAGCAACGATTAAAAATATAAAAGAAAACCTATTTTGGGCTTTTGCATACAATACATTGGGTATTCCCGTAGCGATGGGTGTTCTTTATCTCTTCGGAGGACCATTATTAAACCCTATGCTTGCTGGAGCAGCAATGAGTTTTAGTTCTGTATCCGTTCTACTAAACGCTTTAAGATTAAAGCGATTTAAACCAAAATCAGTATAAAATTAAACGCCAGAAACGACTCTTTTTTTAAAAGAAAAGAGTCGTTTTTTGGATTTTTTAAGGAGTTGAAAAAACAAAAAGGAGAGAGGGATTAATACGAATAAGTGGACATATTTTCTTTTTGTAGTGTATGGTAACAGTAGACTAAAGAGTCGATAAGTGGTTAAGTGAAGAGTTTCTCCTTTTATCAATCCTTTAGAGAGTATAAATAAGAAAGGGGACGAGAAAGATGGTTTGGATAAAAAACGTTTATTTAGAAACGGGTTACAAAGAAGTCAGTCCCAACAAGTTTATTACGACTACAGAGGAATTTGCACTAGAAGTAGAAAATGGTGAATTTAAGAAAATTACTAAAAAAATCCCTGAAAATCAGGCAGGTGTCATTGACGCAAAAGGATATCTAGCTTTACCGTCTTTACAAGACAATCATATTCACTTAGATAAAGGTCACTTTGGTGGAGAATGGCAAGCTGTTGTGCCGGCTTCTGGGGTAGCAGAGCGGATTCAAGAGGAAAAAGAATTTTTAAGAGGTTTTCTCTCTGGGACACCAAAAAAAGCGCAAGCGTTAATTGATTTAATTTGTGATAATGGTGCTACTTTTTTAAGAGTTCAAACAAATGTTGATCCAGTTATAGGATTAGATAATTTAGAGTGTATTAAAGAAATATTGGAAAAGAATAAGCACCGTTTGGACTATGAAATAGTTGCTTTTCCACAGCATGGTACACTAGCTACAAAAGAACACGGTCTATTGAGAAGTGCTTTAGCTAGTGATAGCAACTTGATTTTAGGAGGACTAGATCCAGCAACGATTGATGTAGATATAGAAAAATCGCTGCATGCGACTTTTAAATTAGCGAGTCATTACAATCGAGAAGTTGATTTTCATTTGCATGACCGCGGGACATTAGGATTGTTTGAAATCAATCGAATCATTGATTATACCCAAAAATATCATTTAGAAGGCAAGGTACAAATTAGTCATGCACTCGCTTTGGCAGATACAGATGAGTCAACCGTTAAGCAAATTGCAAAGCGATTAGCTGAATTTAATATTGGAATTAACACAACAATTCCAATCGATACAACCGTTCTACCTGTTTTCTTGCTCCAAAAAAATGGCGTAAACGTGCGAGTAGTTAATGACAATATCAATGATCACTGGAGTCCATTTGGAACTGGAGATTTAATTGAAAGGGTCAGCCGTGCTGCAGAGGTCTTTTCGATGAAAGATGAAAAGTCGCTTTCTCAAGCTTACTCGTTAGTTTCCAATGGTCTAACACCATTAGATACTGATGGTATGAAACGTTGGCCAAAAGTAGGAGATAAAGCGAGTATTTTATTTACAAAAGCAGTAAGTGCAGCTCATTTAGTTGCGCGTGTCTGTCCAGAAAGAGTGGTTATGTTCAAAGGCGAGCTTGTTTCAGGAACGTTTAATTAAGTACAGTTAAACGAACAAAAATCTTATCTAGTCTATTCGCACTACTAAAGTACAAATAGATTAGATAAGATTATTTTTTGACTTTAATAAGTATTAAAGATCGAGACGAGAAATGGTCACACTTATGATTGGGAACGGGCTACTTTTCCTCGTAAACGCAAGCCGATAACGACAGCAATGAGTGCTTTGATACTATCTCCTGGAATAAAGACAATGAACCCCATTTGTAAAATTTGGATGACAGAAAAATTTCCTCCTAAGTAATTATTTAAAATAACTGTCATATAAGGTAAACCAATAGAATAGATAACGATAGAACCGATAAAAACAGCTAGTGCAGCTATTTTTATAGTGAACCCGTACCTTTCTATAATAAATGCAATGACGTATGCGCCGGCTGCGAAGCCGAAGACAAATCCAAAACTAGGACTAAGTAGAGATTGAAATCCACCAATTAATAAAGCTAAAAGAAGATGAATTCCTTGAGAAATTAAGGCATTTCTTTTAGATAAAAGTAAGCCAGTTAATAAAACAACTAATGTCTGTAACGTTAACGGGATGGGACCAAGTGGGATTGTGAGAAATCCACTTACTAACGTTAATGCAGCCATGATGCTACAATAAGTGATATCTCGAGTACTTAATTTCATATGTGTGTGCTCCTTTTTAATGAAATGGACGTTGAATTGTAATTTCACCATAAGATAATGTTTGATGTTGACCATCTTGCATTCGTACAATTAATCCACCTTGTTGATCAATATCAATTGGAATAGCGTCAAACTCCTGTTTTCCCTGTTTAAAATGAATGATTTTTCCAAAAACGAAACAACGTTCTTTATAATCTTTTAAAAAATCTCTTTTTCCAATGGTTTGATAAATTTGATAGAATTGAGTGATTAGCTCTGCAATGAATTCATTGCGTGTTAGGTTACCAGTATGTTCAGATAATAAACTTCCAGCAATAGACTCTAATTCTACTGGAAACCCCTCTATGGGCGTTCGAAAGTTTAAGCCTATTCCTAAGATAATCGTATCAATTGTGCCATTCTCGAAATTAGTCACAGCTTCGGTTAAAATACCGGCAATTTTATGATCATCTAAGTAGATATCGTTCACCCATTTAATTTTAGGCTTTTTATCTGTTAGCTTTTCAATAGTTAAACAAACTGCAACGGCCGCTGCTGTTGTAACTAGCGTTGCATCTGTAGTCGTCAGATTCGGCTTTAAAATTAAACTCATATAAATACCTGTTTTAGCGGGTGAATAGAAGAATCGACCTAAGCGCCCTTTGCCTTTTAGTTGTTCTTCAGAAAGCACAACTCCTGGTTTTGATGGAAACTCGAGAGCTATTTTTTTTGCTTTTTGATTAGTTGATTCAATGGCTTTGAAAAGATAAAAGGGCTGATTTTTTAATTCAGCTGCGAGTAGTGGCCTAATCGCTTCACTGGATAGCAAATCAGATTCTACAGGAAGACAATACCCTTTATTTGTTGTTGCTTCAATAAGGTAGCCTTCTTTTCGCAGACTAGAAACAGCTTTCCAAATAGAAGTGCGCGAAACGCTCATTCGATCAGCTAGTTCTTGACCAGAAATGGTTTGCCCTTTTTGTTGTTCTAAGATTGTTAGTAAGTGGTTTTTTGTTGACATGTCATCACCTCATTGCTGAGTTTAAATAAATTCTGCACAATTGTCAACTGTTTTTTTATTGAAGGTAACAATGGGTGTAAGCATAAAAAATGATTAAACGATAAATGATAAAGGAGAAGGTAGGTATGAGCGAAGAAACGAAACAGATTTATTATGGAAAATTATTGAATCAAAAATGGCCAATCTATCTTGCTGCAACAGACAAAGGAATCTGTTTTGTGGGTTCTTTAAATGGAGGGAAAACAGAATTAAACGAATGGCTAAAAAAAATAAATGCTATTGATTTAGCAAAACATAATCCAGATAAACTAGCTTATTGTGTCAACCAATTAGAAGAATACTTTAAAGGTGAAAGAACACATTTTCATTTGCCACTAGACATAAAAGGAACGCCCTTTCAAGAAAAGGTCTGGGCAGAACTGTTGAATATTCCTTATGGAGGAACACTAACTTATGGAGAATTAGCAAAAAGAATAGGAAATCCTCGAGCTTCTCGAGCTGTAGGAACAGCTATTGGAAAAAATCCTTTATTGATTCTCATTCCTTGTCATCGAGTTAGTCATAAAAATGGCCAAGTATCAGGTTATCGTGGTCCAATAAATATGAAAGTCGATTTATTAGCTTTGGAAAAACAAAAAAGAAAAAGCTTGATAGTAAAGTAACTGTTTATTTTCTTTCAAAAAAAGTTGCAATAAGGATAGAAATAAGGTATCTTTAAAACGTAACAATTACGATTTGAGACTGAAAGATAAATCGCTATTGTATCAAAAAAATAGGAGTTGAAGTAACTTATGAAGAAAATTAAACGTTTGGCTATCCCAATATTAGGAGTACTATTTTTACTCTTATTAAGTGCTTGTGGAAATACAGATTCTGAGGTAGAAAAAAGCAATCAAGTAGGAAAAAAAGTGAAAATCGTAACAACTTTTTACCCCATATATGACTTCACAAAAAACATTGTGCAAGATAATGCAGAAATCTCGATGTTAATCCCGGCAGGAACAGAGTCACATGGGTTCGAACCTAGTGCAAAAGTGGTTGCTGCTATTCAAGATGCAGACGTATTTATTTACAATAGTGATGAGATGGAAACGTGGGTACCTGGTACACTTGAAGCGATTGATACAACTAAAGTAACAGTCATAAATGCAAGTGAAGGAATAGAATTTATAGAAAAAGAAGAGTCTAAAGAAGATGAAGAACCTGGCGAAGAAGAACATTCCCATGCTATTGATCCTCACGTTTGGTTGAGTCCGGTATTGGCTCAAGCTGAAGTGAAAACTATTCAAATGGGTCTGGCAAAAGCAGATAAAGAGAATGCTGCACTTTATCAAAAGAATGCTGAGAAATATACTCAAGAATTAACAGAGTTGGATCAAGAATTTAAAGCAGCATTTGAAAATGCTGAAAATAGAACATTTGTTACACAACATGCAGCATTTGCGTATTTAGCTAAACAGTATGACTTAACTCAAGTTTCAATATCAGGTCTATCTTCTGAAACAGAACCAAGTCCAGCTAAATTAGCTGAATTATCAAACTATGCTAAAAAAAATAACATTAACTATATTTATTTTGAAAATAATGCGTCTTCAAAAATAGCAGAAACATTAGCAGCAGAAGCAGACATAGAACTAGCTGTTTTAGATCCGATCGAAGGAGTGTCACAAAAAGAACAAGATGCTGGAGTGGACTACATCCAAGTGATGAAAAATAACCTTGAATCATTGAAAAAAAGTATTCAATAAGAAAAACAGATAGACCGCTAGAAGGTAGTCGTTAACTAAGAAACGTGCAAAACTAGTTTATGAAGTTTGATTAATCTCTTTCGTCTTTTTTGATGCATTGTCTTATTTGGATACTGTTTCTTAGGATGATTACAGGAAGAAAAATAGTCTTTGATTTTGTTCATATTGATCTAGTATAATGTTGAAGTGTATAAGAAGAACTTAAAGATTAGACTTAGAAAGTATGGATATAAAAAGAAAAAAGAGTAGATCCAACCATACTGTTTTGAATGAAATGAACAAGCCCTCTATTTAATCAGGATAGAGGGCTTTTTATACAGTAGTTATTTTTAATAAGAACGTTTTATTTTGTTTTTAAGGTAATAATGACTAGTTCAGGAGTATTATTTATTCTGATTGGTATAATAGAATTACCAAGTCCTCTACTAACAACCATTTTTGTGTTTTTCTTGCTATGTAGCCCTTCTGTGTATTTTGGGAAAAACCCTTGATTAGGAGCTACAAGTCCCCCTATGAATGGAATCCTCACTTGTCCACCATGTGCGTGACCGGCTAGCACTAAATTAACGCCAGCAGCGACATACTGCTCGAATTGTTCTGGTCTATGGCTTAAAACGATAGTAAAGAACTCTTTTTCTAACAGTTCGGTTAATTTAGTGCGAGTTCTTGCTCCTTGGATACCATAGTCATTCTCTCTTTCAAAAAAATCTGGATCTTGGATACCTGAGATGTGTATTTTATTCTTTTCTTTTTCTATAAAGACAGACTTATCGTCCATCATCATTACTTTTGCACTTTTTAGTTTTCCTTCTAAAACAGCATAATTTTCGATCCATGCTTCATGATTTCCAGTTACGTAATAGATGGGAGCTAGTTTATTAGCTTCCTCTATAAATTGCATAGCTTGATCAAAATTAGTATGTGAAGAGTCAATCAAATCCCCAGTAATGGTTATGACATCAGGTTTTTCTGCTTTGATTTTTTTGATTAATGTTTGTCCCCATTGACGATTGTGTAAATCTGATACTTCTGCAATTTTGAAGCCTGAAAAATCAGAGGGTATTTTTTTATTTTCAATTTCAAAATAACTAGTTGCAATAGTCAAATTTGTCCACATTACCCAAAAAATAAAAACAAAGATAAAAGTGGCAATGAGTAGTATTTTTCTTTTCATTAAAGTCCTCCTTGTTTTAGGTGAATTGTATGAATAGACTATTCATGTACCATGACCCAATAGGTTTCTTTTAGTTTACCTTTTCATTCCCTTTTTTCCAACCATCCTTTTCATATAATTCCATCATTTTCTAATTTTTTAGGGTTAGTGATTTATTTTATGGAGGTATAAACAAGCTGACGGTTGATACCTTAATCTGAAACATCAGGAAGAATAATAAATTGTGTATAAAATTGTCTGGTAAACTATTTGTATAGTGTATAGAATTCGGAAATAAGCTAGCTTTTTATTTAAATCAAGGGTATAGTTATTTTAAATTTAAATGGAGGCGTTATTTTTGAAAAAAAACTATCTTTATTTCTATTGGCACTAGTTATCCTTTTACTAGTAAATTTTCTTATAAATAAATCGAAGTAGGTTAAAATGCTTAGCTTAGTGAATGTTTCAGGAACTACATATGTTTTAACAAGTGAACCGTATAAAGAATCTTTACAATCAGATAAGATTTATCTTGTTAAAAAAAGATAGATCGATATAGCTATCCCGAAAATGACTTAGAATCGAATGATCTGGAAGTAGGAACTGAAATCTATTTACCAAAAAAATCAAAAGAATCCATTATTGGGTGTAAAAAAGAGGGTAGCTCATATGTTGCAAGGGAAAATTTAACTGGTGAATAAAAAATAAGTTTACCAATAGGAATAACTAGTGTTGAAAACGCACTGAAATGAGTATCTGGTAATAAGTTAATAAGTTGCTTTATGTGAATGAGAACGTTAGGCTTAGTTAAAATAGGATGTATACTAGCAATCTACCAGAGAACTGAGCTATCTAAGAGAACTTAACAAGTTAAACTATTTATAGCGTACCAGACGTCCTTAATAGATATTTTTTAAAAGGAGAATAGAGGAGGAATGGGTGTGAAAATAATGAAAATAGCAGTTCATTTATTTGCAATTGTACTGCTGATTTATCTTGGATTTGCCTATATCGCACAGGTTAGATATGATGGCAGCGTGTTATGGATACCTGGTATATTATTCTTTTTTGGTATTTGTTTTAATTGGTATGTTTATATTAGGTTAGTTAATAGATTAAGTAAGGATAAAGAAAATAGAGGATAGAATATAAAGTGGAGATCTCGAATCCTATTTGAACAGAGGTCATAAGAATTTTTAGATACAATAAAGGTACATGAAAACTTATTCCTTACTTTGACAAGCATACCGCGAATGGTAAGTGTATAAAGAGAGAGTTTTTTATTAATAAGGAGGATTTTTGATGAAGGAAAATAAGGTAAGCATGGATCAAGAATCTGTAAAAGTTATTATTTTTATCATACTATCTTACATAGTACCACTTGTAGGAATAGGATTTTCACTATATATATTAACTCATTCCAATATGAAAAATTATAGTGGATGGATTAAACCACTAGCACTCCTTTCTTTAGTTATCCAGATTTTAACTATTTTAAGCGCAATAATAGGTGTAATAACATTTGTAACTATCTAAATGTAGACTAAATCAACAAGTAAAGTTAGGTGAAAAAAACAGTAACTAATAGATGAAATCATATGAAAACAGTTGCTTGCTAAAACCATAGAATCAACGTCTTTAAGCTGTAAATATGAGGGGGATATGTTTTATTTTTGATAAATGATTAGGAGGTAAAAATTATGAATAAAAAGGCTTTGATTATTGTTGATGTGCAGAATGATTTCTGCGAAGGTGGTGCTCTTGGTGTGACTGGAGGACGTGAAGTAGCCAAGAATGTGGTTAGCTATATTGATCGGTTCTCTGAAAATTATTCGTTAGTTATTGGTACTCGTGACTTTCATGAGTCTGACAATGATAATGGTGGGCACTTCGCAACACTACCTGCTGAGCCTGATTTCATGGACACATGGCCAGTTCACTGTGTTCAAGAAACTGAGGGCGTAGAGTATGCAAATATGGAGATTCGAAAAATGGTTGATTGCCATATCATCAAGGGTATGGGTCGCCCGGACTATAGTGGATTTCAAGGAGTGACTGAAGAAACGGGTGTTTCTCTAGAAGACACGCTCCATTCGTTTGACATCACAGAAGTTGATATTGTTGGGATTGCTACTGATCACTGCGTTAAGGCGACTGCTATGGACGCACTGGCTGCTGGGTTCAAAGTGTCGGTTATTGCCAGTCTCACTGCTGCTGTCAGTGATGGTGAGGGAGCCTTGATTGAGATGGTTGCAGCTGGAATCAATATCTTACACTTTGAAAATGATTAATCAGTTTATCAACGGAAGATTCCCTTTAAAAATGATAATTTTAGTTGCTTTATCCGTACTTTTTATTTTAGGATTAATCCTGTTAATAAGTGGGATTAAAATGAACTATAAAAATAAATCAGCGAAGTTTCTTAGTCTTATTTTAGGAATAGTGCTTATTTTAACGACAATTTTAGGTGCGTTAGGGGTTGTGCTATTTGGTTTCAATTCTTAATAAAAATAGCATGAAGAAAGAGCGAAATACTATCTGTAAACAGTAAAATTGATGCATCCAATAAGATGAAATCGTACACTAAGAATCCTTTAATTAGAGGATTCTTTTTTTACAGTACCCTCAATGATAAAGTCGTTTACTAAACAACTAAAATCAAACAGGTGCTTTATGAAAGAAAAAACAGGCTATCGGTTACAGTTACACTAACTAAGCGTGCCTACTCCTATTAATAGCTGATTCAAAGTGAAAGTATGACTAAATGTACTCTCAATTAAATCTGTATCTTTTTGTCTAATGTGTGGTTAAATTGGCTAGTTTTTTATGGTAGACTAATAATTGTCGTAAGCAACCATCTTTGATTTATAAAACAAAACAATAAAAGCCTAAGTACTTTCACACAGTAAAGGTTGCTTTTTACTGAATGAATAAGTTAGAAAGGACTAGAAAATGAAAAGAATAACGAGTTATTATTGGCTGCCTAGTCTAGTAGGCGTACTTTTATTTATCAGCCCAGTTCCAGCAGTCTACGCGCAAGATAATAGTTTAATCATACAAAAAAATGAGTCAATCCAAACTAAACCCTTTGAAATAACGGATATATATGAAAATACGTTGATTTATACTGGCGAGATAGCTCCAGAATTAACAGTATCCTTTAGTGTTGAAAATCAAGAAGAGAGAATAGAAATCCCTATTTCCTCCAGTGGAAAATACATTATTGATTTTAGCCAATATAAAATTAAAGCTGGAGACAGCCTTATTTTCTTTGTTAGTGGAAATGAAACGGTAGACTATGAAGAACAAATTGAAAAAATTATTTTAGAAAAAGAGATTGGAAAAGAAATCATCCTTTCGCAAGAAGAGACACTAGAAGAAAAAGAATTTAAAAAAGCTACAACATTATCTGATATTCATATTGATACAAGGCGATTTAGTGGCAAAACAGCTTTAAAATCAGCTATTTATTTGATTAAAGACGGAGAGTTAACCAAGCCTGTTTATTCAGATTCAATTACTGGCGAATTTATTTGGGAATTTGATGAAAGTTTAGTAGAACGAAATGAGGGAGAGGTTCTTCAGTTTGTATTTGTATCTGATGGCATGGTGATAGTAGTAGAAAAAACACTTTTAAAACCTACGTTGGAATGGGAAATGAGAGCCGCTGAAATAAGAGAAAAGACACGATTACCCGATTTACACCAAGAGATGAAGACCTATCAAGGCAAGACTATTCCGCTTGTTAAAGTAGAAGTGTCTTTTTTAGATCAAGAACTGACTGAAGTTTATTCAGACAAGAAGGGAGAATTTGTACTCAATGGCCAATTGTTTTCTGCTATACCTGTTGGAGGGTCAATTGTTTTTAAACTAACAGATAATAAAGGTGTTTTTATTTCTATCGAAAAAATACTATTACCTGAAAAAGAACAAATAGAAACAGAAGAGTCGGAGTTGGATACTAAGCCAAAAGACGAAAGCGATAGCCAACAACCTGCCATTGAAAATAAGTTGCCAGAAGTTTCCGTAAAAGAAGATCAGTTTATTGAAGTTCCTACCTCAAAAGATTCAGCAGTAGAGGCAATGACTGTTGATTCAGAATCTGAATCATTAGAAAAAGCAACACGTACAGATCTTTCATCAGAAAAAGAGCCGGTTGAAGAGAGTGATTTTGCTATTCTAGTAACAATTATTTTAATAGGCACAATAACGATGTCAGGATTTTTGTATAAGTATTAATAAGGAATAGTGGAAAAACGGATTAGACGTATAGTCTTATCCGTTTTTTATTATTCGTTCGTTCTATTGTAGTCAAAAAACCTATCTTTAACTAAAATCAATTGGCTAGTAACAAAAGTAAATTAAATTAAAAAACGGAAGATAAAAACTTTTTTATAGTAATTATTCGTTTTTAAGTTGACTTACCCTTTATTTCTCACTTATAATGAGTTTATAGTAACAAAATACGAATAAAGGTGAGTTGGATGGATAAAATAGTTAAGATTATAAAAGGAACAGGTTTTTCTAGTATTACCGCTCAAGAAATTGAAATAATGGAAGATTATCTTTATTGTATCGATGAAAAAGGGATGATAAAAAAGCGTCTAGCTCCTTCAGATAAACAATATAATCTGTTCCTCCAGGAAGCAAAAGCGCTAGATACTTTAGTAGAATTAAAAAAAGGGCAATACTTATTACCAGGATTCATTGATTTACATATCCATGCGCCTCAGTGGGGACAAAGTGGAACAGCACTAGATATCCCGTTACATGAATGGCTAAATACGTATACCTTCCCATTAGAATCAAAATTCAAAGATAGTGTCTTTGCTGAAAAAGTTTATTCTCATTTAGTAGACACACTCTTAGCACATGGAACAACAACAGGACTTTATTTTGCAACAATCCATGAGGAAGCTAGCTATCAGCTTGCTGAAATCTGCGCAAGAAAGGGACAACGAGGATTAGTTGGGAAAATTGTTATGGATGACTTAGAACAAAATCCTGATTATTATTGTGATAAAGATACGCAAATAGCTTTGGAAGATACTGAGCGATTTATTAAACGAGTAAAAGCTTTACAACCTGAAATAAAGCAAGGCGTGTACCCTGTTGTCATCCCTCGCTTTGTTCCTAGCTGTACAGATCGTGCCTTAAAAGGATTAGGTGAATTAGCCGCAGCTTATGATGTCCATGTAACAAGTCATTGTAGTGAAAGTGATTGGGAGCATGGCTATGTTAAAAATCGATTTGGAAAAAATGATGCACAAGTTTTAAATGACTTTGGCTTATTAACAGATAAATCTGTTATGGCACATTGCAACTTTTTGAGTGATGCAGATGCTTTGACGTTCAAAGAGCAAGGAACAGCGATAGCACATTGCCCAATCTCTAATGCTTACTTTGCAAATAGTGTCATTCCAATTAAAAAATTTCATGATCTTGGAGTAGAAGTTGGGTTAGGAACCGATCTTTCAGGTGGCTACGATCCAAGTATCTATTCAGCTATTCGTCAAGCAATTATTTCAGCTAGAATGCTAGAAGATGGCGTAGATACAAAGAAATCTCCCGCAGAACGAAGCGATAAAGAGCCGTCACGTATTACAGCTAAAGAAGCTTTTTATTTTGCAACGGCCGGTGGTGGAGAAAGTTTAAGTCTTCCAATTGGCCGTCTTGCAGAAAACTATGCATTTGATGCACAAGTAATCGATACGACTATAGCACATGCTTCAATGCCTATTTTTGAAGATTCAGAACCGCTAGAAGATACTTTTCAAAAGTTACTGTATTTGACAAAACGTGAAAATATCACTTCGGTATGGGTTCAAGGCGAAAAAATAAGAAAATAGGGAGATTTGCTTAAGATATGGAAACGACTCAAACAACTCAGAAAATGCAAACAAATAGAACGATAACAGTAGGAACAACTGATTCAGTATCTTGGACACAAAGTACTCTTCTTGGACTGCAACATTTATTAGCAATGGATGTTTACGTTGTCCCATTTATCGTAGCGATGATGGTTGGTTTTTCTTCTGGACAGTCAGCCATCTTGATTCAATCTACTTTTATTGCTGCAGGAGTAGCTACTATTATTCAATCTGGTTTTTTGATGAAGATGCCCGTTGCACAAGGAGCTTCGTTTATTCCTATTGGAGCTATTGCTGGTATAACACTGGCAAACGGTGGCGGTATGGAAGGCTGGGGAGCGGCTATGGGTGCAAGTTTTGTTGGCGCAGTACTAGTAACGATTTTAGGCTTTACTGGTCTTTTTCATAAATTTATTGATTCTTTTGTTCCTTCAATTGTGGGTGGGACTATTATCTTTTGTGTAGGTCTTTCTTTAATGCCTGCTGCTGTAAACGATAATGTCTATAAAAGTGCAGTAGGAACCATTAGCCAAAATATCTTTCTAGCAGTGTTAACAGGAACGATTATGATTATTTCTTCAATCTTGGGAAGCCGCTTGTCAAAAGGTGGACGATTATTCCGAGTTGCTTCTGTCATTATTGCGTTAATTACTGGGAGTATCGTTGCGAGCTTTATGGGAATATTGGATTTATCTTCAGTAGCACAAGCAAAATGGTTTTCAATGCCGCAATTGCTTTTTAAAGACTTTACTTTTACTTTTAATTTCTCTGCTATCGTGACGATGTTGATTATTTATGTCGTTTTATTAGCAGAAACAACAGGGACGTGGTTAGCGGTTAGCAACGTTACAAAAACGCCTTTAAACAGAGGATATATCAATCGTGGAGTTATCGGTGAAGGGTTAGGTTGTATAGTGGCTTCGTTGTTAGGGACGACACCAGTAACGGGTTATTCATCTAATGCTGGAATTATAGCCATCACTGGTATTGCAAGTCGTCGTGTATTTATAGCAGCTGGAGGACTATTTATTGTTTTTGGCTTATCTGGTAAACTCTCTGCTTTAATTTCGACTATTCCTTCTGCCGTTATTGGTGGAGTTTTTGCACTTGTGTGTGGGGTTATTGCAATGAGTGGCTTTCAAATCATAAAACAAACACAAATTGGGCAAAAAGAAATGTATGTTATCTCTATTCCTATTTTATTGATAATAGCCTTATTGTATTTACCAAAAGATTATTTAATGAGTTTGCCAACAATGATCCATTATTTGTTTAGTTCTCCCATTGCGATAGCTTCAATAGCAGCTATTGCCTTAAATAAGTTGTTACCAGCTGATTAATAAATAGACTAACGCTAAAAAATAATGAGTTAATTTTTTATTAAATCCCTTATTCCGTTTAAACCAATAAGTCTAAAAATAGAATTTATTTTTTCTGTTTTTAGGAATGGCTTTAAATGGTAAAGGGGATTTTTTATTTTATTATTTTTTATGAATAGAGAATGGTATAATATGGATGAATGAACGTAATTTCAAAAGGAGATAAAAGTGTGGCCAATATCAAAGAAGTAGCAAGACTTTCAAATTGTTCAGTAACGACAGTGTCTAGAGTATTGAATCATCATCCACATGTATCAGAAGAAAAAAAACAGCGTATTTTAGCTGTCATTAAGGAACTAGACTATGCTCCTAACAGCCAAGCAAGAGACTTGATTCTAGGAGTATCAAAAAATATTGGGGTAGTTATTCCTAATGTGAATCATTCTTATTTCGAAAAAATTATTAGCGGAGTAATTGAGTCAGCATTTGAAATTGGCTATTCAGTGACACTTTTGCCTACTAACTATAATCCTGAAATAGAAAAAAGCTACTTTGAACAATTGAAAACTAAGAGATTTGAAGCGCTAATATTAACATCTAAAAGTAACTCATTGGCAGAAATCGAAAAATATACAAAGTATGGACCGATTATTTGTTGTGAAGATACAAAAGATTATGCTATTTCGAGTGTTCATGTCGATCGTAAAAAAGCTTACACGGAGGTATTCGCTTCTTTAAAAGAGATGGGCTATCAGAATATTGGAGTGACCATTAACCGTAGCGAAGAAGTTAGTGCAAGTTCTAAAATTAATAGTGAAAGCTATGAAGACGTTTTTGGAGTATCCATTGAAGGTAAGATTGTGCGTGATTGCTCAACAATGGAAGATGGAAAAAAAGCAGCAGATTATTTTTTTAACAGTGACCAAGAATTTGACGCCATTGTGACAAATGGTGACCATGTTGCTAGCGGTATTTATAAGTATGCTAAAGATCGCCACTTGAAACAGCCATTATTGATTGGTCAGGAAAATCTAGCTATTAGTGAAGTTTTATCTTTTACGACAGTAGATTTTCATCTGAAAGAAATCGGAAGTGCAGCTTTTCAATTAGCAGTAAGTGGAGAAGTGGCAAAAAAAGTTTTCCCCTATACCATCATCAAAAGGTCGTTCAATTGCAATGTATAAATCGTTAAATGAAGATTGATTTAGAGGGAAAATAAAAAAACAAACAGATATGCTGAATTTTTTTGTTAAATAGTATAGAATGAGTAGATAGATAATAACCTAACTAAATAGACAGATAGAGGTGCGATTTTTAAGAGTACGGTAACCCAAAAAAGGCAAAGGGGTATCAGAAAGGGAAAATCGCCGAAGTGACTAGTGGGGCCAAGCTAGTAGTTGCTGGTTTTGAATAAAATATATTCAAGACTGTCATAAAAATCAAGTATTCGATTCTTATGGAGGACTATCAACAAAAGGGTCTGCTTTTTTGTAGTTAAATACACTAAAAAGATACCTTGAGTTGAGTAGACTCAAGGTATCTTTTTAGTGTTTTTTATTTAATTTAGAGAGGAAGTTGATGATGAAGAAGAAAATTGGATTCATAGTGGCAATAGGTTTGTTGGTAATAACGGCTGTTAATGCAGATTTTAGTGGAGAAAATGGAACAGAAGTTTATTATGGTTTATTCACATTAGTTCCACCAGTAGTTGCCATAGTGTTAGCATTTATAACGAAAGATGTTATTATTTCTCTTTTTATAGGCGTTTTCTCGGGAGCTTTTGTGCTCCATCTAGCTAATCATAATTTTCTCGTTGCTTTTGTTCAAGCCTTTTTAAGCGTAGTCGAGTATGCCTTAACTTCGCTATCAGATCCATGGAATGCAGGGATTATTCTACAAGTACTAACCATTGGCGGCTTGATTGCACTAATGACTAAAATAGGAGGAGCTAAAGCTGTGGCAGCTGCTCTATCAAATAAAGCTAAAGGGCCTAGAAGTGCTCAAGTGATTACATGGATTTTAGGGGTATTAATGTTTTTTGATGATTACGCTAACTCATTGATTGTCGGACCCGTAATGCGTCCAGTTACTGATGAAAAACATATTTCACGAGAAAAATTAGCTTTCGTTGTAGATGCAACAGCTGCACCAATTGCAGGGATTGCATTGATTTCTACATGGGTAGGGTATGAAGTAGGCTTGATAAAAGATGGGTACGAATCCATTGGTCAATCAGTGAATGCTTATGGTATTTTCATCCAAACACTGCCTTATCGGTTTTATAATTTCTTGATGTTGGCTTTTGTTTTAGCAACAGCTTTATTATTAAGAGAATTTGGCCCAATGTTAAAAGTAGAAAAAAAAGCTCGTACAAGAAAAGAGAATGAATTTGATGATTTCACTTTAGAAACGTCAACAGAAATGGAAGATATGGAACCTGCAGAAGGAGTCAAGTTATCGATATGGAATATGATTGTTCCAATCGGTACATTGATTATTGCAGCATTTATTGGATTTTATTTCAACGGATACAATACTGTTATGGAAGGTGGAGAAACGGCAACGATTGCTCTATTAGAAAATAGTCCGCTATCCTTTTTAGCTATTCAAGAAGCTTTTGGTGCATCTGATGCAAGTATTGTCTTGTTTCAAGCAGCCTTATTAGCAAGTTTGGTAGCAATGGCGATGGGTGTTCATCAAAAAGCTTTCACGTGGACAGAATCGGTAGCAGTTTGGATTAATGGGATGAAATCATTAATTATTACTGGAGCTATTTTGTTATTGGCCTGGTCGTTAAGTACCGTTATTGGTGAGTTAGGTACGGCAGAATTTTTAGTTTCATTATTATCTGATTCCATGCCACTATTTTTATTGCCCTCAATTATTTTTATTTTAGGAGCTGTTACATCGTTTGCAACAGGAACATCTTATGGCACAATGGGTATCTTGATGCCGTTAGCGATTCCGTTAGCAGCAGCTTTGTCAACAGATCCAGAGTTTGTTATTATGACTTCAGGAGCTGTTTTGACTGGAGCAATCTTTGGAGACCATTGCTCACCAATTTCTGATACAACCATTTTATCTTCTATGGGGGCTGGCGTAGATCATCTAGATCACGTTAAGACTCAGTTATTGTATGCATTAGTAGTTGGAGCTATTTCTGTTTTATTTGGTTTTATTCCCGTCGGTTTAGGCTTATCCATCTGGATTGTTATGCCAGTAGCCTTAATGGTTACAATTGGAGTTGTTTATTTCTTTGGTACACGAGTAGATGAAGTCGTGGTAAAAGATCCTATTGAAGAAAATTAACTAATCAAACTCTCTTCTCATTTTATTGGGAAGAGAGTTTTTAATGAATCTGAGAGAAACCGCATTTATTATGGTGTCGTATTGCCATTAAAGCCAGAGATAGCGAGACTTAGGTGAAACTAAAAAGGATGCGGTTATTTCTATCAATCTCGCTTAATGTAAACAGTAAAAAGAGCAAAACAGTTCCCTTGTTTTGCTCTTTTTTAGTAGTTATTCTACTGTAACACTCTTGGCTAAATTTCTAGGTTTATCGACATCATTGCCACGGTGTAAACTAGTGTAGTAAGCTAATAATTGAGTTGGTACTACGCTAACCAACGGTGTGAGTAATGGATGAACTTCTGGTAGTACGATCTGATCACTTTGTTGTTCCAACCCTGCCATAGCAATAACAAGTGTATGGGCTCCACGAGCACGAACTTCTTGAACATTCCCTCGTGTATGCCCAGCAGTTGCTTTATCCGTGATAATTGCGATTACGGGAGTATTTTCCTCTATTAGAGCAATGGTACCGTGTTTTAATTCTCCAGCAGCGAACCCTTCTGTTTGAACGTAAGAGACTTCTTTTAATTTTAATGCAGCTTCCATAACAACGTAATAGTCTATCCCTCTACCAATATAAAAAGCATTGCGACTGGTACTTAGAAAATCTGTTGCCAGTTGTTCAATAGTTGCTTTTTCAGAAAGAATACGTTCCATTCCTGTAGCAACAATGCCAAGTTCATGGGCCATATTGCTATCTCCAGCAACGCCATTTACTCTTGCAATAGCTTCTGATAAAGCTGCTAAAACAGTGATTTGAGCAGTATACGCTTTTGTTGATGCAACAGCAATTTCAGGGCCAGCATGGAGCAACAATGTGAAATCAGCTTCTCTAGATAATGTAGATCCAGCTACATTAGTTAAGGTCAATGAAGGGAAATCCATAGCGTTAATCTTAACTAAAACTTGTCTGCTATCAGCAGTTTCACCACTTTGTGATAAGAAAATAAAGAATGGTTTTTTTGTTAGAATAGGCATATTATGTCCAAATTCACTTGCTAAATGAACCTCAGTTGGAATGTGAGCTAAATTTTCTAATAACTGCTTTCCAACCCAACCAGCATTATAACTAGTCCCACAAGCAATAATGTATATACGATCACTATTTTCTATACTAGAAATAATGGTTTTATCTAATTCAAACTGGCCTTGCTTATTTTGATAAGCTTGAATAATTTTTCGAAGGACAGCTGGTTGTTCATCTATTTCTTTTGCCATGTAATAAGGATAAGTACCTAAGTCCAAATCAACTAGATTAATTTCTGCTGTATAAGGAGTACGATGAATAATGGTGCCATCTTGAGTTTCTATTTTGATTTCATCACGAGTTAACGTAACCAATTCGCCATCCATTAATTCAATAAATTGATTTGTTTCTTGAACCATAGCCATAGCATCGCTACAAACAGCGTTAAAATTTTCTCCCTTTCCAATCAGTAAGGGACTTTTATTTTTAGCAGCGTAAATAGTATCCGGTTGATTGCTATCAATTAAAGCTAAAGCATAAGAGCCTTTTAATTTAGAAATAGTCTTTTTAAAAGCTTTGAATGTATTAATTTGTTCTTTTTTAGTAAAGTACGCGATAAGTTGGACAATAATTTCAGTATCTGTATCACTTATTAAAGAAATGTCTGTTAAGTAAGTATCTTTAAGTTCTTGGAAATTTTCAATGACACCATTATGCACAAGAGCAAGTTGATTGTTGGCAGCCTGATGTGGATGAGCATTTTTGACACTTGGACGACCATGTGTTGCCCAACGTGTATGTCCAATTCCTGAAGTACAGACTGTATCGATTTTAATCATTTTTTTCAAGTCAGCAATTCTTCCTTTTTCTTTAAAGAGATGACCATTTTTATTTTCATCTATTATGAAAATACCGGAAGAGTCATAACCTCGGTACTCTAATTTTTCTAAACCTTGTAATAAAATAGATTTAGCCTCTTTATTGCCAATATAAGCTACGATTCCGCACATTTATTTGTCCTTCTTTCTATTTATTAAACTTTTAAATGATCTATCTAGCAACTCATTATAAAAAAACGACTCCATCAGAAATCGATATGTATACCAAATAAATATAAAATTAATTGGTATATACAATAGTTTATTTTATTTTTTTAATAACAGGATAATAATAGGACTAATTAAACGTTAAGTCAACTATTTTTTTAAGAAAGATGAAATTGGTATATATTTTTAATTGATTTTTAATAGAGATACCAATTTTTAGGAATTAGATGTAAAATTGGCTCTTTGGTATAGGGAAAGTCAGTGGAAAAAGTAGTAGAATTAGAAGTCAATTTTATTAAGCTTGTTCTTTTTGAAATAAAACAACTGATTTTTATAAACACTAACCTATTAGCTAGCTCAAAAGGTCGGGTATAGTCTTTTTTTATCTAATCTATCGCTAGATAAGCCATTTATCGATTCTTTTAATCTTAATACAGATTTTATTCTCTTTACTATGCGAACGTATGTTTGTATAATCAAAGAAAGTAAACGTTGTTTAATGATGAAAAAGGAGCGATGGATATGATTCGATTAGATTATTCAACTGAGCCTCGAAGAGATATCTTATGTATTGATGTAAAGTCTTTTTTTGCGTCTGTTGAATCTGTTAAAAGGGGGATTCATCCATTAAAGTCGTATATAGTAGTTATGAGTAAGCCGGAACAAGAAGGTGGTTTAGTTTTGGCTGCTTCTCCAAGGGTAAAAGAAGAATATGGTATTAAAACAGGTTCACGACGCTATGAAATCCCAAAAAATTCTAACATTCAAATTGTTGAACCAAGAATGAGTTTATATTTGAAAGTAAATGTCATGATAAACGATATTTTTCAAGAATTTATCTCAAGCGAAGATTTACATATTTACAGCATTGATGAATCTTTTTTAGATGTCACTTCTTCTCATGCCTTATTTGGTACAACAAAAGAAATTGCAGTAAAAATCCAACAAGCCATTTGGCAAAGATTGCATTTAGTAACGGCAATTGGAATAGGTGATAATCCTTTATTAGCTAAATTAGCGTTAGATAATGAAGCAAAAGATAGTCCGAATTTTATGGCTGACTGGCATTATGAAGATGTTGAGAAAACAATCTGGCGTATTCATCCTATTACAGAAATGTGGGGAGTAGGTAACAAAACAGCAAATAATTTAGTCAAATTAGGTATTGATTCTGTTTATCGATTATCTCAACACGATGTATCAGCTTTGAAACGAGTTCAAGGAGTGATAGGGGAACAACTTTTTTATCATGCTCATGGAATTGACCGAAGTATTCTATCAGAAAAGTATCAGACATTGTCTAAGTCTTATGGAAAAAGCCAAATTTTAGATCGAGATTATATTCAACAAGCAGAGATTGAAGTAGTTATCAAGGAAATGGCTGAACAAGTAGCTGCTCGTCTTCGAAGCCATTATGTTGAGACCCAAGTAGTTCATTTAACGATTGGTTTTTCAAAAGAAGTTAGTGAGAAAGGATTCAGTCATCAACTAAAAGTATTTCCAACAGCCGCTAGTCAAAAAATAATGGATACTTGCTTATACTTATTTAGAGCTCATTATCAACAAGAACCAGTAAGACAAATTTCTATTAGCTGCGGGAAAATACAAGCTAAGACAGATGTACAATTAAATTTATTTGAGTCAGAAGAACAGACTATTCGAAAAGAAAAGATCGATCAAATTATTGATTTAGTACGTAATAAGTACGGATATACTTCCTTAGTACATGCTAGCAGTCTGACTTCTGGTGCAACAGCTATCAAAAGAAATGGACTAGTTGGTGGTCATAAAGGCTAAAAAGATTCGTCCCACCATTTTTTTGATTCAGCTATTTCTGCGTGGCGAATCAAAGAACTATCAATAAGGATAAGTTCAGAATACGTTTGAAGATAAAGACTATTTTCTTCTTGACCAATGACAATTCCAATGAGATCATCCTCATATAAACCATTTATAAGAAAGTCCATTTGGAGAACAAGTTGCTTTTCTGTTGAGAAGGCTTGGAAAATAGTTTCTGAAATACTTTCTGGGCTTTGTTTTTCTTTTGGTAAGGTACATTTATTTTTAAGTGCATCTGATTTTTTTAATAATTCAGCATGATCTGATAAGACGAAACCTTGCCATTTAGCCATTTTCCGATCATTATACTCATATCCACTCATCTTCATTGTATTCTCTCCTTTCTAGTTCTATCTTTCATTATACGAACAAATGTTCTATTTGTATAGAAGGAATAGCTGACAGCTTAAAAAAGTTAGTCACATGCGTATCCACAAAATTAAAAAATGTAAGTCAAATAAATATAAAATTAGAAAGCAGACAGTGTTTTTAGTACGGGAATAGTCAGTAAAGAATGTCGTGTTAAATTTTGCTAAACGTGAAGTGAGTAAATAGAAGATTCATGTTTAAA
The DNA here is from genome assembly GCF_047553015.1 of Carnobacterium sp. TMP28. Taxonomy (GTDB): domain Bacteria; phylum Bacillota; class Bacilli; order Lactobacillales; family Carnobacteriaceae; genus Carnobacterium_A. The sequence continues at coordinate 222,190 of NZ_CP180212.1, forward strand.
AAAGGCTAATTTTATTTATTTTTTTTAATGAGTTGAAAAAGTAAAAAGCCTTACCTAAAAATACCTTTTAAAAGGTATTTTTGGGTAAAAGCTCTTTTTTACTAACAATATCATATAATTGATCAAGTTTTTTAATTTGATAAGTAGGTTGAATCGAAGGATTGGTAGGTTTTGAATTCGGATTAAACCAACAAGTATCCATTCCAACAGTTTTTCCTCCAAGAATATCCGAACTCAATGAATCCCCGATAATGAGAGATTGCTGAATTGAAAAATTAGGAATACGTTCAAAAACATAATCAAAATAACCTTGCATAGGTTTTTGATAACCCGTATCTTCAGATACGAAGATGTCTTTGAATAACGGCAACAGATTAGCTGATTCCATTCTTTGGTATTGTGTTTTTGACATTCCGTTTGTCACCGCATAAATAGAGTGATTCAAACTTAATTCTTTTAAGACATTTAAGCTGCCGTCAATTACGTCATCGCCTTTATTGAGAAGACAGCGGTAATTTTTTTCAAATACTAACCCATCAACAGCAAAACCTAGTTCTTTAAATAACAGTGGGAAACGTGAAGTGAAAATAGCATTCCGATCGATTTCATTTCTTTCAAAGGCTTGCCACAAAGAGTGGTTAATGTGTTCATACTGATCTTTAATTTGATTTGTTAAAATGATGCCTTGTTGTTCGAATAAGAAAGTCAAAGCTGAATTTTCGGTAGCTTTAAAATCTAAAATAGTATCGTCAATATCGAATAATAGAAAATGGTAGTGTTTCATAGTTACTCATTCCTTCTTTCTTAATTAAATATCGGTGCGAACGGAAAAAATAATCAGTATACTGCCGATGAAAGCTGCAAGACTGCCAACAGATAACATGACCGTTATTCCAGCAGAATCCAATAAACCACCAGCAATAATACTGCCAAAAACACTGCCAAGAGTTGCTGCTCCTACAACAAAGGTTTGTCCTTTTATTTTATCGTAGTGAGTCATTAATTTATTTACGTAATAAGAAATGGCAGGAGTGTAGACAGCAAAGGCTAATCCTTGAAGCAATTGAGCAATAACGAGCATCCAAAGAGAAGTAGAAAATAAAAAGGCGAAGCTACGAATAACAAAAAAGATTCCTGCGAAAATTAACATCTTCCCACTTTTAAATTTCTGCTGTAAATAACCAAAGCCTAGCATAGCTGGTAATTCACAAACAGTCGCAATCGTTAAAGCTAAACCAAAGTCACTATCATTCCCACCTAAACTCTTGACGATTTGAACAAGGTAGGTATTCACAATGGTATGAAAGAGAAAAAGAAAAGCAATCCCAATTAAAAGTATTCCGAAACGGTTATATTTTTTAATAAAAGTGAGTGTGTTTTCTTGAATAGGTAATCTTTTACTAGGATATGCAGGTACAGTTGAAGAGGAATGATCGTGAGTTAGGTTAGGAAAACTCAAAATTAATAACAACAAAAAGAAAAAGAGTCCTAAGCAGATAATTGGAAGAATTCTAGCATCATAACGGCTTAATAATTGCCCTAAAAAAAATGAAGTGATTCCAAAACTAAGTGAACCAACTCCTCTAGTTAAACCATAATTAAGAGCTGCTCCGGCATTAATGTGCTCAAAAGCTAAAGAGTTGATTAAAGGCTGTAAGGTTAAGGTTAATGAAACGATCAACGTATAAAGAAAAGCATCTACGAATACAAAGCTAGATAAAAAAGATAGCAGGATTAACAGTAAGATTGTTGCTATAGTAATCGATGAGATTACAAATTTTAAAGTTAATTTATCTAAGCGATCAATGAAAGAACCTAATGTTGGTTGTAGAATAACTGAAAGAATATTTGCTGCTGCCAAAATAAATCCAATACCTTGATTTTCAAAATTTTTCTCTAATAAGAAAACAGAAGCAAAACCGTATACAGCACAAAAGCACATCCAATAAATGCCTTGTAAACTAGAATAACGTAAGCTTAAACTTGATGATTTAGTCAATTCAATGATTCCTTTCCTATTTAAGTAAGAAAAATATATCAGCTTATTTATGTAACAAAGTCAACTATTTTATAGTATACCATATGAGAAAACCCAAAAATATACTTTATTGGCTAGATAAGAAAATAGGAGATTGACAATAAAAGTTGCTCTCTTTTTTAGAGCAAAAATCAAAATCGATTTAAAAACATATTTATCTGTAGTATAATTTAAGATGAAGAATCTAGTTAATGAGAGAGATAGCTGAGAGGAATGATTTTTTTGGGAAGATATAAAAATAGAAGAGAGTTAAAAGAAGAAGCAAAAGAGTTGCTAAGTGGCAGATGGAAAGATGCCATTTTATTAAATTTAATCCCTGCATTGTTAACAATTATTGTAATGGTAATCTCTTTAAGTGTTCTAACAGTATTGGTTCGAGAGTTAATGATAGAACCTGCGAGTTACGTCCCACCTGCAGATAATTCTGGTTCTGGCTCTACTAGTACAGGTATCATCTCTGCATTTTTGACTATTGGTATTTCGTATACTTTTTTAGACTGGTTAAGAGATCCAGAAATGCAAATTCGACCATTTAAGCAAGCGTTTCAAGTATTTACAAAAAAATACTTTTTAGGAACATTACTTGTCTATATTTTTACAGCAATTTTTACTGCGTTATGGACATTATTGCTTGTCGTACCAGGAATTATAAAAACTTTTTCTTATTCTCAAGCTTATTTTATTTTTAAAGATAGGAAAAGTTTTGCTGGAGATGAAAAAGTGTCTGCTCTTGATTGCATTACAGAAAGTAGAAAAATGATGGACGGACATAAGTGGGAATACTTTGTCTTACAATTAAGTTTTCTTGGTTGGGGTATTTTAAGTATTTTATCTTTCGGTATTGGATTTATCTGGTTAAACCCTTATATGAATACTACTTTTGCAGCATTTTATAAAAATTTAACTGAAAATGATGGTTACGATGAGTCTGTTGAAGTCTTTTAATTTTTTAAAAAAAGTGTAACGAGACAGAATGAATAGAAATAGATAGCGATAAGATGATTCCTATAGTGAATAGGAATTATCTTTTTTTATTTTCTATAAAGAAATGAATGAAATAGATTTGAGACGATAAATCTAAGAACAGCTGAGACAAAAATTAGAAGTAAGGACTCTACGAAGAATAAAATAAAACAGACTATATTTAATTTTTAAACTAGTAGAAACGGGAATGAATTAAATAGTATACTAGAGAAAGTAAGCTAAATAAAAAAGCAATAAAATAGAGTGGAAAACTAGCGTTAAATTTTCTAGTATCAGCATTCTTTTTATTTGATTAGGAACTTTTTTCACAAATATAGTAAGTAAGAAGGAAATAGAGTGACATGTTGCAATCAAATTTCATCTGATTTTCTTAGAAAATAATAACCTAGAGCAACTAGACTATAACCGATGATAATTCTTTGAATCAATAGTGTAAAAACAGCTAAGCTAAAAATAATAGCAGAAAAAATTTTAAATAAAGACAGTCGATTCATTAAAAAACCTCCATAAATTTTTAGCTAGGATTAGAAATAAGAACTGGAATCTACTACTAATCTATTGATGATTCATTGTATCTTGCTAGTTATAGTATCCATTATTATGGCAAGAAAGACTAGAACGCAACGGTTTACATCTTAGCAACTATTAGTTGCGAATGGACTTATTTCTTAAAACGTCCAACTTTTTAGTAAATCAGATTTTTTTAAGTCTATCATCGAGTACGGACTTAGGAACAGTTTATTTTAAAACTAGTTTAAAGCTATTTTCCAGTTTCTGTTTATTTTTTATAAATAAAGAAATTTTTTTAACGTTATTGACACAAATAGGGTGGTTTTTTTCATATGTAAACCATTGGTTGCTAAAAGGCAACCAATGGTTGATAGTGAATTCTTACTATTTTTGATAGGATGAATAAAAGAAAGCGAGAGTGGAAAATAGGGTATTAGGTGATAAGTTAAGAAAAGGTAGAATCAATAAAAAGTATTCACAAGGAGACGTAGCTAATTCTCTTAAAATTTCTAGACAATCTATTTCAAAATGGGAAAATAATAGTAGTTTGCCAGATCTAACTAATTTAGTGAAGTTGAGTGAGTTGTACGAGATTTCTACAGATGAGTTATTAAAAGGAAAGAAAGAATAAAAAAATCAACTTCAACAGATAATAGTATACTAACTAAAAGATAGAAGCTAGGTATTAGGAAAAACAAGTAGCAATGAGGAGGAGAATAAATGGTATTAGGAAAAAGACTAAAAGAAAGTAGAATGAATAGAGGCTATTCGCAAGGAGATGTAGCTGATTATTTACAAATTTCTAGGCAATCTATTTCAAAATGGGAAAATGGCAATAGTTATCCAGACTTAGCTAATTTAGTAAAGTTGAGTGACTACTATGAAATTTCTACAGATGAGTTATTAAAGGAAAATCAAGTACTTAAAAATAAAATTAAAAAAAATGAACTTAAAATTGAAGAATATTATCGGAAACTAGCTTTTATCCAGAGCAAAAGTGAGAAAGATGAAGGATTACTATTATTAGCTATTGCGCTAATTTCTTTTTTGATTACGCCTATTGGCTTGGTAGTAGCTTCTTTTCTACTAGCTAGGAATAAACAGACGAACAGTCTATATAAATTAGTTTATTTAGTAAGTGTTTGCGGGATCGCTTACAATCTGTTTATGGGATACGGTATAGTAAGTGATATCTTTAGTTGGGGAACGACTACTGTGGAGTACTTAGGCTAATCAATACGTTTCTTAACTAATAGTAGGTGAAAGATTGAAAGAGAATACAGTGAACAAAGGAAGATAAAAAAAGATGATTGAATGTATGACAGCTTAGGACTAAAAGCTAAATGGACTACTTGGAGGAATTGTTTTGAAAAAATTAGTCACTGTTTTATTAGTAGGAATATATTTACTACTAGTAGGGTGCTCATCGGAGATACGGCCAATTTTAGCAGGAGGGTATCAAAGTGAAATAGATGATGGATACATCGTTCAACTAGGTGTCCAACCGGATGATCAGACTTTTTCACTTTATATTGACAATCGTGAAGTTGATAGAGGAACGTATGAGATGAAATCAGAAGGTAGCTATTTGCTCATAAGTGCTGACCGAGAATTTGACATCAACTTAACCAAAGAAAATTCAGTCGAAATCGTTATCAATCAACTGAATAACAAAGAGCCGATTGAGTTGAAAAATAGTTCTAAAACACCAATTTATTTTACAACTGAATTTGATGATTTAAAAGAGTATGAAAAACTATTGGATTAAAAAATAGGCAGCTATTCATTGCATTTGAATTAAATAGGATAAAGTGTGACACTACTAGTAACAGCTAAGAAATAGTACTATTGAGCGTGTTTCTACTTAAATCGAAAAAAGGTTAGTCATAATGTAGCCTATTTCAAAAGGAGGATAAAAAGTGTTACTAATAAAAAACATCTCTGTGCATTATGGTAAAAGAATAATCTTAGAAAAGCTAGCTATTGAGTTAAATTCTTCTGAGATAATAGGGTTAGTTGCCCCTAATGGAGCAGGTAAGACTACGCTTCTTAGAACCATAGCCGGCCTCATTCGTCCTAATTCGGGAGAAATAGCTATCAACGGATTGAGCGTTGCTACTAACAGGCAGGCATATTACAAGTCTCTTTACTTTGTAGAAAGCAATCAGACACTTTATCCTAACCTTAAAGGAATAGACCATCTTAATTATGTGAAAGCTATGTGGCATTCTTCAGTGAATGTTGAGGAAGTGATAAAAGACTTAGCGATTAAAGAGTACGTTAATAGACCAATAAAAAAATTATCATTAGGAATGAAACAACAAATACTAATCGCGATGTGTATTGTCAGTGATGCAGATATTATTTTACTTGACGAACCGATGAATGGTTTAGACCCAACAAATATGAAAAATATAAGTGAACAACTGATAAAGCTAAAAAATAAAGGCAAGCTTATTCTTTTTTCATCTCATATTTTATCTAATGTAGATAAGATATCAGATAAAGTACTTTTTTTGAAAAATAAGAAAATAGACTACTTGTTAGATTTTGAAAAAGAAACTCTTTCTTCAGAAGTCGTATACGAACAATTATTTACACGGGAGGATATCTCATGAAACAACAACTCTTGTTTGATTTTAAAAAAATTAGTTATGATCGAATGTATTTAGGCTTATTTTTACTTATTTTATTTATTTTTCTATCCCCTGTAATAGATTTTAGGAAAATAGATACACAAGCAAGTAAATTAATAGAAATAAGTGATCAGATAGTACAAACACGAGAAGGCATAGAACAAATGAAAGAGTTTGATGTACCGCTAGCGATAAAAGATGAAGAGGAGAGACTAGCTTTGCTAGAAGCATTTTACGCTGCTTTATCTTCAAAACAATCAGAAGAAATAACAAAAACGGAATTAGCCTATGAAAAAAAAATACTAGAACAAATAGAAAGTGGCTCTCTTTCTGGAACGCCTCTCATTGAACAACGTAAGACAGTGGCTAAGTTGGAACATTTGGTTGCTAATAATTTAATAGCAACTGTCAATTTTGATTCATCTGTACCAGCTATAAATTTTATCTCAAATGATTTTCAACTACTTATTCCTTTTACAATGATTTTGATTTTCCCGGTATTAATTTTTTCAAGAATTCACACGGATGAAAAAGTTCATGGAACAAGAGATTTTGTTAATATGACTCCTATTTCTTTTGAAAAAATGATTCTTTCAAAACTAGTAGTTTCTGTTCTATTTGCTTTTTTATATTTTATATTTTCGGTGGGGTTAGCTATTTTTATACTTAGTTTTAGAAATGGGATAGGTTCGTTAAATTATCCCATTCCTATTTCAAAGGATGGGTTAACGGTAAGCATACTGACGACTGGACAATTTTTAAGTCAAGTTTCTATTTTATTAGTGGCTATTTATACCTTTATTTCAAGTCTATCTATCCTTATTTCAAGATTTACTCATTCTTTTTTGGTTCAGACTGTTGTTCTTTTAATGGTCATTATGCTGCCTAGTTCACCACTTTTTACAGCAGAATCAGCGATTGCAAATATAGCTCATTTCCTTCCTTTTTCATATTTCGACTTATCAAAAGTACTAACGTATGGAGACTCATTTTCTCCTAGTATAAATGAGTACATTAATTTTACTAATGGCTTAATTTGTTTGATGAGTTATGCTGTTTTATGTTTATTAGTATCATGGCTGATGATTAAAAAGAAAGGCCGAGTCTAATTTTCAAGTGTATTTATTTAAAATTCAGCTATACAGAATAAAAAAAGTAGCTAGATAAAACCTGGTTTTAATAGGATTTATCCAGCTACTTTTCGCTTAATAGTCTACTTTAATCGTTTTAGCAGACATTTCTTCTAGTAAACCTTTATCATCATTAATATCCAAGGAAGCTATTTTTCCATCTTCAAATTCAACTCGTCCAGTAGCAACAATAGTATTGGCTTCATCTTTGTCAGTACTGTAGTCAAGTGTCACCTCAAAAGAATATCGGTTAACGTGATCTTTATCTTTAGTAACTTCAATCGTTTTGACAGTTAGCTGATAACCCGAGCCGTCTGCATATAGTGAGTAGCTTGAAGGAATGGACTGTTGAACGACAAACTTTTCATACCCATAATCTGTAAAATACTCTCCGTAAGTATCCTTTAAGAGGACGTCTATCTCATTTATAGCATCTGAAATAGTTGACTCCATAACGTCGTCTCCTGATTGCAATTGCTCGATAGGTTTTAATAATGCGTCAACAAGTTCTTCATTAGGTGCGGTTAATGCTTTGTTCAAAACGGTTTTGATAGATGGAACATTTAAATCATCTGTATTTTTTGCGGAACAAGCTCCTATCGTAGTGAAACCAATCAATAAAAAACAAATAAAAACCATTTTCTTTTTCATGTTTTTCTTCTCCAATTCTTTTAATTAATTTAGAAAACTAGGCGTAGCTTTAATAACTAAGTCAGAAATAAGATTTTGAAATTAAGGAATTAACTTTGTTCATCTAAATTTGTTAAGTGATACGTGTCGAATAAAAAGAAAGGAAGGATACCCTTCAATAATAAAAAACATTACGAGTAAAAAAACAAAATAGAAGTAAACGTTAAGGTGGCAATGGTTGCTTTTGTAATCTCAATACTGACTTGATTCTTTCCTTTTATTTTAATGTAATCCTTATTTTTGTAGTCCTTTCTTTAAAATGAGTCGAATAATAACAGTCATACTTCTAAATGGATTTGACTGTATTATCTCATTTTTTAATTGTAAAGTAACGCACTTATTTGTTTATATAACGGTTCATTTGAGGGATAAAAAACGGGAAAATAAAAAAAGAAAGATTCGTTTATTCTTTCTTAAGATTTTTAAGTTATGATGTAGTTTAGCAAAGTTTTATTAACCAGATATACAGTAAAAAGTTTTGGAAGGAGATTCATATGTTTAATTCATTTGATTACTTTTGGCTCAATATTGGTAGCTTAGTACTAGGTTTGATTGCTTGGATTATTCCCATTGTTAGTATTATGCAACGGAATAAAAAAGCGACTAACCATTCAATAATGATTTTATTGAGTATGGGAGCTTGCGCAATTGCTTTATGGTTTCAACTATCTTATAGCAACTATCTAGTTGAAATAAATGATTTAACTGCTCTTATGGATACAATAGGTACGTTAAATTGGGTTGCAGCAATTCTTCTCATTGTAACAATTGGTTTAAATATCATTAGCCTAGCTACAAATAGAAAGATAGAACAAGCAAACTGAGATGTATCTAGTGACCTAACTTATTAGTGATAGTAATGGATAGTGATTCAAATCATCAAGTAAACAAGCATAAGTAAAGCCTACCTAATGATTAACTAGGTAGGCTTTTTTGTAAAACAGATTGATTATCTGTTGAGAATGATAGAGTTTAATCTTTATAGGTTGAATTGCGTTCGCTTTTAAAAATACTCCAAGAACGTTTCATTGTTTTAAATAAATTTGTATCAGAATACACAAGAACGTTTGAACGATACAGAAGCAAGGAAATCCAAGTTGTTAAAACGGTAAATGAAAGTGTTGCGACTAATGAAATGGCGATACTCGTTGAAGAAATGTTATCTGCTGCAATTCTAAAAGGCATGATAAATGGTGTAAATAAAGGAACAAAAGATAAAATTTCTACAATTAAATGATCGGGGTTAACAAAAGCAAACATACCACCGTAAAATCCTGCGACTGCGATAAAAGCAACGGGTGAGACGGCTTTATTGACGTCTTCTATTTTTGTTACAAGCGACCCAAAGAAGGCTGCAAGAACAACGTAAAGGAAAATACCCAATAAAAATAAGGCGACAGAAATTCCGATAAAGGAAGCAGTAAGTTGGCCTAAATCAATAATAGAAAGGACATCTTTTACAAAATTAATTTTCTTCAATTGTACAAAAGCGATAACACCTATGATAGCGTACAATGAAATTTGTGTCAGACAGACAAGTAGAATTCCAACAAGCTTTCCAAAAAAGTGAGTGGTACTAGATACACTAGAAAGAATAACTTCCATAATCCGAGTCCCTTTTTCTGAAGCAATCTCTTGTGCAATAATGGATGAATAAGTTGTAATAAAAATGAAGATAGCGATACTAATCAGATAAGCAGCTCCATTTCTAACAAGTGACCCAGGTATTTCTGAATCATCTTCTGTCTTTATTACGCCTTCTTTGATTGTAACGATAGATTCAGAGAATTGAATAGGAGACGTTAATGCTTCAATTTCTTGCTGGGAAAGAGCTAATTCTTTTCCTTTTAATTGTGTTTGGTAGCTAGTTAATAAAGACTTGAGTAGTTCTGCGTTTGGTGTACCTTGGATATCGGTACTTACATATTCAGCCTCAACAACATTATCTGTCACTTCAATAGTTGCATAGCCTTCAATTTCTTCATTACCTAATGCTTTTTTTGCTTTTGCTATTGACTGGATATCTTTGTCGATTTTAAGACCTGTTTCTTTAGAAGAGAGCAAAGCTTGCACTTGTTCATTTTTGGAAATAATAGCGATAGATAATGAGTCATCTTCGGCGTTACTAACAAAATAGCCCACCCCTAGTCCAATACCTATAATAATTAAAGGAGCAAGAATCATAACAATAAAGCCAACAGATTGGACGTTTTTTCGATAAGATTCCTTTAAAATAACCCAGAACTTATTCATCTTTATCACCAGCTTTCATCTTGAAAATTTCCTCTAGTGTTGGTGGCTGTTGATCAAATGTTGTGATGTATCCATTTTGAGTAACACGTTGAAAAATATCTTTTCCATATTCAGGAGAAGTTAGGGATAAGGTATAGGTTTGGCTACCCGTTTGTTTTACTTCTTTCACTCCAGGCATAGCTTCTAAAACTGTTTTTTCTAAAGGAGTTTCTAAATACAATTTCGTTCGTCCGAATTGTTCTCTTATATTATGAACAGTTCCGTTTAAAACAATCTTTCCGTCTCGTAACATAACTAAGTGGTCGCATAATTCCTCTACGTTGTTCATATTGTGACTAGAAAAAATAATACTAGCACCTCGTTCTTTTGCTTCCATAATTCCTTTTTCAAGTAAATCAGCATTTACTGGATCAAGGCCACTGAATGGTTCGTCGAGAATAATCAGTTTTGGGTTATGAATCAGTGTAGATATCAGTTGGATTTTCTGTTGATTTCCTTTTGATAACGTCTTGACTTTATCTGTTTTCTTGCCTTTAACTTTAAATTTTTCCATCCACTCATCTATATGAGGTTCAATATCTTTTTTACTTTTTCCTCTTAATTGAGCAAAATAAATTAATTGCTTTTCAATTGTAACTTTAGGGTATAGTCCTCTTTCTTCAGGTAAGTAGCCTACTTGATTGTATTCTGATCTACTTAGTGGCTTATCATTCCAAAGAACTTTTCCTTCATCTGGATGCAGTAAATCAAGGATGAGACGAAAGGTTGTTGTTTTCCCAGACCCATTTTGGCCAATTAATCCCAAAATAGTCCCGCCAGGAATTGTAAAATCAACAGCATCAACGGCTGTTAAATCACCAAATGTTTTCGTTAAGTTTTTTACTTCAAGCATATATTCTCCTCCTTAAGCATAGTTCATAACATAAAGTCTCTCTTAAATTCTAACACGAATAAATGTAAAAAGATTGTTATATAATAATTTCACAATAGTTGTTATACTAATCAAGTAATGGAATAATAAATTTGTTTTAGAAGTTTAAGATGATAAAAGCTGCACTAATCGCCGTAAATTAAGCTTACTTAATCTAGATAATAAGAAGGATGTTACTTTTTTATTCGTTTTTTAATAGACATCCTACTAGATTCTATACATAAATAAATAAAAAATGAACAGTATAAAAATGGAGGCTGATAATAGGTGAATACTATTTTACTCGTTCTAATTTTTCTTGTTTTTCTATATGGTTTATATTCTCTATTTTTAAAAATTCAACAATCTTCTAAAATGAGAAAATAGGAAACTAAGCATAGGATTCGTCTTTATGGAAATAGAAAAGAGAGATTTATTTTTAAAAAATAAACGATTAGAAAAGATGAAGAAATAGAGTGGGAAATGTTGATTAAGTTATTTATTTTATTGGAGCATGCGTTATAATGATTGTATTAGCGAATACTTTTTTATTTAGCTTAATAAGTACTAGAAGACTAATTTTTGGAGTAATTGTTAGTCTGAGCATCTCACTCACTACTGTTATGATGAGTAAAGCTATGCTAAGAAATAGGGAATGTGAATTTAAACAAAAAACAGCAAACTTTTAGTTGCTTCAAAAAAAGACGAGTATCCTTTCAAAAAGATAAAAGTTCTCTTTTTTTGATACAATCAGTTCATAATCCAAAATATTTAAGGAGAAGTGCAGATGGAATTTTATATTAGGCCTGTTAATAGTGGAGATGGTAAAGGTTTTAATGACTTGAGACGGATGCCAGGAGTTTTTGAAAATATTTTAGGAATACCATCAGAGAGAATACACTATAACGAAGACTTTATTACGAATATGGATGCTAACCAACACCAGTTTGTTGCGGTCTTAAAACTCCAAAATAGTGAAGAAATGATTATAGGAACTGCTGGGCTATCTGTATATGGAAATCATCGTACACGTCACAGTGGAAATATAGGCATCATGATCCATAAAGGGTATCAAAATAAAGGTGTTGGTACTGCTTTACTCGCTGCACTGATTGACGTAGCAGATAATTGGTTGATGTTAGTTAGACTTGAGCTTACTGTTTTTGAAGATAATGAAAGTGCAATACACCTGTATAAAAAATTTGGATTTGAAAAAGAAGGGCTCAAACAATTTGCAGCAATAAGAAAGGGCAAATATGAGAATGAATACGTTATGGCAAGAATAAATCCGGCTCTTTATCCTACTTTACATTGCTAAATAGAAACGGTTTTTTTATTAAATAACTAGAATAGCTCTTTATTTGAAACTGGTAACACAAAAAAGTATTGGAGATGGGAACAATGGAAAAATTTACTTTATGGTTGAAAGAAAAACCACTATCTTTTTATGTAGGTTGGACTGGTTTGATAGTACTCGGAGTTAATCATTATTTTTTTCCAAATCAGTTTTTGTATTCAGATAAATTATCATTTTTAACAAGTAATCTGTCTGGTTTGATTGTTTACCTATTTTTCTTTCTTCCTGCACTAGAAATTATTAAGTATGATTTTAGAAAAAAAGCTGAATTAACTGAGTAATCATTAACGCAATTACAGAATAATCACTAGTTAAGGTAGTTTGATAGCCAAACTAGTCTATTTTTTTAAATATAGACGCATTTTATGAGATTAATTAGTTTAAAAGGCTACAATTTCTAGTTAAAAGAAAGTGTGGTATAAAAAGTAAGGAATGGAAAAGATAAAATCATTCAGATGTGTGTATACAAAAAAAGATACGTAGTTGTATCTTTTTTTGTAGCAGTCATCTAACTATCTTTCTACACATAGGTACAGTGATACCATCTTATCTTAAGATTTTAGCGAGAGTTTGAAATAGTTAATTAACGGTATTGACTCCCAGCTAGCAGTCTTTTTATTTTTTATTTAATCTGGTGATGTTTTATTATATCTCATTTAAAAATCTTCTTCTCAAATAGGTGATACACGATTTTATTTAGTATAGTTTATAATCTGGTGTTGGAGAAGAAAACTGAAAAATATCCTTTTGGTTAAAGGATTTGGTATACAGGATTGTATCTAATTTCATGTATTGTTACTCATGCTAATTTATAGATTGAAAAACAAAATAATAATAAGTGTTTTATATTTTTTTTATTCGATACCATTTCACGCTATATAGCAAAATCATTACGACAATAACATAAATAATTACATTAATTGTTCTATATTGTAAATTTGGAATAAAGTTAGCAAGAGATGGAAGAATGATCATTAGAAAAAGGATTAGACCTGACCACTTCGGAGTGGTTATTTCAATCGTTTCTCCGTCATTGACTTCTAACTCGTTACTTCGAATGCTAGACTGCGATACTTCTAATCGTGCATGATTATTAGGAATATTAATTTCTACCTGCTGCTCTGTTTTAACCCTATCAACTTTTTTTCCATTTATCTTTATTGCAATTGTTCCTCCCATTCCTATAATACCGGTACGACGTACAATAGTTATTGCCATATGAACACTCCCTTTTACTATTTCAAGGTATTAGACTTATTATCTCATTTAAAAATTAGAAAGTAACGCACTCATTGGTTTACATATCGCAACCAGGTATTTACATTCAACCTATTTTAATTATAAAAATAGCTGAAAAAGAACCCTAGTTTAAAAAAGTTTTAGATACATGCCTTTATATGATTTCATGTATTCTTATTTTTTTAATTATGTTAACATTCTTTTTTCTCCATTTTCTCATCTAGTTTATTTCTTATGAAGGTAGTAATCGGAACAGATAAAAAGAAAATACCTGAAAATAATCGAATAGCACTACTACCTACTTTTCCATCTACAATCAGTTCTTCAGGAAAGTTTAAAAAATTTCGATAGGTCAGATATAAGCTGAATAATCCCATAATTAAGAATAGCCAGGAGATTCTATTTTTGTTATCGATTTTACGAAAGTAGGCATGATGATAGATACTTATATTTATAAAAAATAATACAACTAAAAATAGTATAATCATTATTTCTAGTTCTTTGGTTGCGGCCCATTGTAAATTAGGAAATAGACCCAAAAAATAATTTAGCATAATTAAGCTAATCAAAGAAATAAATGAATAATAGCCATATTTATATCTCATTAACTTCTGGTATTCATCATATTGTTTCATTTTCATTCCTCCCAAAATAAATCGTTTAAGGTTAGATCAAATTCTTTACAAATCTCTTTACATAAATTGATTGTCGGATTATAATCTCCTCTTTCAATGGCGCTAATTGTTTGTCGAGTAACGTTAACAGCATCTGCCAACTGCTGCTGGGACATATCATTCTTCGCTCTTGCTGCCTTTAATCTTAAATTCTTAGCCATATTATTCCTCCTGATATGACAAATATAACTTACATTAAGCAAAGTATATCATTTATCTTAAATAATACAATCGTTTAAATAGATTAGCAGATTTTTTACTATTATTGTATAGTTAAATAAAAAAAGAACCCTGATAGAACAAGGTTCCGGATACACGAATCTATAGAATTTCATGTATTAGAAAAGGATATGTCTACGTTACATATTATTAACAATAAAAATTAAACACACTATCGGAGAAGTTAATTTAATCTATTACTAGTGTTTCTTCTCCAACTACGTAATTGTCTCCTGATGTTTGAGCAGTTATTATAACAGGATTTGAATTTTCTAATTTTAAAAAATAAATAAATTCAACTGTTTCTCCAGGTTCAACATGTGATACCATATTTCCGAAAGTTTGATTGTATTGGCTATCGCTTGCTATTTCATCCGAGATAACTGCTTGTTTTTCTAAAATAACCTTTTCCTCATCTACTTTTCGACTAAATTTAAATAACATCCAGTCAAATGCTGGGCTTGTTTCTTCTTCATCTTGGTTCGTAAATTCCGATAAGAATAGGAGACCAGGATCTCCGTCTTTATCTTTTTTAATTTCATACGATACTATTTTAGTGGTTGATTTAAGGGTTGTTAATTCACCATCTTTAAGACGTGGTAAAATAGGATTTTCTTTTTTTTCTTCCACAGGACTAATAACAGAAGAAGTTTCATTGCTTAGACCTTCATCAGAATTATGTTTACAACCAAATAACGCAAAGATAGCAGTAAAATATATATTAGGTTTCTTAAGTCATTCATAACAATCACTTCTTATCTTCATCATTTGAACCAAATTTTGCAATTAAAAGTATAGACAGAAGTAAAATTATTCCTATAGCGATAAGAATACCTGATGGAATAAAAGATATGTAAGAGAATTGGTCGGCAAACTGATAAAACTGTAATCCAATAAGAATAGACATAATTCCTTGAATAAACACTACTGTTAAGTTATTCTTCATTTTCATCATTCCTTTCTGAATTCTATTAGATTACAGATGTATGACTATTGCTTAATTAATTTTGTTTTATCATCATAGAACGTTTTAGTTGGTGCAGCATTAACCCTTACCCAAGTGCCTGCAGGGCTTCCATAAGGATGTTCCCACATATTTGGTTGTGTTACTTTATATAACATTTCATGTATTAAAAACTACTATACGATACAAGTATAAAAATAATAGTTAATAAGCTTTTTAAAATATAAATGATATATTTCTTTTACTTTTAAATAATTATTTATTCATCTGCTTCTATTTTCCGTAAAACTTCATAATAATAATCTGTAGGTAGACCATCATCAGTATTTTTTACTTGCAAATCATAATATTCAGCTGCCGAATCTAAACTCTTCTCTTTTTCTATATCAATAGCTGCATCTGAAATCAACTTCAATGATATTAAGTGAAAGTAGTCTCCGTTATTTATAGAAATTACTTTATATATTTTGTCTCCAGATACGCTACGTTCAATAATATCATATCTAGGATGGCCTTTATAATCTTTTTTCTTTATATAATCACGGATTTGAATAACTTCATTTACCACATTTTTATCTTCATCTTCACTTTTAAGTATAGAACTAGAGGCATAATGACTATCACCCTTTACTACAAGCTTAGAAGGTCTATTATTTTCAACGTTCATTTCAAGCTGTTCTTTTGTGGTACCACTATAATATTCATTGCCTTTTACGAAAACATTCTCATCAACCTCTTTATCACAGCCTACTAATACAAAAAGTGATATGACTAATACCAATAAGTAACCTTTTTTCATAAAATAATCCCCTTTTATAAATGATTATAATCTTAAAATTATCTTTTGTATAGCAGTTAAATAACGATTATAATAATAAATATAACCTGTTGATTTAAAAGGATTCTCGATACACGATTCTATCTCATTTCATGTATCCATGTTAAACAGTTTAATTTTTTATTAATATGGTTTAATCGACCAGTTAAGTGTTGTGAGAGAACGAAGAAAGAAGTAGACTGAACTTTACTACATAAGCGTGTGAGAGCGAGGTATGCAAGTGTCCGATGAAACAAACACTAAAACAAATGAAATAAATTCCCAAGATAAAATGGTTAATGGATCGGCTTGGATGACAGGTGGTAGCATCGTATCGCGAATATTAGGTGTTCTTTATATTATTCCTTGGATGGCATGGATGGGGAATAAAGATGTAGCCACTGCTGCTAACGCATTATACGGGATAGGCTACACTCCTTATGCATTATTTTTAAATATCGCAACAGCTGGTGTCCCTTCAGCTATTGCTAAGCAAGTTTCTTACTACAATGCTCTAGGTGAGTATCAAGTCAGTCGAGATATTTATAAAAAAGGGCTACAAATCATGGCTATTACAGGTATTGTATCCGCGGTAGTCATGTATGTGATTGCACCATTTATTGCCGCAAACAGTCCTGTTGCAACTGTAGAAGATAGCACACAAGTTATTCGCTCATTAAGTTGGGCTTTATTAATTATTCCTTGCATGAGTGTTACGCGTGGGTTTATTCAAGGACATCATACAATGGCTCCCTCAGCTATTTCTCAAGTTATTGAACAAGTTGGACGTGTTCTTTTTATGCTAATGGCCGTTTATATTATTCGGATAGTCATGAATGGAGAAGTCGTTGATGCTGTGTCAGCGTCAACTTTTGGTGCTTTTGTTGGGGCACTATTTAGTGCTTTATATTTACTCTTTGTGATTTGGAGAAAAAAACCTGAAATGGATAGGAACCTTGCAACGAGTAAAAATAATAGTACTGTTTCGACTAACGCTATTTTAAAATCCATTGTTAAAACAGCCATTCCTTTTATTATCATAGGATCAGGAATTACACTCTATCAATTAATTGATCAATTCACGTTTGATCCCATGATAAGAGCCGTTACAAACATGACAACTAAGCAAATTATTAATCATTATGCGATTGTTGCTGTTAATGCGAATAAATTAATTATGGTTGTGATATCGATAGCAGGTTCAATGGCGATAACTTCCGTTCCTGTTATTTCAGAATTACTAGCTAAAAATAAAATAAAAGATATGAGAGATCAATTAAGTAATAATATTCAGTTGTTTTTTTTCATTATGCTCCCTGCTGTTATTGGAATGGCTGTTGTTTCAAAGCCACTTTATACCGTATTTTACGGATATAGTGCATTTGGAACGAGTATTTTACAGTGGTCCTCTTATATGAGTCTTTTCTTAGGTTTATTTGTTTTATTAGGCTCTACTTTACAAGCCGTTAACCAAACAAGATCAGCACTGACAGCACTCTTTATAGGACTGATTGTTAAATTAGGCACTCAATTTCCGTTACTCTATCTTTTTCAAACTCACGGCATGTTATTTTCAAATATACTTGGGTTTGGTGTAACCATTTATTTAATGCTTCTAGCCTTAAATAAATTAGCTCCTCTAGCTATTAAACCTTTAGCGAAACAGATTGGTTTGATTGTATTGGTTACTCTCACAATGTCTATAGTCGTATTTATTACTCAAATAAGTATGTATCAACTATTTGATCCTGAAAATCGAGTAGGGGCAGTACTCAACGTGGGGATTTCAGCAGCTATAGGCGGATTATTTTATTTATATGTTACGTTGAAAATTCGTTTGGCAGATCGATTGCTAGGAAATCGGATAGAAGGACTCAGACATAGATTAAAGATAAAGTAGTCATTTTTTTAATGATCTATGAACTAACATAACCTCTATTTGGAAGACCTAAATATCTGTTGACGTACGTTTTTAGGTACGCTATAATGGGTGGAAAAGGAGGAATAATCTATGTCGATTATAAACCCTAGTCAAGCTAGAAAAGTCTTTTATCAATTACTAAAAGATGTTAATAAAACTAATGAGCCTATTTATATCTCAAGTAAAAACGAAGATAGCGAAGCCGTTATGATTAGTAAAAAAGACTGGGACGCTATTCAAGAAACATTGTATCTTCACTCTTCTGGAGTAGCTGATGTGATCCAACAACGTGAAAAAGAAAATGAGTTCGTTGCATTGGAGGAAATTGATTGGGATACTCTGTAAAATTAGCAAAATCTGCTACAAAAGATTTAAAGAATTTGAAATCTTCTCATTTAGATAAAAAATTTAGAGAATTAATGGTTGTCTTGCAAAATAATCCTTTTCAAAATCCACCTCCATATGAGAAATTAATTGGAAATTTAAAGGATAAATACTCAAGACGCTTAAATATTCAGCATCGAATTATTTATTCTGTTGATAATAATACAAAAGAAATTATTATTTGGTCAGCCTGGACACACTATGAAAGATAGAATCTCACCTTGAAAAAGATGAAATTCTATCCTTTTTTACTGAAAAAATCTTGATTAATTAAGATTCAAGATACACTATTCTATGTCATTTCATGTATCTTTTTTATTTACATAAAACGAAAATATAAATAATCCATTTTTTAAAGGTTCTGGACACACGATTTTAAGAAATGGATTATATTGAAAGATACAAAAAGGCTTTTATTAAGACTTTATTTAAGGCCTTTTTTTGCGTTATACTAAGACTACAGATAGAAAAGTGAAGTGCTTCGTATGCTAAAAACATTAAATGTAAAAACAAAATCAATCACAGAAGCTAAAAAAACTTTTCAAAAATTATAAAAGACACAAGTAAAATAAGAGAACCAATCTTTATTTTTAATCATAATAAACCTGAAGCTGTTATTCTTAGTAATGCCGTGTATGAAAATTAGTGAAAGATTAAAAGGAACTGGAAAACAAACTATTTTACAGTCAATTGAATGATCGAGTAACAACCGGACCAGTCGAACTCATTTCAGCCACTGAAGTGATCGAATCAAATCAAGAGCATAACCCTTTTGCTGCTTTATCCAACAAGGATGTATTTGATTAATGGCGAAAGTCCTTTTTTGGAAAGAAGCAGAAAAAAATTAGAAGGTATCTTAAAACAATGGTTAGATACTGCTGAAAAAAGGCGAAAAAAGCATCTCTGAAATCGAAATAAAGAACTTTTACAAAATTACTTTTAAGAGAGGTATCCGCTTATTTTTAGCAGTTACCTCTCTTTTTCAATCCCTTTTTTTATACAATTTCATGTATTAAAAATTAGTTTGATCAATATACGCTGGTGCTGTTAATTTTAACTTCATATCACAGATTATAGATTTGTTTAAGATAGTATTGTAATAATAAAATAAGTTATCTTCTTGCAGTATGATATAGGTATCTTGCAGATCACTTTTCAATAAATAAATATTATTATCAGTTGTATTAAGAAAAGTAAAGAAAAAAGAACCTTGATTAAAACAAGGTTCTGGATATATGGAATCTATCTAATTTCATGTATTGTTCTGTTAAAATTGTACTGCTTCAATTAAGAACTCTTTTAAATTTCAGTCTAGCAGAATTAACCAACTCTGATACTATACGTATAGAGATGTGTATACGTAAAAACTGATTGTATTTTCATATCTTTCAGAACCAGCAATTGAACCTGTCTTATATTAAGAACTATTCAGTATAGAACTGATTATATTTCCCTGTAACTACTGATTAGTTTAGTAATAAGTAGCTTACATACCTATTTTTCTAGCAGTTTTTTGTAGGAAAGATCTATAAATGTGGCACCTAGTGGAGCTGTCAAAATAATAGCAAGAACGGCGACACTTAAAATAAGGCTACCTGCTGGCACCCCCATTGCAAGTGGAAGAGAACCAATCGCAGCTTGTACTGTCGCTTTTGGTGTATAGGCGCCTGCTGTGAATAATTTTTCTTTAACGGTTAGATTTGTACCGGATATACTTAGAAATACGGCTAACATACGGAAAATTAAAGAAATGACAATCAATAGGACAACAGCAACTCCCGCTTCACTAAGGGCAGTTATATCCGTTACTGATCCTACCAAGACAAATAAAAATACTTCTGAACCTAACCAAATCTTTGAAAACTTAGTATTGATTCGTTTAGCTAAAAGTGGATATAACTTCAATATAACCCCTCCTAAAGCCATAACGCCTAATAAACCTGAAACTGGAAAAATTCCTTTCAAACTATCTTCTAGAGAAACCATTAAGAAACAGATACTTAAAATTACGAATACTTTTACTGTATCACGAATATGAAAGTACTTGAATAGTCTGACCATGAGATATCCCAATAGAATACCTAACAGAACACCAAATAAAATTGCTACAGGAACAGAAAGCAATGAAAAAAAATTGAATCCATTTCCTTGAAACATTCCCAAGAATGACGTAAATAATACAATGACAAATACGTCATCTACAGAGGCTCCTGCTAAAATCATTTGGGGAATACCTTTTGCTTTTCCGTAGCCATTTTCAATAAGAAAAATCATTCGTGGAACTACAATTGCAGGAGAAACAGCTCCTAAAACGGCCCCTAAAATAGCGGCTTCTAGCGTACTAATTCCAAATAACAATGGAGCGAGTATCGTTACAGTTATTATTTCAAATGTAGCCGGCAAAAAGGTCATTAAAATAGCTGGGCGACCATTCTTTTTCAGATCATTAATATTCATTGTCAATCCTGCCCTGAACAAAATAACAATCAATGCAATTTGACGTATATCAGCTGATATAGACAATATCTTCGGATCTAAAAGATCTAGGCCATAGGGACCCAAAATAATTCCAGTTAAAATGAGACCCAATAAACCTGGTAAACGTAAACGACTAAAAATTGAACTAAATATAAAACCAACAATCAATATCAAAGCTATACTTAAAAGCATTCTTTATCCTACCTCCATCTTAATTAAAAACTATATTGGTTTCACCATACAAAAAAAGCTGACGACAGACTGCGGCCTATGCGCAGAAGTCATCAGCTTTAATAAGCGGTTTAAGCAATATGCTTAGGGAGACACTCATTCCCAAAATAGTATAGTACTACTATATAATTTTTCATCCTACAAGTCAAAACGTTAGATAGACGATTGCTGTCATAAATACACGAATCTATGTCATTTCATGTATCTGGAGTAACTGAATCCTTTTTGGCATACGCATTAAGGTACGTTATAATAAGTGAAAAGAGAGGAATAATCTATGTCGATTATAAACCCTAGCCAAGCTAGAAAAGTTTTTTATCAATTACTAAAAGATGTTAATAAAACCAGTGAGCCCATTTATATCTCAGGTAAAAACGAAGATAGCGAAGCTGTTATAATTAATAAAAAAGACTGGGACGCTATCCAAGAAACATTATATCTTCAATCTTCAGGAGTAGCTGATGTGCTCCAACAACGTGAAAAAGAAGATGAGTTCGTTGCATTGAAGGATATCGATTGGGATACTCTATAAAATTAGCGAAATCCACAACAAAAGATTTAAATAATTTGAAATCTTCTCATTTAGATAAAAAATTTAAAAGATAAATACTCAAGACGCTTAACTATTCAGCATAGAATTGTTTATTCTGTTGATAATAATATAAAAGAAATCATTATCTTGTCAGCTTAGACACTCTATGAAATTCTGTCTTTTTTTCACTGAATAAACCTTGATTAATCAAGGTACACGATTCTATCTAATTCCATGTATCAACAACTTAAATTAAACTCTTTTTTTTATTATTATTTTTGAACTCAAAAATCCAATGCTAAAAGAACTTAACAATAATATAAGTGTAGGTTTTACTTGGTTCATTCCTCCGTTGTAAAAATAATCATGAAATAGCCATAAACCAATAAAAATAAAGATAATACTAATAATAAATCCTAAAATATAAAATAATAAAGTACGAGAAAGAGAATTAGATTTTTTTCCTTTTTTATTAGGTGTATCATATTTAGCATTTCCTCCAGCATTAACTCTTGCATACATAGAGCCTTCAATATTGCTATCACTTTCATATCTTTTTTGTTTATCTCGTTCACTCATTGTTATCACCAACCTTTATTTTATGTGAAATCGTTCATTACGTACATTACATTTTAATATATTGTCTTTTTTAAATAGTGCAGCTCTATACGATTTCCTTTCCGGTCACACTACAATCTATAGATTATTAGAATAAAAAAATTACATAAATTATTTCATTAAGACGCACTGTAAGTGTGTCTAATATAACAAAAAAAGTCCATTAAGGACCTTTTTTTTAAAAGTAAAGACTATTCATTCATATTCTCAGATGATTGATTCGACATCATTTCTTCTAATAATCCTTCATCATTATTAATATTGAGAGAGTTAATCTTACCGTTATCCATTTCAACTCTTCCATTCACTATACTAGATCCTTCTCTATTTGATTCGTTAGTATAATTTACAGTTACATCAAATTCAAAGCGATCTACATTCTTATCATCTTGAACAATGTTAATCTTATCTGTTGTTAGGATATAATTAGCTTTATCTGCCTCATCAGAATACCTATAGCCTTCTCCGCTAGTTATAAAAAATTTTTCAAATCCATAATCAGTAAAATACTCCCCATATTTGTCTTCTATATAGTCATCAAAATCATTTCCCTCATCTTTAACAGCAGTAGATATTTCTTCAGAATCTTGATCAATAATCGTAGCATTATCAAAATCATATAACTTAGATAATAGCACCTTATCAGGTGCATTAAGTGTTTTTTCTAAAACTGTTTCTATAACTTCTATGTTTTTATTATTTTTATTACTTAACTTCTCATCAGAATTATTTCCGCAACCAAATAAAGCAAGAACAGTTATAGTGTTTAATAGGAGCAAAGAGTGAGTAGTTATTTTTTTCATAAATATCATTCCTTTCTTACTTATTATTTTTTCTTCTTCTTCTTCTCCAACTAATGATATATCAGTATTGATTTTATGTGGTAAAATGTTAATAATAAGTAACAAAAAAGGATGGATATTGTATGGATACTGGAAAAGTGATTAAGTCTATCAGGTTATCTAAGAAGTTGAAATCAAAAAACGTCTATAGTACTATTTTAAGTCGTCCTGCACGTTCAAGATTTGAAAAAGGACTAAGTGACACTACTTCTAAAAAATTATTTGAAATATTATCTAATTTAAATATTTCTTTAGAAGAATTTTATTTCACCTACAATAATTACAAGATAGAAGATAACCATGATTTTATTACTCAATATTCAAAATATTTTTACTCAAACGATATAGAAAGTTTGAGAAAATTAGAAAAAAGTACTATAGAGAAATATTGGACTACAAATCAAATAAAATTTTGCCATTACTCAGCATTAACAAGTTTAACAATAAGCTCTATTTTAGAAGAAAAGCCTAATTTAAAAAATGTAGAACTATTAAAAGAATACCTTCTAAATTGCGAAGAGTGGACTTACTATGAGCTTGTTTTGTTTACTAACTCATTAGACTTTTTTTCTGAAGAACTATTATTGGTACTTTACAAGCATGCCAAAAATAAACTAGAACACTTTAGCTTATTAAGAAGATATAACAATGAAGTGTTTTCTTTGTTGTCTAATATTTTAGTACTATTTATTACAAAAAATAATGTTAGCCAATCTGTCTTTTTTTACCAGGAACTTAAAAATAGTGTCTCTGAAACGACTAATAAGATGTATGAGAAAACAATGTTAATTTTTTTCAAAGAATTGATCAATATAATGAATTCAACAGAATATGATGATCAAAATATAGCGAAAATTATTTCCCTATTTAATTATTTAGATATGCCTTTTAAAAGAAAACAGTGTATCTCGTTAGTTAAAGTAGTAAAAAGTAATAATATATGACCTTGATTTAAAAAGGTTTAGGATACAAAATTCTATGCAATTTCATGTATCAAAAAAGTAAAATTTAAATACTAAAAATTATATAGTTTGTAAGCTTTAGAAGTAAAAAGGTACAATTAAATAGAAAATAATTTAAGAGGAGTTGATTTTTGTGCAACCAAAAATTCATCTATTCAAATAGCGATCAGCCTACCTAATGGACACGAAAGAAGTTGTAGGAAAGGATATGTAGAAGCTCTGTCGCTAGATCTAAGAAATAGAGAGAATAACCCTAACCGTCCAACAGATTTACCTAATGGTCACGGGAACAGTTATGACAGAAGATTTTTTGACGCAATAAATAACTTACAATAAAAAATTAGTAGATACTGATTATCCATTAACGTTTGCTAATAGCGTCATTTTTAAAAAGCCCCCTGCTGTGAGCCAATCCCCAAAAGCTAGACCTGAAAAATTTAATTTTTGGGGGTCAACTCATTTAAGAAGGCTCCAGGCACACGTCTATAAAGTATCTTTATGTATTCACTTATTCACTGATAATTGTCTTTTCTATACCCAATTTCTAGCATTAAAATAGTAACTGTTTCATCATCAATATCCGCTATTAAACGATAATTTCCAATTCTATAACGCTATTCATTTGAACGGTTAGCGACTAATCCTTTTTCATGCTGTCTAGGATCTGTATAATTGACTAGATTTTTTTAATCCACCCCACAATTTAAAGAGATTGGGCTTATCCATTTTTTCTAGCGTTTTTTGAGCTTCCTTTTCAAACTCTACTTGATAGCTCAAGCTCATATCAATCAGTCAGCTCCTTCAACATATCTTCAAAGGAAATACTTTGAGAATGCTCTTTGTGCTCTTTCATAGCCTGGTGATATAAATCCAAATCAATGTCATCTTCTATTTTTTCTAAAACAGAGTTTCTAAATGGAGCAGAAACGGTAATATTTTTAGATTTAGCGTATTCTTTAAGTGGTTTTTCTTCTTGAGAATCAATTCTTAATGATAGAACAGTCATTAAAATCAACCTCCTTTTTTGTATATACAGTGTAATACGAAAGTAGGAGGTCTTCAATTTTTTACTCTGTACAATTTTATATATCAATAGACAGAAATGTTCCTAAATATATTATTTATGATGGTGTAAAATAACACGATCCTATTGAAATTCGAGGAGACTAATAGTATGGATTTTAGATTAGCAGTTATGAATGATTTACCTCAGATTAAAAATGTGTACAAAGAAATAATTAAAAGTATGAATGATAATCAAATTCAGATATGGGACGATGTTTATCCTTGCTCTTTTTTCAAAGAGGATATAAAAAATAATAAATTGTACTTGTTATTAAACGATGATGAAATTGTAGCTGCGTTTGCCTTATGTGATACAAACTCAGGTGAGAGAAGTGTGGAATGGAAATATAAGGGTGAAAAAAATTTATATTTAGATCGTTTAGGAGTAAATGTGAATTATTCAAGAAAAGGAATCGCCAGTTTAATGCTTACTAAGGCAAAAGAAACAGCAAAAAAATTAGGAGTAAAGCATCTGCGACTTTTTGTTGTTGATACAAATAAACCTGCTATTCGTCTGTATAGTAAGAGTGGATTTGTAAGGGCTACGGGAATTTACGATGAGGTTATTGCTGATGATTTTATTTTACATGAATATGGATATGAAATAAAACTTTGATTATCTCAATGAATGTTATTATCTTTTCTCATAACTTCTAGAAAACTTTAGGACAACAATATTACCTTATTTACTATTTTTCAAAATAAAGAAAGGTTGTGGTTTTATCAAAAAGAAACGACTATTTTTTACTGCTGGTATTTTATTAGCACTTTTTCTTATTTTATCAAAGGTTATGGAGTCTGATAAACTAATACAGGTTGGAAGCCAAGTAGATGAAACAAGTTACAAATTTTCTAGAGAAATAAAGGATAAAAAAAAGATAGCTGAATTTGAAAATTGGTTTGATGAAATTATATTTACTGAGGGACTAGACGAAATGAATGGGTATGCAGATATAATAGTACTAATACGTCATGATAACGACGGTACATTTACAAACCCTATTAGTGTCTGGTTTGACGAAGATGAATCAACAGTAGCAAATGGCATAGGTTCCGAAGGTAGAACAGGTAAACTATCTAGTTCTCAGTTAAAAGATTTACGGAATATCATAGATTTAAAGTGATTTAACTAGATTCTAGATACACATAGTTACAAGCAATTTCATGAGTTTACTACGTCATTTATCTGTATCGAGTAACTCAACTAATTTTCTAACTAATTTTATTAATTAGAAAAAGGTCTTCTCACCTCATGTATAAGGTGAGAAGACCTTTTTTAAAAAACTAATTTCCTTAACACTGGACGGTTACAAAACATCATTTTTTATATTACTAATTATTTTAGAAATTAGTGAATTATGATAGTCTAACGAATCTATAAAAAAGATTTGCGGTAGTTTATCTTTTAAGATTATTTTTTTTTGCAGTCCAGGAGCACAAATGACAAAATCATACTGACGAGAAATTATTTCTTCTAAATCAGCTCGAGTATCATCCTTTACAACACTAACCGGATAGTCTAATTTTACTAATTCAGCTTTTAATGTATCTAGATATCGTTTCCCTTTTCCAATACCCAAGAATGAAAAATCCGCGAAATCATAGTCTTCGGCGAAAACAGTTCTGTCGGTCATTGCAGGTACTTGATAAATGAGTATGCCATATTTCATAAACTAACTCCCTTATTCTTTTGATATAATTATATGCGTTTATAATACACAATACAAGTATG
Organism: Carnobacterium sp. TMP28; assembly: GCF_047553015.1. Taxonomy (GTDB): domain Bacteria; phylum Bacillota; class Bacilli; order Lactobacillales; family Carnobacteriaceae; genus Carnobacterium_A. Next base: position 249,376 of record NZ_CP180212.1, read on the forward strand.
ACTAAAAAGGTGTTCTCCAAAATAGCTAGGCAATACAAAGATTTCTTATTTTAAATAAAGTCTCTTCTAAAGAAAGAGGCAAAGAAAATAGCTAGTTTTTACATTATAGAGCTTAACCAAAATTTGTGTTGGTATACTAAATTATGCCAAATCTTTACTAGCACGCTCTCTGATTTTGTCTAATCTTTTCAGACACTTTTTCACTATATTAAAAAATAAGATAGGCATGTATTTAATTTCTTGTTGACAAGTAAACTTGGTATAAATAGACTTAGATTGCAAACAAAACTTGGCGAGGTGAATAAGTGGAAAAAGAAGAGATTTTGAAAAGGTATCGTAAAACAGGAGAAGATGAAAGGAAGACAGATGTAAATACTCAGTCAGATTTACAAGGGTTTTATGGATTAAGCTTTTTATCTTTACTAATAATGGGATATCAGATTTACCGAGAGTTACCATTTGGAGATATTCCAGCTTTATTATTTGTTTTTTTATCAGTAGGGGCTTTCTTTCGCTATAAAGCGAGCAAAGAAAACCATTATCTTTGGATGAGTATCGTTACGGGTCTACTTTGTATTAGTCTTCTCGTATGGTATATCATTCAAACATGGTGAATGGAGGATTTTATGGAAACAGATGAATTGATCCTTCAAAATCACTTGAAAGAAGTAAGAAAAGCTGCTAGCTTATCGCAACGGGAATTAGCAGAAATAGTAGGAGTCTCTCGTAACACAATCAGTTCTGTAGAAACGGGACAATTTAATCCAACAGCTAAATTAGCATTAATTTTATGTGTTGCTTTAGATAAAAAATTCGAAGAATTATTTTACTTTTAAGTAGGATAATATAAAAAATTAGGATATATTTAATAGAATTGGGTAGTTTTGATGGAAGTATATCTAGAAAACGTAGTCTAAAAAACAGCATTAGTTGATATGAATGAAACGTTGTCAGATTTAAGTGCATTAAAAGTAAACTCCAAAGATAAGTCGAGGATAAGGATATCCTCAGAGACTGGTTTGCTAAGTCACTTTTTGTCGTTCGGTTTTACTAGTATCCTTTATTAAAAATTAAAAGAGAACCTCAATTATGGGTTCTCTCTACATCCTATTTAGTTAATAATCTAATTGTCTCAAATATAAGAGAAGATTTTTATCGTTATCTAATTTAAAATTATATTGACGGATTTTACTTTCTAGTTTCTTATCTATTCTAGATTGTTTGCTAAATAAGTTGAGAATAAGATAGATTAATTCAGAGAAAAGAGAAAGTGATCCACCCGAGCCTAGCTCTACTCCAATTAACTCATCGTCGGTTAATTTTGTTTTGACTAGTTTTTTAACTTTATCGTTGTATTCCCCTTTAATAAGAATATAGAATTCTCTTTTACGTAAGGCCTCCAATAACTCATCATCATTACGAACGTCATGGTAAACCATAGTATCCTTCTTCACATCATTTCCCCCTCTAATCGTTCAATCAACCAGTGTTCTTGTCCGTTTAATTGTAACCGAATTCACATGAGAGAACAATAGAATAACGAATTAAAGTCCTCTTCATTTTTATGGCCTAAAAGCGTACCAGACAAAAATAGCATAAACCATAAAAAGAATAGAAGGAACATAGGCTATAAAAAGTAAAACAGAAGACAATTTAATCTTTTTATAAGCAATAAAAATGAAGTTCTTTACATGAAGGACTAAAAAGAATAAAGCCACAAGCAATAAAATAAATTGAGCTATTCCAATTGGATAATATCCAAAGTAGATAGGAATAGTTGCATAAATAAAGTAGGTTCCCAAAAATAGACAATTTAGGATAGCTAGAATGAAATAATTTTTCTTAATACTCAAAACAATCGATTCCTCCTTTTTAATTCTACAAACTAGATTTTAAGACACTCACTGGATTAAGTATACTAATAGAAAGAAATAAAGAAGTTTTTTTTAATTGATTAGAGACTAATCGTATCTTTAGTTGAATTGTTAAGAACAAAAGATTAAAATGAAACCGTATTTACAACTAGATAGCAGCTAGATATAAAGAAGGAAAAATAATGAGCAAACAAATTCCAAAAGCTATAAAGGTAGAAATGGTTGCAAGTATCCTAAAAATTGAATTTGATAATGCTAAGGTCAAATTTCTCAGATCTCACTATAATAAAGATATAGTGGATTCTTTTTCTCTTAAAAAAGGAAAAAAGAAAAGATTTAATCTTCTTTTAGCAGCAAATAATAGTTGGTTAGGTAGTGAGACAGCTATTGAAAGTAATGGAACTGTTATTTTGAATGGAAAAGATAGTTACACACGAGAAGAGCTATGGAATGAAAGCAAAGTTCATATCGCTTATTTAGCTGAATAATTCATTCTGTTATATTCTAGTCTGACACGGATAAGCATTCTCACTTTATCTATCTTACGCTGAGTTTCAAAAGAGGATAGAGGCTAGTTTTAGCTAATTTATTTTTAGTATTTTTTATTTTAATGGTATACTTAATCAGAAAATAACATAAAATCAATAGAGAAAATAATGGAGAAAATGAAAAGGAGCGAATAAGAATGGGACAAGAAAAATTAAAAAATCGAGCAGATGTTCTTGAAGAATTAACGTGGGATTTAACCGCTCTTTACGAAACAACGGAAGATTTTCAGAAGGCTATCGAAGAAATGAAAGCAGCAACAGATAAATTTTGTCGCGATTATGAGGAACAGTTGAATGATGCTAAGACTATCGGATCAGCTTTAAAAGAGTATGAACAAATTATGCAATCAGCTTCTTTAATCAATCATTATGCTTTTTTACCAGAAGCCGCAGATATTACGAATCCAGCTAATACAGAGCTTTCTCGTTTTGTAAATAATTTATTAGCTGAGATAAATACTCAATTATCATTCTTTGATTCTGAATTAATCGGAAACGATTCAGATATTCTTCAGCAAGTTGCACAAATAGAGCCATCCTTTGCTGCTTATATTCGACACATTAAAGAAAAAAAGAGCATTCAATTGGATCCCTCAGTAGAAAAAGCACTAGCGCAACTCGGTCCAGTATTAAATGCACCTGAATCTATTTACGAGCAAGCTCGCTTAGCAGATATGGATTTTGGCAATTTTACTGTTGATGGCAAAGAATACTCATTAAGTTTTGTTTCTTACGAAGAATATTATATGTATCATAGTGATACAGCTATTCGCCGTGCAGCTTTTGATAAATTTTCAGCCGTTTTAGCCAATTATCAAAATGCAGTAGCAGAAACGTATTATACACAAGTACAAAAAGAAAAAACGTTAGCTACCATGCGAGGTTTTGATTCAGTATTTGATTACTTATTATTTGATCAAGAAGTAGACCGTGACTTATATAATCGTCAAATCGATACGATTATGGATGATTTAGCTCCAATTATGCAAAAATACATTACACATGTTAAAGAAGAAAATAAGTTAGATAAAATGACGTATGCTGATTTAAAAATTGATTTAGATTCAACGTATTCATTAAATGTAACGGTTGAGGAGTCTAAAGAATTAGTCGCTGATGCTTTAAGTGTTTTAGGTCAAGACTATGTAGACCTAATTTTAAAAGCTTACCCAGAGCGCTGGGTAGATTTTGTTCAAAATAAAGGGAAATCAACAGGTGGTTTTTGCACTAATCCTTACGGTAAGCATCCTTATGTTCTAATGTCTTGGACAAATCAACTGTCTGATGTGTATACGTTGATTCATGAATTTGGCCATGCCGGACAAGCGATATTATCTGCAAATGCTAACTCTATTTTAGGTGAAGAGCCATCGCTTTATTTAATAGAAGCACCGTCTACCTTCAATGAACTATTGCTAACTGATTTATTGAAACGAAACAGTACGGATGCTCGCAAAGAACGATTTGCTTTAACAAACATGTTAACAAATACGTATTTCCATAACTTTATTACGCATTTATTGGAAGCAGCCTATCAAAGAGAAGTTTATCAATTGGTAGATGCAGGGAAAAGTTTTGATGCGGCTAAATTGAGTGAGATTAAAAAAGCTGTTTTGACTAAATTCTGGGGTGATGCTGTTGAAATAAATCCCGGTGCTGAACTGACGTGGATGCGACAAAGTCATTATTACATGGGACTTTATTCTTATACGTATTCAGCAGGATTAACGATAGCAACGCAAGCTTTCTTGCGAATTAAAAAAGAAGGTCAGCCGGCCATTCAAGAGTGGCTAGAATTTTTAGCACTAGGCGATCAATACGAACCTGCAAAAGCAGCGTTAGTCGCAGGGGTAGACATCACAACAACGAAACCATTAGATGATACAATCAACTATTTAGCTAATTCTGTAGATAGAATTATTGAATTGAGTAAAGAAATAAAGCAGTAATTAAAACGACTGGTGCAATCAGAGAAAAACGATAAAAACTAGCTAAACCTCTTTTATTTCTTAACAAAACTTGTTAAACTAATTTAAATGGAAAGGGGATGGCGTATGAAACGTTTTTTTTCTTCTATAGTGCTCATAATCGTGGCATTAATAATAGGTTTCTGGCTAGGTAAGACAGATGCGTTACAAGGTACTTGGGTCGGAGATACTCTTTCTGATACTGTAGAAAAATTTCCTACTCTTGAATCAATCCAATCTACCATAGAAGGTGAAGGTTCTTTTAAAAAAGGGAAGCCAACTCCTGGAAGTCAAGTACAAGAATCAGTAGCGGTAGCTAAACCAGAAGTGGAAATCAACGAAAAAACAGCGACGATTGATTATCAACTGCTAGAAAACACTATTTTTGATTTATTAAATCAAGTTCGCCGTGAAAATAATGTAGCTGAATTAACACCGAACGCTCAATTAAAAAAAGCTGCTCGAAAACGAGCGAAAGAAACAGAGCAATCTTTTTCTCATACAAGACCAGATGGTAGGGATACATTTACTATTCTTGAAGAAGCAGACTACCAGTACATCTATCAATTAGCTGGTGAAAATCTAGGAATGGCTACAAATTATCTAGATGAGACAGGGATGGCGGAGTTATTGTCTGATGGTTGGGTGGATAGCCCAGGACACTATGAGAACATGATTCATAAAGACTTTGAAGAAATAGGGATTGGTGTTTCTTTTGATGGAGAAAATATTTACGCTGTTCAACTTTTTGGAACACCAATGGCGAATTGAAACTCATTTTAACTTGTTTATATTCCTATGAAAATAGTGATGTAAGCAAGTTTTTTTATCAAGTAAATATTTTTACTTAATAAGTGATTTGAAGTTTACTAAACGAATAGACTATGGTATATTTCACTTGGTAAGCGATTCCAAAAAGGTGAAAAGGAAGTATACATAGAAAAGGGGTAAATCAATATGAAAAGTCGTGAAAAAAAACAAGTGACGAGAGTCAATACTCTATTACATGGTGGAGACTATAATCCTGATCAATGGTTAAATCGACCTGATATTTTAGCAGATGACTTAAAATTAATGAAATTAGCGCACACAAACACCTATTCCATCGGCATTTTTGCGTGGAGTGCATTAGAGCCTGAAGAAGGTGTCTATACATTTGATTGGCTAGATACTATTTTTGAAACAATCCATCAAAATGGTGGCACGATTATTTTAGCAACACCAAGTGGTGCAAGGCCGGCTTGGCTATCCCAAAAGTATCCAGAAGTATTGCGTACCAATGAGTTACGATTAAAACACCTCCAAGGTGCACGTCACAACCATTGTTTTAGCTCACCCGTTTATCGAGAAAAGACACAACACATTAATCGATTATTAGCAGAACGTTATGGCAATCATCCAGCCTTATTGATGTGGCATGTTTCCAATGAATACAGTGGAGAGTGCCATTGCGACTTGTGCCAAGTAGCATTCAAAGAGTGGTTAAAAGAAACGTACAACAATGACTTAGCAGCCTTGAACGAAGCGTGGTGGGGCCCTTTTTGGAGTCATACTTTTAATAGTTGGTCACAGATTCAATCGCCTTCCCCAATAGGAGAAGATGCCGTTCATGGAATGAATTTAGACTGGCGTCGATTTATTACGGATCAAACCATTAATTTTTATCAGAATGAACTGGTTCCCTTACGAGAACTGACGCCAACTATCCCGGTTACGACTAATTTTATGGCAGATACAGATGACCTTATTCCTTATCAAGGATTGGATTATGGGAAATTTGCTAAACACGTTGACGTGATTACTTGGGATGGTTACCCTGCTTGGCATAATGATCGAGAATCAACAGCTGATTTGGCTATGAAAGTTGGGTTTATTGATGATTTGTACCGTAGTTTAAAGCAACAGCCTTTTTTACTGTTAGAATCGACACCGAGTGCTGTTAGTTGGCATGAGGTGAACAAAGCTAAACGTCCTCAAATGCACTTATTGTCGTCGATGCAAATGATTGCTCATGGCTCAGATAGCATTATGTATTTTCAGTGGCGTAAGTCTCGTGGTTCTTCTGAGAAGTTTCATGGTGCAGTGGTGGATCACGATAATAGTCCAGAAAATCGAGTGTTTAAAGATGTAGCAGAAGTCGGGAAAATACTAGAAAGTCTTTCAGCTATTGCAGGAACAACTAGACCAGCAGATGTTGCTATTTTATATGACTGGGAAAACAATTGGGCGCTAAATGACGCACAAGGATATGGGGCAAAAACAAAGAATTATACTCAAACAGTACAAGAACACTACCGTACGTTTTGGGAAAAAGATATACCAGTCGATGTGATTATGAAAGATCAAGACTTTTCTTCTTATAAACTAGTTGTCATACCAATGCTGTATTTATTAAGTTTAGAGACCCTTTCACGCTTGAAAGAATTTGTAGCACATGGTGGAACAGTTGTTTCTACTTATCTGACAGGAATAGTAGATGAGCATGATTTAGCGCACTTAGGCGGTTGGCCAAAAGATCTACAAGATATTTTTGGAATAAATGTGGTAGAAACAGATACACTTTATCCGTCTGATTACAATAAAGTGCGTTATGGTGAAAAAGAATACGAACTAAAAGAGTACGCATCGATAGTAGAAGTAAAACAAGCAGAAATTAAAGGCGAATACTTGGAAGATTTTTATGCTCATACACCAGCTATTACTAGTCATTCTTTTGAAAAAGGTAAAAGCTATTTTATTGGTGGTCGATTAGAACGCTCTTTCCATAGTGATTTTTATGGTGAAATAATAAAAGAGCTGAGACTAACGCCAGTCTTATCTGTCCGACATGAAAAAGGTGTTTCTGTCCAAGCTAGACAATCTGAAACAGAAGATACTATTTTTGTAATGAACTTTTCAGAAGAAACTCAAGTTGTCTACTTTGATCAACCGGTTTGGGATAGACTCAATGAAGTAGAATTAGTTGGAGAAGTAATGCTAGAAAAGTATGCTGTAAAAGTAGTGACCGTCCCTTTAGAAGATAATAGCCAGTAAAAATAGTGCGTTACTTCAAGTGAATGGAAGAGAGACAACTTTTTATAATTTACTAAAATTTACTTGATTTATTTTACTAGAAGAAATAAAATAGAAGAAACAATACGAATAAGAGGAGATTAATGATGGAATTAAAAGGCCTAAAAGAAAAGTTTGTAGAACTATTTGGTGACAAAGAATTGAAAGCGTTTTTCGCTCCAGGACGAATCAATTTAATTGGTGAGCACACTGACTACAATGGTGGGAACGTTTTTCCTTGTGCTATTACATTAGGAACTTACGGAGTTGCAGCTAAAAGAGAAGATACGACAGTAAACTTGTATTCTGAAAATTTTCCAGATTTAGGTGTTATTTCTTTTGATCTATCTGATTTAGCTTACCGTGAAGAAGATAAGTGGACCAATTATCCTAAAGGTGTATTGAATTATCTAAAAGAAGCGGGACACGATATCTCAACAGGAATTGACGCAGCAATTTATGGCACTATTCCTAATGGTGCTGGCTTATCTTCATCCGCTTCAGTTGAATTATTAATGGGGATTATCTTAGAAGATTTATTCAACTTAGAGTTAACTCGTCTTGACTTAATTAAAACTGGTAAAAAGGTGGAAAATGAGTTTATTGGAGTAAACTCTGGTATTATGGACCAATTTGCTGTTGGTATGGGAGCAGAAGATAAAGCCATACTACTTGATTGCAATACCTTAGAGTACGAATTGATTCCAGTAGAACTTGGTGACCATAAAATTGTCATTATGAATACAAAAAAACGTCGAGAACTGGCAACATCTGACTACAATTCAAGACGTAGCGAATGTGAGCAAGCCTTAGAAGAGTTACAAAAATTTGTTCCTGTTGCTTCGTTGGGTGAACTGGATGAAGCAACATTTGAAACGTATGAAAACCAATTGTCGAATCAAACGATTAAAAAGCGTGCAAGACATGCAGTTACTGAAAATCAACGGACAATTAAAGCAGCAAAAGCACTAAAATCAGGTGATTTAAAAGAATTTGGCTTATTAATGAATGCTTCGCATATCTCTTTGAGAGATGACTATGAAGTGACGGGCGTTGAATTAGATACATTGGTCCAAGCTGCTTGGGATCAACCAGGAGTTATAGGAGCACGAATGACTGGAGCTGGCTTTGGTGGTTGCTCACTTGCGATAGTAGCTAATGACCAAATTGACCCATTTATTGAAAATGTTGGTAAACGATATGAAGCAGAAATCGGCTACCCAGCTGAGTTTTATATTGCAAGTATTAGCGATGGCGCAAAAGTGCTATAAAGAGTACTGAAATACGTTTGTTGTGTTCACTTGATGAGGTTAGTATCCGACATCTAGTGAGCATGATTGGCGTACAAGTAGAATAAAAATATGGAAATGGCGTTTATTATAAACGATAAAAGGTGGTATTAGGTGAATACAATAGAAAATGTGGATCAACTGATAATAGACTTCATTGAAATCGGCTGTCAAAAGAAAGAAATTGAGTCGCTAGATAAAATCCTAAAGACTAACCAGTTGTTGCAACTAGTAGGTAAAATTGATTTCGACCCAACACTAAAAGCTTCTAAGCACCTCTCTAAACGTTTAGAATTACTAGATCAACTAATCCATTACGCTGTAGAATCAGATAAAATATCAGATTTACAAACAGAACGTGAAGTACTAAAAGCAGAAATAATGAATTTAGTAACGCCTTTAACATCAGAAGTTAATCGACAGTTCTGGGCACGCTATGCGAGTAGCCCGAAACAAGCAACGGATTACTTTTATGATTTGAGTCGTGACAACGATTATATAAAAACGCGACAAATTGTAAAAAACAGCCACTTTATTTCGCAAAGTTCATTTGGACCACTAGAAATTACGATTAATTTATCTAAACCAGAAAAAGATCCAAAACAAATTGCTTTAGCCAAACAATCAACGAGTACGAGTTACCCAACGTGCTTATTATGTATGGAAAATGAAGGCTATGCAGGACACTTTAATCATCCGGCAAGAAGCAATCATCGGATTGTTAGGATGCCTTTAAATGGTGAAGGATGGGGACTACAGTATTCTCCTTATGCCTATTATGATGAACATTGCATTTTTTTATCACAAGAACACAAGCCAATGAAACTAGAGAAAGCAACATTCGAAAAACTATTGGGCATCGTCGAACAATTCCCTCATTATTTTGTAGGCTCTAACGCTGATCTTCCGATTGTAGGGGGCTCTATCTTAACTCATGATCATTATCAAGGTGGAAGACACACGTTTGCTATGGAACAAGCAAAGATTACCCACTCATTTGACTTAAAAGGATTTTCATCTATTGAAGCAGGATTGGTTCAGTGGCCAATGTCTGTTATTCGTTTGAAGGGTTCGAACAAAGCAGAAATAATTGATGCAGCAACGCTTATTCTTGAAGAATGGCGTATTTATTCTGATTCATCCGTTTCAATTTTAGCTCAAACAGAGGGTGTTTCTCATAATACGGTTACCCCAATAGCAAGAATGAACGGCGATAAGTTCGAATTAGATCTAGTCTTACGAAATAATCGAGTAACGGTTGAATTTCCAGATGGGATTTTTCATCCTCATGCTGACGTACAACACATTAAAAAAGAAAATATTGGCTTGATTGAAGTAATGGGTCTAGCTATCTTACCGCCACGTTTAAAAGCAGAGCTAAAAGAAGTTGAGCGTTATTTGTTGGACCAAGAAAACGATATGGCAGAAAGTCATAGAGAATGGGCAAAAGAAATAAAAGTACAAACAAAGCCTACGACAGAAAATGTTCAAGAGTTAATCGACAAAGCAGTAGGCGAAGTGTTCTTGCGAGTCTTGGAAGATGCTGGGGTTTACAAACAAACAGATGAGGGGCAAGCGGCATTTAAATCCTTCATTCAAACGATTCAATAAAGATAGAGAAAAGGAGGAAGGATAAATGAAAGCAAGCAAGCGTCTTTTTGGAGAAGTAGAAGGCAGACCAGTTTATGAATACACATTAGAAAATAGCCAGGGTATGCAAGTGTCTGTAATGGATTATGGTGCTACCTTGACAGCAATCAAAACACCAGATAAAGACGGGAAAATAGCGAACATAACATTGGGTTTTGATTCTGTTGAACCCTATGTTACCTATCGACCTTATTATGGTGCAACGATAGGTCGAGTAGCGGGTAGAATTGCTAATGGAGCTTTTGAATTAGACGGCAAACCGGTCCAATTAACGATTAATGAAGGTGTAAACCATCATCACGGTGGCAGCCCGGCTTTTGATTCTCGTTTCTGGGAAGTTCAAGTGAAAGCAGAGTCTGACAGTGATGAAAGTTCATTCATTTTTACTTACTTAAGTCCAGATGATGAAAATGGGTACCCCGGTAATTTAACTGTTCAAGTGAAGTATCTCTTAACTCAAGCAAATGAGTGCAAGATTCAATACACGGCTACAACCGATAAGACAACGCTTTTTAATCCAACCAATCACGTTTACTTTAACTTGTCAGGAAACCACGCAAATGGTATTCTAGAGCATAAACTACAATTAAATAGTGACTTTTATGCTCCATTGGAAAGCGATTCTGTGCCGACAGGCCAATTAATAGATGTAACTGATTCGCCATTTGATTTTAGACAAGCGATGCCTTTAAAAACAGGAGTAGAAAGTGCCCATCCACAAATAGTTAGCAATCGAGGATACGACCATCCCTTCATGTTAAATCCGGTTAAAACCGGAGAAGCTAACGGGCAACTAACGGATGCTACCAGTAAAAGACGGGTTCGTTTTTATACAGACCGAGAAGCTGTTGTCGTGTATTTGAACAATTGGGCTGAAGAATTATATGAAATCGATGGGCAGACTGTTCGTCCTTATTCTGGTGTTGCGTTAGAAACACAAGTACTACCAGATGCGATTCACCATGATAATTTTGGTAACGTTATTCTAAAACCAGGTGAGAAATTCTACTCAGAAACGATTTATCAATTTGATCTTATCTAATAGAAGGAAAGAAAGGAAGAACTAAAGAATGGCCACGATTAAAGACATTGCTGAAAAAGCAAATGTTTCAAGTGCCACTGTATCTCGCGTATTGAATTACGATGAGACATTATCTGTAGGCGACGATACTAAAAAAAGAATTTTTGAAGCAGCAGAAGCATTAGAATATACTAAGTACCAAAAGAAAAAAGGCAAGAAAAAAGGTAAAATTGCAATTGTTCAATGGTATACAGAAAAAGAAGAGCTAGATGACTTGTATTACTTATCGATTCGTTTGGGTGTAGAAAAGCGCGCTGAAGAAGAAGGCTATGGAATTGAACGTTATTTTCAAGATAGTCTTTTTGAGCCCAAAAAAGATATTGAGGGCATTGTTGCTATTGGGAAATTTAGCACCACTCAAATAGATCAACTTGTATTGTGGACTAAAAATATTTGTTTTATAGATTTTGATTTATTGGGTCAAAAAATGGACTCGGTAGTCGTCGATTTTGAGCAAGCAGTCTATTCGGTTATGGATTATTTAACTGGGAAAAACCATCAGCAGATTGGTTTTATTGGTGGACAAGAGCACTATGCAAAAGAGACACAAACCCCACCGGATAAACGGTCTATCTTAGTTGAATCGTACTTACGCCAAAAAGAATTGTATCAAGGGAAATTCTTTTTCACAGGGAAATTCAATGTAGCATCGGGTCATCAACTGATGAAACAAGCCATTCGTGAATTGGGAGAAGATTTGCCAGCGGCTTTCTTTATTGCCAATGACGCTTTAGCAATTGGTGCGCTTCGTGCACTGCAAGAAGCTGGAATTTCAGTACCAGAAAAAGTTGAAATTATTGGTTTTAATGACATTAGCGTGGCTAAATACGTTTATCCGACGTTAAGTACGGTTAAGGTTTACACCGAATTAATGGGAGAAGTTGGTTTTGACTTATTAATGGATCGAATAGATTCCGAGCGTCAAGTAGCTAAAAAAATTACCTTATCAACGGATTTAATTTTACGAGGAAGTACGTCTTAAACTTTTTATTGTTCGATTAACCATTAATCTTAAAAACTGAATCCACTCTCTATACGAGTAGATTCAGTTTTTAGGTTATTTTTTTGTCTTTTTCCGTTATACTGTGCAAGAGAAGGAACACACGGATAAAAGTACCGTTAGTCTTAATAAAATATGAATCAAACACGAAAGAGAGTGAGCACATGGTAAAAAGAAATCCTAAATCAACGAATAAAAAAAGAATAGAAAAAAAATCATTCCAATACAAGGATACAGCAAAAGCGACTGAGTATACCGTTAAAGAACCAATAGAGATGTTAGAGTTTTTAATAGAAGAAAAAGTTAAAAATAGTCGTAATTCTATAAAATCAGTTTTAACAAGAGGCCAAGTGTGGGTTGATGGAAAAAACATCAAACAGCATAATTACCCTTTATCTCCAGGACAAAAAGTATCGATTGTTTCGAATAAAGAAGCGATTAAAGAAAAAGCTTTAGTTGGGGTGAGTATTCTTTTTGAAGACAAAGATATTATTGTTATCAATAAAGAAGCGGGTATGCTTTCTATGGCTTCTAAAAATGAGCATGATTTAACCGCTTATCGTCAAGTAACTACGTATGTTAAAGAAGACAACAAGAAAAATAGAGTTTTTGTGGTTCATCGTTTAGATAGAGATACTTCAGGCGTGATGCTTTTTGCGAAAAGTGAAGAAGTAAAATTAGCCCTACAAGAAAATTGGTCAGACATTGTTAAGGAAAGAATCTATACAGCATTAGTTGAAGGAGTCATAACAAAAGACGAAGGAACAATTGATTCTTGGTTGACTGAAAATAAAGCTATGCACGTTTTCTCTAGCCCGTTTGATAATGGTGGAAAGCGAGCTATCACGCATTACAAGAAGATTAAATCGAATGACGCCTTTACGTTAGTAGAAATTCAACTTGAAACAGGCCGGAAAAATCAAATTCGAGTACACATGGAGGAAATTGGTCATCCCGTTGTAGGCGATAAGAAGTATGGCTCTACGGTAAGTCCACTGAAACGTCTTGGACTACATGCAACAACATTAGCGCTTATTCATCCTACAACTGGTGAGTTAGTTCGTTTTAAAGCTAAAGTACCAAAAGTATTTTCAGTTCATTCAAAATAAGAAGCAGAAAAAAAGCCAAGCACTCTTTTTAAAAGAGTGCTTGGCTTTTTTTGAAAGAATCTCAAATAAAAAAGAGAGTGCCATACTGCAGCACTCTCTGTGGATTGTAACATTAGTTGCGGTCGTTGTAGTCTTCTTTAGCTTCTCCGACTTTTTTCTCGACTTCGCCTTTAGCCTTTTGTGCTTTACCTTCTGCTTGTTTAGATAAATCATCTGTTGCATCACCATAGGCATCTTTAGCTGAACCAACGGCCTTATCTTTCATACCTTTTAATTTATCTTTCATTCCGTTATCTTTGTCCGTCATACGATCATCCTCCTAGTAAATAATTTATTGTATAGTAGTCATTGCTACGCAACGTTCTTTAAAAGAATAAATTGAATTGCGTCTAAAATGTGAACGACTTCTATAACTGAATCATACCTTATTTTAAAAAAAAATCAAACAATAAGCTTTTTTAGACCAAATTAGTTTAACGGCTTTTATGTTGCTAACAGATTAAAGAGATAGACTTGGAAAAGCTAATTTGGTTGAAAGGAGACGAGTAGAGTAATTTTGTTCTTTCACTTGTCCATTTTGTTTGAAAACAGACAAGTGAAGGTCGTTGTTTGTTTGATTTGTTTAAAATAGGATACAAGTGGACGATTCGGGTCTAAAAAGTGCTTAACTGGTCCATATAACCACAATTGAAGCTCAGTTCAAACTAATGCGTGCTGACTGGTCTCTTTAGAACGATCTCTATTTTTCTACGGTTGAAAAAAATAGCCTACGGTAGTCTTCCTTTCGAGGCCACTTAATTTATTTTACTATTTGTGCTAAAATAAAGGAACACATTTAGGCAGATGAAATAGAAAAAGAACGGAGTCGTTTAGAGATGAAATTATTAGCCATTGACGCTTCCAATCAAGCGATGAGCGTCGCTGTTTTAGAGAATCAAAAAGTTATTGGAGAACGAACAACAAACATAAAAGGCAATCATAGCCAACGTTTAATGCCTGCTATTGCTGGATTAATAGCGGAAGTGGGCTGGCAGCCGGCTGATTTAGATCGCATAGCCGTTGCGCAAGGTCCTGGTTCTTATACAGGATTGCGCATTGGTGTAACAATCGCTAAAACATTAGCCTGGACATTAGGAAAAGACATTACAGGTGTCTCAAGTTTAGCTATTTTAGCAGGCAACTGCGAGGAATCAACTCATTATTTAGTCCCTTTATTTGACGCAAGACGGGGCAATATTTATACAGGTTTATATAGATGGGAAGCTGGCGAATTGGTTCAAATTGAGCCAGATACACACGTTTCGGCAGAAAAATGGGCCAGTCATTTAAAAACACTACCTGGTACGATTGAATTAATTGGAGAAGACCGAGTGTTGCACCAACAAACTTTTGAGCAAGAATTAGGCGATCGAGTAGTAGCGGCCTCTTTAAAAAATCATTTACCAAAGGGAAGTGTCGTTGGTTTATTGGGGTTAAAAGAAAAACCTGTAGATGTTCATACACTAGTGCCTCATTACTTGAAACTAGCAGAGGCGGAGGAAAATTGGCGTAAAGAACACCCAGATCAGCTGGAGGAATCTTATATTGAAAAGATTTAAAAAGTGGCTCGAGACACAAAAAGCTAGTATCAAGGAAAGTAAGAGGCTTCAAACAAGTACCTTGGCTGAAAAAGTGCAGTTTCCAAAGTCAATGGTTGAACTAGATAATGGACAGTTTGCTGAATTAAGTATTGCAACAGAAGAGGATATTGTTGATATTTTACGTATTCAAACATTGAGTTACAACGGAACAACACCTTGGGGTGAAGGAGCTTTAAGAAGAGAGATAACGCATAATAAAAGAGCCTTATACTTGATTGTTAGAGATGAAAAAGAAGCTGTAGCGTTTATTGGAACGTGGTTTGTTGATGGCGAGTCACACATCACAAATATTGCTGTTGTTCCAGAAAAACGTAGAAATGGACTAGCGTACTTGTTAATAAAAAAAGTCATTTATTTAGCCGTACAACAAAAGATGGATAAAGTCAGTTTGGAAGTAAGAGTTTCAAATAAACAAGCACAAAAACTGTATCTAAAAATAGGATTTAAAAAAATTGGAATAAAAAAAGGGTACTATGCTGGCGATCATGAGGATGCGTTAGAGATGAGTTTACCACTTTTAAGAATGTGAGGAAGATATGAGTCCATGTAATGGTATAAAGAGAAAAATTGAGATTGCTTTTCCAGAAAGCACAACGATAACGAGTCAAGAACTTTATGATAGTGCAGAAAATAGTTACCCTAATGGCTCACCTTGGACAGTTGAGAGCTTTCAAACAGATCTGGAAACACCTTTAGCAGGATATGGTTTAGCCCTGAAAGAGGAAGAAATTATTGGATTTATCGGTTACAGGCATTTTTTAGGCGAAGCAGAAATCACTAATTTTGGTGTACGAAAAGAATACCAGCAACAAGGGATTGCAACAGATTTACTGTTTGCCTGTTTAGCTTATTTAAAAGAGCAAGGAATGAGACAACTCTTTTTAGAAGTTCGCTCGTCTAATCAAGCGGCGCGACGACTTTATCAAAAAATTGGTTTAGTTGAAGTCGATGTTCGCAAAAATTATTACCATAATCCGGTTGAAGACGCGATTGTGATGCAATACATGGAACAAGTAGAAGAATAAAAATGTAAAAGAGAAAGAGTGAAGGCATGGAGTCTAAACGAAAGTTAATTTTAGCGATTGAAACAAGTTGTGATGAGACCAGTGTTGCTATTGTCCAAGATGGGCATTTACTGTTATCTAATATCATCGCATCACAGATTAAAAGTCATATGCGCTTTGGTGGAGTTGTCCCTGAGATTGCTAGTCGTCATCATGTGGAACAAATAACACAATGCATAGAAGAAGCAATGACCGAAGCAGAAGTTACGTACAGTGATTTAGCAGCTATTGCCGTGACTAATGGTCCAGGTTTAGTTGGCGCTTTATTGATTGGGGTTAATGCGGCTAAAGCATTGGCTTTTGCACATGATTTACCGTTGATTGCGGTTAACCATATGGCGGGTCATATTTATGCGAATCGATTGGTCCAGCCGCTAGTTTTTCCGTTATTGGCATTAGTCGTTAGTGGTGGACATACGGAATTAGTTTACATGCAAGAAGACGGCGATTTCAAAATCATTGGTGAAACACGTGATGATGCAGCTGGAGAAGCTTATGATAAAGTTGGTCGTGTATTAGGTTTGCCCTATCCTGGCGGGAAACGAATCGATGAGATGGCGCATGAGGGTGAAGATACGTATCATTTCCCACGTGCTATGCTAAAAGATGATACCTATGATTTTAGTTTCAGTGGATTAAAAAGTTCGTTTATTAATCTCGTTCACAATGCAGATCAAAAAGGGGAGCAATTGAACCCTGAAAATCTAGCAGCTAGTTTCCAAGCAAGTGTGATAGACGTATTGGTTAGTAAAACGCTTCGCGCAGCTAAAGAATTAGAGATCAAACAAGTAGTGATGGCTGGTGGTGTTGCAGCTAATAAAGGATTAAGAAGTGCTTTGACTAAAGCAGTCAAAGAAGAACTGACCGATGTGGCCTTATTGGTTCCACCATTAGCTTTATGTGGCGACAATGCGGCGATGATTGGTGCAGCTGCTTACATTAAGTTTAAGCGAAAAGAATTCAGTGGATACGATTTAAATGCACAACCAGGACTTTCCTTTGATTATTATGACGAAAACTAAAAAAACACGACTGGATGTTTTAAACAGCCAGTCGTGTTTTTTAGTTTTCTAGTTCTTCTAAGGCGAGACTTTTTTCTTCCCATTCTGTTGCTAATGCATCATTTTCTGTAGTTAACTTGGTTAGCAGTCCATTTATTTCTTGCACTTTAACATGATCACCAAATACTTCAGGATCAATTAATTGGACTTCGATTCCCTCGATTTGTTCTTCAATTTCAGCCATCTTCGTTTCTAACCCTTCAATTTGACGCGAGAGTTGCCTAACTTTCTTTTGTGCTTCTTTATCTATTTCACGGTGATTTTTACTCGTTGCAACAGGTTCAAGAGACGGCCTATTTTTTTCTTGTTCTTCTAAGGCTAGTAATTTTAATTCTTCTTGTTCCGCCTTTTTTTGAACATAATAATCGTAATCACCAAGATAGAGTGTGCTGCCTTCAGGTGATAATTCAACGATGGAAGTAGCTAAACGATTGATAAAATACCGGTCATGTGAAACAAACAGGAGCGTCCCATCAAAATCAATTAAAGCATTTTCTAACACTTCCTTACTATCGATGTCTAAATGGTTAGTAGGTTCATCAAGGACTAAGAAATTGTCACGATTCATAGATAATTTTGCTAACGCTAAGCGGGCTTTTTCTCCACCACTTAAATTAGTAACAGATTTTTCAACATCATCACCAGAAAATAAAAAGCTACCCAAAATACTGCGAATATCTTTTTCAGGAGTCGTTGGATGACTGTCCCATAGTTCGCTCAAGACGGTTTTTCTAGAGTTCAAATTGGCTTGTTCTTGATCGTAGTAGCCTAAATCAACATTGGTCCCAGTTTGTTTTTCTCCTTGGATTAAAGGCAAGTCATCAATCAATGATTTTAATAAAGTAGATTTTCCGATACCATTTGGCCCTACTAAAGCAATAGAGTCATATTTACGAATATCTAATTCAATAGGTGAAGATAAAATCTCATCTTCGTAACCAATCGCTGCGTTACTTAAAGATAAAACCACATGCCCACTTTCTTTTTCTGTTTGAAAGCGAAAGTGCGCCGACTTTTCATCACCTTGAGGGCGATCCATCCGATCCATTTTTTCTAGTTGCTTGCGCCGACTTTGTGCACGCTTAGTAGTGGAAGCTCGTACTAAATTTCGATTAACAAAATCTTCTAGTTTTGAGATTTCAGTTTGTTGTTTCTCGTATTCTTTCCATTCTTGTTCGAGATTAGCGGCTTTTAAGTCAAGATATTTAGAATAGTTGCCTTTATAATGCACCATTTTTTGGCGGCTAATTTCGTATACTTCATTGACGACTTTATCTAAAAAATAACGATCATGCGAAACAATGAGTAACGCTCCTTGATAAGCTTGCAAATAGTTTTCTAACCAGTTAAGTGTTTCGATATCTAAATGATTGGTTGGCTCATCTAGAATGAGTAAGTCTCTTTTTTCTAACAATAATTTTGCCAAAGCTAGCCGTGTTTTTTGCCCACCAGATAATTGATGAATATTTTTTTGGTAATCCTCTTCATAAAAACGAAAGCCATGTAAAACAGAACGGATTTCTGCTTCGTAACCGAAACCATTAGCTAGCTTAAAATCATGTTGCAACTGGTCGTAGCGTTCTAACGTTTTTTGATACAAGGCTTCATCGGCTAAGAGTTCAGAGTCGCCAAGTTGCCGTTCAATTTTCCGCATCTCTTTTTCTAGTTGGATAACGGGTTCAAAAACCGTTAGCATCTCATTCCAGATAGAATCAGTTGAATGCAAACCAGTATTTTGTGCAAGATAGCCAATAGTTACTTGTTTGCTCTTAATGATTTGTCCAGCATCAGGTTGCTCAATTCCGGCAATCATTTTTAACAAAGTAGATTTACCAGCACCGTTTCGACCGACTAAAGCTATTCTCGAATTTTCTTGAATTTCTAAATAAGTGTTTTCAAATAAGACATCTGCTCCAAAATAACGAGCGACGTGTTGGACTTGTAATAAAATCATTCTATTTCCTCATTTCATTATTCTCTCCTCTAGTTTATCATATAACTGTAAATTCTGATATTGCTCTAGTAAATAAAAAAAGCTCACTTCACAAGCAAGTTTTTTTAAGGATGTATAATAAGATATAGTGAGAGAAAGAGCAATACCAGTTAAGGAAGTGGACTATCTTTATCTATAAATGATGCTATAATAAAGACGTTGAGTAAAAAAGTTTGTGAAATTCAAGTTGATAGGATATACTTGTGAAAATATTAAGGAAAAGGTAATGATAAAATACAATGGAGGAAAAAAATGACTAAACCAAAAGTACCAAAAGCAACAGCAAAGCGCTTGCCGATTTATTACCGCTACTTGCGTTTTTTGCATGATGCAGGTAAAGACCGTATTTCTTCAACAGAACTAAGCGAAGCAGTGAAGGTCGATAGTGCAACGATTCGACGTGATTTTTCTTATTTCGGAGCTTTAGGAAAAAGAGGATACGGCTATGATGTAGAAAATTTGATGAACTTTTTTAGTAAAACATTGAAACAAGATCGATTAACTAACGTCGCTTTAGTTGGTGTAGGTAACTTGGGACATGCTTTATTGAACTATAATTTCCATCAAAGCAACAATATGAGAATCAGTGCAGCTTTTGATATCAGTGAAGACTTGATTGGAAAAATACTAAGTGGTGTACCTGTTTATCCAATGAGCGATATGGTAGAACAGCTTAAAATTCAACAAATCGAAATTGTTATTTTAACGGTACCGACTGAAGTTGCTCAAGAGACAGCCAATGAATTACAAAAAGCTGGTGTTAAGGGAATCATGAACTTTACGCCGATTCGTATCACTGTGCCAGATGACATGCGCGTGCAAAATGTTGATTTAACAAACGAATTGCAAACGTTGATTTATTTCTTAGATCATTATAAAAAAGAAGAGCCAGAATTAGAGCAAGAATGAAAAAAGCGATAAACCTATTTAGGTTTATCGCCTTTTTTTATTTGCAAATAAATTTCTAATAATCTAGATGCACGCACGAAATCACTTGTAGCAAATAAAACAAATAAAATGGGGAAAAGTCCCCAGCCTTCAGTGCCTACAGAGTTGATTGTGAACCAAATGAAGACAATAGACATGATGTAATTAAAAACGATTTGCAAGATAAAATTTTTGCTATTCATAGATAATTGAAATTCCTTTCTCTACTAACCTTGTTTATTACTGGAATAAATTGAGTAAAACGACACTGGTATTCATTAAAACGTGTGCAATAATCGGTGCAGCGATATTCTTTGTTTTGACATAAAGATAAGAGAAAACAAATCCCATTGATGAATAAAGTAGGATATGGCTATCAGCGTGAATGAAAGCAAACAGTAAAGAACTGATTACAGCTGCGCCTACAACACCTGTTAAGTCATAGAAAAAACCGAAAATTACTTTTCTAAAAACAAATTCTTCCATTATAGGTGCCATGATAGAAACAATAATCAGATAATAAGGGTACTTATTGATTGTTGCTAACAAATTTTGTGTATTAGCAGATTCCATTGTCAAACCTAGTATTTGTGATTCAATAAGCGTTGCAATAAATTGAGAAGCAAAAGCCATCAGTGTTCCAATCAATCCCCACATTAGGACTTCTTTCCAAGGGGCTGAAGGGCTTAACGTTAGGCTATTTTTGATGGTTGACTTTCGATTTAGCACCAGCATAACTAGCGCACCTGTAGTAAAAGAGAAAATAGAGCCATAAATTAAGGCCTCTGTTTGGTAGGTTCTAGGAGCTACAGCTAAAATTAAAGCGGGTAAGAATTGAGCTGCGATGTAAGTTAGTATAATAGAAATAGATGTTTGTTTCATTCGTTTTTTCATAACTGACGTTAGACCTTCTTTTTTAGAAGCAACAAACTTCTTTATTTAAATCCTTGGTATTGGCTTATTTAGTGAGAAAAAAACTAAGGTTTCTCGATAATCAAATAAGTTTCATTTGTCAGTATAACATAAGATACATCTAAAAAGGTAAAATATTGCCTGATTTTACGTCTAGAAAATGAGGAAGTTCACCAAATAATAAAGAAAAAAGTGGTTTCGAAGAGTTAAAAGGCTTGCAATTAAGAGTGAAGTTGCTTATTATAAAAGAGTGGTTTAGCACTCTTGTGATAAGAGTGCTAAACGGGAAATCAGATAAGAAAAATGGAGGGATTTACGTGTTAAAACCATTAGGAGAGCGTGTCATTATTGAAGTCGCTAAAGAAGAAGAAAAGACTGTCAGCGGGATTGTTTTGCCAGGTTCAGCGCAAGAAAAACCTCAGACAGGTTCAATCATTGCAGTAGGTGAAGGACGCATACTGGAAAACGGATCAAAAGTCGACTTATCAGTAAAAGTTGGCGACACTATTTTATTTGAAAAATATACAGGTACAGAAGTTAAATACGATGGCAAAGAATTTCTTGTCTTAAATGAACGCGATATTATCGCCATTGTTGAATAGGCTAAACGAATAAGGCTTTACCTATTAAAGTAATAATGATAGCGAGTTAGTTCAGCGTAGTTTAAATAATAGTGGACAAGTTTAAACTAGTTATCTCTGACTTGGATAAATCAATAAAAAACGGACAAGAATAGAATTGCTTGTCTGCTACTTGTCTAAAAAGAATAAAAATGGACCAGTAGCAACTAAATAAGATTAGACTTGTTCGTCTAGACGGATTAGTGGACAAACAGCCTGATTTCACTCTTTAACTTGTTCACTTTTTTAGAATTCTGATTGAAACAGGCTGATAAAAAAGCTGGCTTGTGTGGATCTATCAAAAAAATGAAGAGAAACAACGAAAAGAAACACAACTATATGAATGAGGTGAAGTAGAAATGGCAAAAGATATTAAATTTTCAGAAGACGCTCGTGCAGCTATGTTACGTGGTGTGGATATTTTAGCAGATACTGTCAAAGTAACACTAGGACCCAAAGGAAGAAACGTTGTACTTGAAAAAGCATATGGCTCACCATTAATTACAAACGATGGCGTAACCATCGCAAAAGAAATCGAACTAGAAGATCATTTTGAAAATATGGGAGCTAAATTAGTTGTTGAAGTGGCTTCAAAAACAAACGATATTGCGGGTGACGGAACAACAACCGCTACAGTATTAACGCAAGCAATCGTTCGTGAAGGTATGAAAAACGTCACAGCTGGAGCAAACCCAGTCGGCATTCGTCGTGGAATCGAACTAGCTACTAAAGTAGCGGTAGAACAATTAATAGCTATTTCTAAAAAAGTTGAAACCAAAGAATCCATCGCACAAATTGCGGCAATCTCATCTGGAGACAGCGAAGTTGGACAATTGGTTGCAGATGCAATGGAAAAAGTTGGCAAAGATGGCGTAATTACAATTGAAGAGTCTAAAGGAATTGAAACGGAATTAGACGTTGTTGAAGGAATGCAATTTGACCGTGGTTACTTGTCACAATACATGGTAACCGACAACGATAAAATGGAAGCTGTTTTAGAGAATCCATACATCTTAATTACGGATAAAAAAATCTCAAACATCCAAGATGTCTTGCCTTTATTAGAACAAATCTTGCAACAAGGTCGTCCGCTTTTAATTATTGCAGACGATGTTGATGGTGAAGCACTGCCAACGCTAGTATTAAATAAATTGCGTGGCACGTTCAACGTTGTAGCTGTAAAAGCGCCAGGATTTGGTGATCGCCGTAAAGCAATGTTAGAAGATTTGGCTATTTTAACCGGTGGAACAGTTATTACAGAAGATTTAGGACTTGAATTGAAAGACACAAGCATCACTGAATTAGGACATGCAGCTAAAATTGTTGTGACAAAAGATTCAACAACAATTGTTGAAGGAGCAGGTTCTTCAGAGACGATCATGCAACGTGTTTCTTTATTGAAATCTCAAGCTGCTGAAACAACATCTGATTTTGATCGCGAAAAGTTACAAGAACGTCTTGCTAAACTTTCAGGCGGAGTAGCCGTTATTAAAGTTGGAGCAGCGACAGAAACAGAATTAAGAGAGCGTAAACTTAGAATTGAAGATGCCTTAAATGCAGCTCGTGCGGCAGTAGAAGAAGGAATCGTATCTGGCGGAGGAACAGCCTTCATCAATGTTCAAGCAAAAGTTGCCGAGCTTGAAGAAGAAGGAGACGTCGCTACTGGTATAAAAATCGTGTTGCGCGCTCTAGAAGAGCCTATCCGTCAAATCGTGACAAACGCTGGTTTAGAAGGCGCTGTTGTCGTTGAAAAAATGAAACAAGTTGAAATGGGTATTGGGTTCAATGCCGCAACAAATGAATGGGTCAATATGATTGAAGCTGGAATTGTTGACCCAACTAAAGTTACTCGTTCAGCGTTACAAAATGCAGCAAGTATCGCAGCACTGTTGTTAACAACAGAAGCTGTTGTCGCTAACCAACCAATGCCAGATGCACCAGCTGGAATGGGAATGGATCAAGGAATGGGCGGTATGATGTAAGAAGAGTCAACTCTCTAGTATTAAGGAATGAAAGTGTAAAATAGTTACTAGAAAAGACTTGTCGTAAGTTTACTAACTTGCGCCAAGTCTTTTTTGCTTATAGAGTAATAGTATTTTTTTATAGAAGATTTTGGACTAGTGATTATGGTAAGATTGAGTAGGTTATAATAAAAGATAGTACGTAATTCACTCTAATAAGGGTAAGAAAGTAAGCGCTAAAGAACTAAAACTAGACTGATTTAAAGTGAAATAAACCAATCCACCTTATCTCATTAATTAAGAAAAAATACGCACCAACAGTTGTTGGATACATACGGAGGAATAAATATGATTACATCAGATGAAATAAAAAGAAGATTATGGGATGGCGCCAATGAGTTACGAGGGTCGATGGATGCCAGTCGATACAAAGATTACATGTTAGGACTTATGTTTTACAAATTTTTAAGTGATAAAACAATCGATACATTTAGAATGACGAGCGGTATGAAACAACAGACCGAAAAAGAAGTGATTGAAGCTTATCATGAAAACTACCAGCAATATGGAGATCAACTTGTAAAGATGATTTCTGATGTTCTTGGATATTATGTTTTACCAGAACACTTATATCAAACGTGGATTAGCGCTATCCGTACAGGTGAATTTGAAGTTCAAAAAGTAACCGATAGTTTGAATAATTTCGAGAGAACAATCGCTGTAACAGGTGATTCAGATGACTTTAAAGGATTATTCTCAAGTTCTACTCTTGACTTGACAGATACGGCTTTAGGCAGCAACTTAAATGAACGAAATAAAAATATAAAAGAATTGGTTTTACTTTTTGCTGATTTGAACATGGTCGCCTTGCAAAAGGGAGATGTATTAGGGAATGCATATGAATATCTAATTGGGCAATTTGCAATGGAGTCTGGAAAGAAAGCAGGGGAATTCTATACTCCACCACAAGTAAGTGAAGTTATGGCCCAAATTGTTGCTAAAACAAAATCAATTAAATCGATTTATGACCCAACAGTTGGTTCAGGCTCGCTTTTATTAACAGTGAGTAAATACTTATCAGAAGATGAGAAAAAAAGATTAGCGTATTATGGCCAAGAAAAAAATACAGCAACCTATAACTTAACTAGAATGAATCTCTTGCTTCATGGTGTACGCCCAGAGAAAATGACGATTAGCAATGGCGATACACTTGCAGAAGATTGGCCAGAAGACCCGCAGCGTCCTAATGATGGTGTACAATTTGATGCAGTCGTAATGAATCCACCATACTCAGTAAAGAATTGGAACAAATCAAATTTAAAAATCAGTGACCCACGGTTTGAAGTCGCAGGAGTTTTACCGCCTGATTCAAAAGGAGACTATGCCTTTCTTTTACATGGACTGTTCCACTTAGGTCAACAAGGAACAATGGCGATTGTCTTGCCTCATGGGGTGCTATTCAGAGGAGGATCAGAAGGCGAAATACGTAAACGATTATTAGCGAAGAATTATATTGATACCATCATTGGTCTTCCAGATAAATTATTTACAAACACAGGTATTCCAGTTACGGTACTTATTTTGAAAAAAAATCGCCCACTTGGCGCACCTGTACTGATGATTGATGCTTCTAAAACATTTGTAAAAGAGGGGAAGCAAAACGTTTTACAAGAAAAAGATATTGCTAAAATCGTAGATACTTATGCGACGAGTAGTGAAGAAGTTGGCTATAGTCACTTGGCAACGAGAGATGAAATTGTAGAAAATGACTACAACTTAAATATTCCGCGTTACATTGAAACAATTGATGGAGAAGTTTCACATGATGTAGATGCACACTTGTGTGGAGGAATTCCTTTTAAAAATATTGCAGAATTAAAGGTATTACAAGAATCTGTTCCAATGATTATCGAACAAGCGTTGAAAGAAGTTCGTAGTGGGTATGTTGAACTAACAGAACCAGTAGCAGCATTAACAAAAAAAGTGTTGAATGATGATCATGTTAGTCAAAAATCAAAAGCAGTTGAGCAACAATTAAAAGTTTATCTAGATAAGTATTGGGAATTATTAAAAATAATCGATGACGTAAATGGGGTTACTGAACTTCGTGATGCGATGTTGCTAGAGATTAAGGAATTACTATTGGCATTCAAGCACATAAATGAATACGATGGTTACCAAATTATTGCTGAAATTTGGAAAGAAAAACTGACTGAAGACGCAGAGATTATTGCTTTGACTGATTTCTATACTGCTGGTCGTACTCGAGTACCATTAATGGTAACGAAAGGCACAGGTAAGAAAAAACGAGAAGAACAAGACGGTTGGATAGGCAGTATCGTATCGAATGATTTAATCAAGAAACAGTTATTTTCTGAAGATGTTGTTGCAATAGAAGAAAAAGAAGCAAGACTTTCTGAAGTTGAAGCGGAATTAATGGATTTAGTCGAAGCAGTAAAAGTGGAAGATAGTGACGAAGAAAGTGCGTTGAGTGAAGCGTTAAATGAGAAAGAAGATGCCTTCACAATTGGTCTAGTTCGCTCGTTATTAAAAGAAGCTACAAAAGGAAATACAGACTATACGTTATTGAAAAAAGTAGAAGATTTCTTAAATGAAAAAACAATATTAAATCGTGAAGTAAAGAGACTAGATCAAGAATTAAAACAAGCAACTGAATCACGTATTGAAACGTTAACGAATGAAGAAATTGATGACCTTATGCATGAAAAGTGGTTTGGTTCTCTCGTTTCTAAAGTGATGCGCTTAGTTGAAAATCCTTTAACAGAAGAATTAGCCGTATTAGAACAACTACGAAATCGTTATTCTAAAACATTATCTACTTTAGAAGAAGAAGGAAACAAATTAGAGCAAGAATTAGAAGAAATGATGCAGCAATTGGTGGTGAGTGAGTCTTGAAAGAAAAAAAAATAGCACCCAGAAGGAGATTCAAAGATTTTACTAAAGAGTGGAATTTAAATAAGCTAGAAAATATGGGAAAATTTGGTAAAACATATTCATACTCACGAGCTCAAGAAGGTGATGGGGAATATCATCATATTCATTATGGTGATATACACGTCAAGTACACTGGATTTATTACTAAAAATACTATAGTTCCTTCGTTATCAGTTCAAGGTGAATTCGATCTGTTAAAAGAAAATGACGTGGTTATAGCAGATGCTTCTGAAGATTACGTTGACTTAGGAAAAACGATTATTATTCAACAAATTGGTAATAAGAAAATAATAGCTGGATTACACACGTTCAAATTTACACCGAATGAAAATTTAAACTCTAAATTCTATCTTTACTATTCACAAACAAATTTATTTAAGAAATTTAGCTATAAAACTGGGACAGGAATTTCGGTATTTGGGATATCAAAAGCGAACATAAAGAAGATGCAGTTAAATACACCGGAGCAAGAGGAACAACAAAAAATCGGAAAGTTTTTTAAGCACTTAGATCAAATGATTTCTCTCGAACAGTATAAGTTAGAAAAAACAAAAGCTCTAAAATTTGGTTATCTTGCTGAGATGTTTCCCACTGAAGGTGAGCAAGCACCAAAAAGAAGATTTGCAGGATTTACGGATGAATGGAAGCAGGAAAAATTAAATAAAGTAGCAGATTATCGTAGTGGAAAAGCCCATGAAAGAAATGTAGTAGATAGTGGTAAATATATTATCGTTAACTCAAAGTTCGTGTCTACAAATGGTCGTGTTAAAAAATTTTCCGATGTACAAATTGAGTCTTTAAAAAAGGGAGAATTAGCTTTTGTGCTTAGTGATATTCCAAATGGTAAAGCTCTAGCAAAAATATTTTTAATAGAAGATGATAGATTATTTACTTTAAATCAACGTGTAGCTGGTATCTCACCTAAAGAAAATACAGATTCTTATTTTCTTAAAGAATTGATGAATAGAAATAACTATTTCTTGAAATTTGACGGTGGAGTTGGTCAAACAAATTTATCGAATTCAGATGTTAAAAATTTTGAAAGCGGCTATCCTTGCTTCGAAGAACAACAAGCAATCGGTATGTTCTTCAAAAAGCTAGACGACAAAATCACGAACCAACAACAAAAACTCGACAAACTAAAAGAAATGAAGCAAGCATATTTAGAAGAAATGTTTGTGTAAAAAGGTGGGATGGAATGAGTAATGCACCGAAAAATATTTCAGAAGCAGGCTTTCAAGACCGTTTTGTAGAAAGATTACACCGATTTAAATGGGAATCGCCTGAAGAATTAGATGGAACAAAACGAAAAGTAACAACCGAAGACTTAATCAATCATTGGCGCAGTGAATTAAATCGGATTAACGTGGATCAACTGGAAGGTATTCCTTTAACGGACAATGAATTTAGCCAAGTGATGGCCCAAGTGGATAAAATTACCAATAGTTTTGAAGCAGCGAAATTACTGGCAATGGAAGGATCTAAAGGTAAAATAGATGGTATTTACCGAGATGCGGATACACGCGTGACAAGAGAACAAATTACGCTCACTATCTTCAAAAAGGCACAAGTAAGTGGCGGAGATTCTAGCTACCGTATCGCAAGAGAAGTAGCGACACCTAATGGCAACCGTTTTGATATAGTTTTACTAATCAATGGGTTGCCGCTTATTAATATTGAACAAAAACGTGCAGATAAAACCTTGGATGAAGCCTTTAGTCAATTTGAACGGTATTACAAAGAGAGAGAATATACGAAGAATTTCATGGCCTTTTCACAAATGATGGTGATTACTTCTGAAGTAGCCACTCGTTATTTTGCTACACCTAAAACGGTTCTTGATTTTAACCCAAGCTTTTTATTCCATTGGGCAGATCAAGATAATATCCCAGTAAATAATTGGGAAGAAGTTATTGGCCAATTTTTGATGATTCCAATGGCACATCAAATGGTCGGAGATTATTTAGTTATTGATCAAGCAAAAGAGGAAGAAGATCGGCGACATATGCTCATGCGTTCTTATCAAGTCCATGCCTTACAAGCTGTTGAAGGAGCAGCGTTTGGCTGGGATAATAAAGAACGAATTCCTCATGGTGGTTTCGTGTGGCATACAACCGGTTCAGGAAAAACAATTACGAGTTTTAAAACGGCCCTTTTTCTTTCGACACGAGCCGGCTTTGATAAAGTCGTCTTTCTTTTAGATCGTCGTGAGTTGGATAGCCGGACAAGCGAGGATTTTAAAGCTTACGCAGCCTATGAATCGATTTCTGTCGATGGGACAAAACATACTTACGGACTACGTAAAATAATGCATTCACCCAATAGCGGTATCGTTGTCACAACCACATTCAAACTAAATAGTTTAGTGAAAGATTTGATTGAAGCAGATGATACTCATTTAGCCGACAAGCGAATCGTATTTATTATTGACGAAGCACACCGGACAACAATGGGACAAATGATGGGGACCATTAAAGATTATTTTGGTGCGAATAGTTTATTTTTTGGCTACACAGGAACGCCACTGTTTGATGAAAATCAAGCTAAAGGAAAAATAAATCAAAAAAGTGAAGTCATTGATACAACAGAAAAACTATTTGGTCCACTGATTCATCGGTACACGATTGAAGAAGCGATTGCTGATAAAAACGTTTTAGGCTTTCATGTTGATTATATCAATACTGGTGAATTTAGTAGTTACGAAAACTTGAGAGAACAGTTAATCAATTTGCTAAAAAAAGAGCATCCAGAAACTGAAGAAAGAACAATAGAACGACAAGTACAAGAATTAACGGATTTAGAAGTTGAAAAAGCAGCAAAAGAAGAAAGTCTGTTAGTGTATCATGATGAAACGCACATTCCACGAGTAGTAGAAGAAATTTTGGCCCAGTGGGATGCTCAATCTCAAGATCGAACATTCAATGCGATTTTAACTGTTGCCTATAAAAAACGTGTGATGGCTTATTTTGACGAATTTAAAAAACAAATGAAAGAAAAAGATAGCCAATTGAATATCGTAATGACATTTAGTTTCGGTACGACCAATGAAGCAGAACGGATGGATCCAGCGATCATTGAAAATATGTTCAAAGAGTACGGCTTGTTTACTGGGATTGAGTTTGTAGTTGGCGATCAAAAACGTGGAGAAGAAGCTTACTTTGAAGATGTTATTGAACGAGCAGCTAAAGGAGGAAGTGGCCGTAATCCTAAAAATATTGACCTTGTTATTGTGGCAGATCAATTATTAACGGGTTATAACTCTAAACTGTTAAACACCCTTTATGTTGATCGCTCGTTGGGACTACATGGCTTGATTCAAGCTTATTCGAGAACAAATCGAATTTACGGTTCGACAAAAGAATTTGGAACAATTGTTAATTTTCAATATCCGAAAATCACTGAAGAAATGGTTAATATTGCTTTAAAACTCTATGGTAGTGGTGGGACGAGTAGCAAAGCGATTGTTGAGCCTTATTTAACAGCAAGTGAAAAGTTTAGACTCCTATTAATTGATATGAGGGAGGTATTGCCTGATCCAACAAATTGGCAAGCCATCCAACCGTTAGAAGAGGCAAAAAAATTATTCGTACAAGCGTATAAAGAGGCTTCAGAACAATTTAACTTAGTTGAACAATATTATGAATATCAGTGGAATGATGAGGCATTTGGAATGGATGAACGAACGTGGTTCTATTACATAGGTGCCTATCGCAACTTGATAGTTGAAGAAGGAGGAGATTTACCCTTGCCTCCACCAGTTCCGATGCTAGCAGGAAAAACAAAATTAGCAGGAACACAAGTTATCGATGCCAATCATATCTTGAATTTAATTGGCTCTAAAACAACTTCAACTAATGGGAGACAAGTTATTGATACGGAAACATTGCGTATTATTTACCAACAGATTGAAGAATTAAGTAACCTTGGTGAAAATGAACAAGCGAAATTATTAAAAGAGTTTGTCGTGGAAGAATTAGAAGCGGGAAAGATTTCGAGTGAGATTAATTTTGATCAAGCGTTTGAAGAGTGGAAGAATGATAAAAAGAAAACCTTTATTTACGAAGTCGCAAAAGAGTGGGGAGTAGATGGGGAGGTTTTTGAAAAATCTGTTGAAGCGTATTCACTCACTTCGCCAAAAGATATTCCGTTTATTGATGACTTGATAGGAAGTTTAGATTTTTCTTCTGCAACTAAAAAACAAGGAAGCAATCAACTGATGCACAACTTTGCATTAACACCCTATCTCATAAAGACTGTTCCGCAAATTAAAACAAAATTTAAATTATAAAAATAAGGTTTAGCTCAGTAGTTTCCGTTAGTACTAATTAAAATTACTGAAACACTCGCATTTTTTGTGAGTGTTTTAAAGGGCTATCCTGCTAAAAAGATAGTTAGACTAAAAGAATTCCTTGTGAGCTATAGGCTACTCATAAGGAATTCTTTTAGTTTTTATCTTTCAATGGATGCGTTCATGGTAGTTAGAAGGAACGTTTAAAAGGCTATCCGCTTTTATATTAATCGATTCTTTATTCTTTATTGCCATAATACTCATAAGCGAAATAACCTGCTAATAATCCAAATGCAGCTCCAAAAGTAAGGATAAAGGATAATTGAGATGGAAAGAACAGACTAAATAAAAGTCCAATGAGAGAACCAACGATGGGTCCTAAAGGGATCAGGCTATCCAACAAAATTTGAGCTTTTTTCGTTTTTTTCTTATTTTGTATTCCTTGTTTAGATTTCTTTTTAAGTCTGGTGATAACAAATAGAGCGATTCCGCCTACAAGTACTAGAGGCAATAAGATACGTATAATCTCCACAGTTGAATCCATATAAAGACATCCTTTCTATGTTAAGTTAGTTTTCTTCTACCTTTTGTACTTCATATTTAAAGCCAACGTTTTTATACTGTTGTTTTTTATACATTTCTCTAGGTGTATCTTCGCCATCAGCTATCAATAAAACCGTTTTTTCTGGAAATAAGTCCATTGCATATCTTTGCAAGTGGCTTCCGATTCCTTTTCTTTGGAAAGTCTGACTAACAGATAAATCATCTATTTCGATTGTCTTGCTAGAAATAATGATATCTAAATATCCGACTGGTTCTCCTTTATAAAAGGCTAACAGTTGTTGAATAGCTGGGTTAACAAATTGACGTTTAATCAAGTCAATTTTTTGCTTTGCAAAGGCCTCTCCATATGCTAGAGAATGTTTGTATTGCAAATCAAGAAGCATAGCTAAGGTTTTATCCGTTACAAGCTGACTATCTATTTCAGAATTATTTTCTACTGCAGGAAAGCACTTTGGCTCAATGGTGTACAGTTCTAGAAAACCTATTTCATAACTCGTATCTGTCAGATAGGCATTTAGTTCATCGCTTAAGTTTATGTTTTCGGGAAAATAAAATTTCAGATGCTTCTGCCCCTTGTTGAGATGGAACTCTTTTAAGTATTTTTCCGCTTCTTCGAATTCAGCCAACGAAGGCAACGTTTTAAATTCAATAAAATTACTATCGTAGCGTATCAGCATCTCTGGATAATGATAATGGAGAAACAAATTAGTTTCATTTACGATGTCGCCAAGTGTGTAAGTATCTTTAAATGTAACGTGTATCATTGTGCATCCTCCTCTAGGTTGCTTCAAGTCTATTGTACCATTGAATCTTTCTTAAGCTAAATATGTTCTATAAATCAAGAAGGTGGAGTTTTTCTAGAGTTAGAAAAGTTTCGTTTTTAGGCTTTCTTTTTTATAACAACGTTTTCTCATGGTATGATTTGAAAAATGGACTAACTAAATTAAAAAATAGGAGGAGTAAAATGAAAACGAAAATTCAATGGAAGTGGGTTATAGGTGCATCAGTCGTTTTTCTCATCTTCTTAGTTTTTGTCCTTCCACAAGTGTCTACTTATTCAAGTGAAGCCATCGGACAATCCAAATCGCCAGATCAGTCATTTCTTTACTCTGGATTACAGTTGTATCAGCTGGCCGAGAGTTATGGCGAAGCTGGTAGAAAAACGTATATTCTATTGAGGTGGACGTTTGACTTAGTTTGGCCCGTTGTTTATACACTATTTCTAGTCGTGTGGACAATTAAATTAGGGGAATACATCCCAAGAAATCAGCGCATGAGCTACCTAGTATTTCTTCCAATCATAGCGGCGTTTTTTGATCTTTTAGAGAATATCGGAGCAACAATTGTCATGGCAAGGTACCCAATACAGTCTGGCATTAGTCAAACAATAACACCAGTAGCGACCTTTATAAAGTGGAATATGGTCTTAGCGTCTTTCCTACTCCTCTTATTCTTAATGATAAAAATCTTACGAATAAAAATCAAAAAACAGTAACGAATTAAAAATAGTTTTAAGGCTGATAAAAAAGCGCTGACTCCATTAGAGGAATCAGCGCTTTTTAGTTAGGATCATTCACTCACTAAGATTTTGACAATGCTATTTCCCGGAATTTGAGGCGGGATAGACATGGTTGTAATAGGTTCAGGTACTAGAAAAACAGTAATCGTTGATCCAGCGGTTATGTCTTCAATAAGGATTTCTTTTTGTGTCTTTTCATCAAGAATGGGAACCCCTTCTGCTGATAGAATGACTTCATCAAAATAAACAGGCTCGTCACTTTCTTTGGTTTGTTTCAGACTGCTTAGGATAATCTGTTGTTCTTCTTTTAGACCATCTTCTTTAACCATTCCTTTGTATTCTACTTGCTCCGTTTCTTCTTGTTGTTTGCTCGAGCTAGTTGCTTGAGAAGAAGAGTCGGTTTCATTGTCAGCTGTTTGCCCGCAGCCCATTAGTGTTAAGCCGATAATAGACAGGGTTGCTGCGAATACTAGTTTTTTCAATTTAAATCAGTCCTTTTTTATTTGTGTGTTGGCCCGTTATCACGTAGAACTTTTAATGGTTCACCCCATGCAAGCAAGCGATCCACTAATTTGTTAAAAATTGTTTCATGAACCTCTTTAGGTAGGAAGTTATCCTCAGAATCGAAATCAGTTGGAATAGATAAGGATAAGCCAGTGCTGATAACAGCTACATGTAAACCACCTAAAACAAGACGCAAGACTTCTCCAGCACGAATGCCGCCTTGAGAACCGTAAGTAACAGATCCAGCAACTTTGTCTCTATATTCATGGCAAAGATAATCAATCGCATTCTTTAATGCGGAAGGAAGACCATGATTGTATTCGGGAACAACAAAAATGAATCCATCAAGAGAATTTATTTTTTCGGCCCAAGGAATAGCCTCAGGCGTTTGGTAATCTTGACTATAAAGAGCAGCAACGGGTTCGTTGTACATGGGAAGATTGTAATCAGCAATATCGACTACTTCATATAAAGCATCCTCACGCTTATCAGCCCACTTTTTAAGTTCCTCAGCGATTTTAAGACTCTTACGATTGGGACGGGTACTTCCGGTAATGATTCCAATCTTTAGCATAATCGTTCCTCCTTTTAGTGACTCTGTCTTTATTATACAGTAGTTTTGTCATTCACAAAACCCAACATACGTGATAATCGATTAAGTTTCAATAAAAAGAGAGTAAGTGGTTAGTCGTTTATCGCTTTCTTTTAGATAAGCCACTAGTTGCTAAATGAGAAATTCTATTTATTTGCTAAGAAAGCGTCATCATAAAAACTGTTTTTTTACATTTGTGGTATGATAAGAGGTGAAAAAAAGCAACGTAAATTAGTTAGTCGGGAGCGAATAGGATGAATAAAGTCTATCCAGATGATAGTTTGGCATTGCATACGGATTTGTATCAAATTAATATGATGCAGACGTATTGGGAACAAGGAAAAGCAGATAACAACGCGATATTCGAATGTTACTTCAGAAACAATCCTTTTGAAAGTGGATATGCTGTTTTTGCAGGTTTAGAACGAGTCGTATCCTATATCCAACAATTAACTTTTTCAGAATCCGATATCCAATACTTAAGAGAAGTTGGTCAGTATCCTGAAGATTTTTTAGCTTACCTGACAAACTTTAAGTTTAGAGCGACGATTCGATCAATGGTTGAAGGAGAAGTTGTTTTTGCTAATGAACCCATCATTCAAGTAGAAGGACCATTAGTAGACTGTCAATTTGTTGAGACAGCTATTTTAAATATCGTCAATTACCAGACGTTGATTGCCACAAAAGCATCCCTACTTAAGTCAGTAGTGGGCAATGAATTAGTATTAGAATTTGGCTCAAGAAGAGCACAAGAAATGGATGCGGCTATTTGGGGAACAAGAGCAGCTTATATTGGCGGTTGTGATGCAACGAGTAATGTTCGTGCAGCGAAAATATTTGATATTCCGGCTAGTGGGACACACGCGCATTCCCTTATCCAAGTGTATCGGGATGACTACAAAGCGTTTAAAGCTTATGCAATGACGCATAAAGATTGTGTCTTTTTAGTAGATACCTATGACACTTTGAAATCGGGTGTACCAAATGCGATAAAAGTGGCGAAAGAAATGGGCGATAAAATCAATTTCTTAGGGATTCGTTTAGACAGTGGCGATATGGCTTATATTTCAAAAAAAGTCCGCCAACAATTAGACGAAGCAGGATTTCCACAAGCAAAGATTTATGCGTCAAATGATTTAGATGAAAAAACGATTTTAAACTTGAAAATGCAAGGGGCTAAGATTGATGTCTGGGGAGTGGGAACAAAACTGATAACAGCTTATGACCAACCTGCCCTAGGTGCTGTTTACAAATTAGTTTCGATTGAAGATGAGAACGGAAAAATGGTTGATACTATGAAATTATCCAGTAACGTAGAGAAAGTTTCTACACCTGGTAAAAAACAAGTATGGCGTATTACAAGCAAAAATGATGGGAAATCTGAAGGAGATTACATCACACTTTGGGATGAAAAACCAGATCAAGCAAAAGAATTGTTTATGTTCCACCCGGTTCATACGTATATCAATAAAACCGTTAAAAATTTTACAGCTCGTCCTTTATTGGTCGACATTTTTGTAAAGGGCCAATTGATTTATAACATGCCAACACTAAGGATGATTAAAACGTATGCTGTGAAAAGCTTGAATTCATTATGGGAAGAGTATAAACGTAACTTAAATCCAGAACCCTATCCGGTTGACTTATCACAAAAAGCTTATGACCATAAAATGAATTCGATTAAAGCTATAAAAAAACACATTGCAGAATAAAGTCGTTTACTAGAGTGAAAAGAAGAACCCTTTTTATAAGGGTTTTTTTGTCTTATTCATTGAAAAAATAGAGACACAGATTGAACTATGCTATACTAAAACCAGAGAAAATACGACGAGATGAGAGTGAAAAATGATGTCAAATTTGCAAGATAAAATCATTAAAGAACTACACGTTGCTCCTGAAATCAATGCTTTGGACGAAATTAGACGAAGTGTCGATTTTTTAAAAGCTTATCTGAGTAAGCATGATTTTTTAAAGACGTTAGTGTTAGGAATTAGTGGTGGACAAGACTCAACACTTGGTGGGAAAATAGCACAGATGGCAATAACAGAATTGCGTGAAGAAACAAACGATGATACGTATCGTTTTATAGCTGTACGCTTGCCTTATGGGGAGCAAGCAGATGAACAAGATGCTCTTGATGCTATCGCATTTATTGAGGCGGATAAACGTGTCCGAATCAATATTAAATCGAGTGTCGATGCTTTGGTTGAAGCATTGAAAGAAACAGATAGTGCTATAAGTGATTTTTCCAAAGGCAATATTAAAGCTCGCCAACGAATGATTGCTCAATATGCGGTTGCTGGAACGTATCAAGGCGCAGTGATTGGAACAGATCATGCGGCGGAGGCGGTAACGGGATTTTATACAAAATTTGGTGATGGTGGATCAGATATTAATCCATTGGTTCGTCTGAATAAAAGACAAGGCAGAGCGATGTTAAAAGCATTAAATGCACCGGAACACTTGTATCTGAAAGTTCCGACTGCCGATTTAGAAGAAGACAAGCCTGGTTTAGCTGACGAGGTAGCCCTGGGTGTTACGTATGAAGAGATTGATGATTACCTTGAGGGGAAAACGATTAACAAGCAAGCGGCACAAAAAATAGAAGCGTGGTACATTAAAACGCAACACAAGCGTCATTTACCAATTACACCTTTTGATACCTTTTGGAAATAAAACCTATTTTTTAAGATAAGTAAGGGGGTGCGTCGTGAAAATAGAACGGATTTCAATAGTGGTTCCTTGTTTTAATGAAGAAGCGGCCTTACCCTTTTTTTATGAGGCATTAGAGAATACGCGAAAAAAACTCGAGCAAGCAGATTTTGAATACATCTTTATCGATGATGGTTCTAGAGACCAGACATTAGCCGTGATAAAAGAATTAGCAAAAAAAGATGACAAACGAGTGCGTTACGTATCTTTTTCTAGAAATTTTGGCAAAGAAGCCGCTTTGTATGCCGGATTGCAATACGCAACAGGTGACTACGTTGCGGTAATGGATGCAGATTTGCAAGATCCGCCTGAATTATTGCCTGAAATGTTGTCTTTATTGAGGACAAAGGCTTATGATTGTATTGGAACAAAACGGATTACACGAAAAGGCGAGCCATTTTTACGTTCTTTTTTTGCAAGACAATTTTATAAATGGATGAATCGAATATCAGAGACTGAATTTGTAGATGGTGCAAGGGACTATCGATTAATGACTAGGAGAATGGTTGAAGCAGTTCTGTCTGTTAGTGAAGTTAATCGATTTTCAAAAGGTATTTTTAGTTGGGTTGGTTTTGAGACTCACTACTTGCCTTATGAAAATAAAGAGCGTGTAGCCGGAGAAACGTCTTGGTCTTTTTGGGGATTAGTTAATTACTCATTAGATGCAGTGATTAATTTTTCTGATTTACCGTTAATGTTTGCTTCTTTTATTGGCATCTTTTCTTTCTTTATATCACTCTTGTTTCTAGTTTTTATTGTGATACGAGCGTTGATTTTTGGCGATCCAACAGCAGGGTGGCCCTCGCTTGTAACCATTTTTTTAGCTATCGGAGGTCTCCAGTTATTTTGTCTGGGAATAGTGGGCAAGTATTTAGGGAAAACCTACTTAGAAACGAAAAAACGACCCCTCTATATTCTTAAAGAAACTGATCAAGTAAAGAAAGAAAGCAAGTAACACAACCGGATTATTTTAAAAAAGAGGGGGGATAGAAAAAAATGAAAAGAACTTCTCGCTGGCAGTGGAATCAGACAAGGCGTTCTTCTTTGCCTTCTAATCCTTTCAGACAAGCCGTCATAGAATTGAGTCAAACAATCATCAGCGGCTTTTTAGTGGCAGTTATAGCCAACTTTCTATTGCAGGTTTTTCAAAATCAATTTAACGTAGAATTAGCGTGGTTATTTATGGTGGAGTGGCATACCGGATTGTTTCTTTTAGGAACAGGAGTCTTACTCGTTATTTATATCTGGTTTAACGCCTTAATAGGCAATCGGCTTATTGCAGGGTCTTTATTGATTGTCCTTTCAATGATACTAGGAGTCATAACGCAACAAAAAATGCTGTTTCGTGAAGAACCAATGTACCCTTCGGATTTATCCATGATTACGAGCTTGCCCTCTATCCTAAAAATGATGAACGGCTATTTGTTGGTTAGTCTTTTTAGTAGTGTGTTCGTTCTTTCCTTGGGAGTGTTTTGGTTTATCAAAAAAAATCGCAAAGAGAAAAAACGAAAAGTCCGGCAAAAACAAATGAACAGTCTAAGGATAGGGTTACTTGTTTTATCTAGCCTATCTTTAGCTTATATCTATTCGTTTAATCACCCTGGAAATATAGTGAAAGCAGCTTACGATGATCATGCTTATTGGATTCCTTACAGTCAAAAAATGAACTATTACAATAATGGATTTGTGGGAGGATTTTTATACAACTTGAATGTTAGACCGATGGAAAAACCAGATAAGTATACGACGGAAAAAGTTGATTACGTGCTGAAAAAATACACAAAAAAAGCAGCAGAAATAAATAAAACACGAAGCAAGTCAATAAAAGATACGAATGTTATCTATGTGATGAGTGAAAGTTTTTCAGATCCGACAAAGTTAAAAGGCGTAGAGGTTTCTAGAGATCCGATGCCCCTTCTTCGAGAACGAATGGAAAACCAGATGAGTGGTGAAATTTTATCAGAAGGCTATGGTGGTGGGACAGCTAATATTGAATTTGAGGCTTTGACTGGTTTATCTTTGGAACCTTTTTCTTCGAATTTAAGTACGCCGTACACGCAAATTCCTTCTTTAATGAATGACTTCCCTTCAGCGGTTTCTTATTTCAAAGAAGCAGGTTATTCTACCACAGCGATTCATCCGTACAATACGTCGATGTATAAACGTAAACAAGTTTATGAACAGTTCGGTTTCGATCGTTTCCTAGATGAAGAAACCATGGCTTACAATCAAACAATAGCGAATAATCCTTATATCTCTGACGATGCGGCGTATCAAGAAATAGTAAAACAACTAAAAGCGACAAAAGAAACCGATTTTGTTCATTTAGTTTCGATGCAAAATCATATGCCTTATGCGAATTTTTATCCAGAAACAACGTTTACTGCTAAGGGAACAGCTGATGATAGCGAAGCGGCTAATTATTTTCAGGGTTTAACCTATAGTGATGAGTCACTTGATTCTTTTTTAACAACATTAAGCGAACAAGAAGAGGAATCCATTGTTGTTTTTTGGGGTGATCATTTACCAGGTTTTTATGGCGAAGAAGTCGTAAAGGCCAATGGTAGAGTAGCGATGCATCAAACACCGTTGTTGATTTTTTCTACTGAAAAAGAACAAAAAGAAGCAATAGGAACGATTAGTCCAATCTACTTTATGAACCATGTTCTCTCGTTAGCTAACAGCCCTGTTTCACCCTATTATGCTTTCTTAATGGCGCTGGAAGCTAGTTTACCTGCATTTGAAAAAGGAACGTATCTCGAAGCAGGCAAACAAGAAGCGAAATTGGATAGAGAAGACCTGTCTCAAGCAACGAATCATCTTCTTGAAGAATATGATCTGCTCCAATATGACCTGACTATGGGCAATAAGCAAAGTAAAAAGGCTCATTTTTTTTCAAATGAATAAAGAGTATTGACATATGGTATAGACCATTTATAATAGTAAGGGAATAGAGTAAAGGAGAGAATAAAATGAAAACAACTGTATTGATAAATGCAACAATTTATACTGGTAAAGAAGAAATTGAATCTGGGTTCATCCGCTATGGTAGAACGATTTTAGCCATTGGTGCAATGAAAGACTTTGAAGAAAAAGAAGAAGAAACTATCCTCGACGTCTCAGGCAAAATAATCGTTCCTGGTTTCATTGATGTGCACAGTCATGGTGGCTACAGTTGGGATAGTATGGATGGCAATGCAGAAGACATCAATCAAATGGTTCATAAAATGCAAAAAGAAGGGATTACCTCTTATTTTGCAACAACGATGACACAATCTTATGAAAACATTGAAAAGGCAATGGTAGCGATTAAGAAAGCTGCTGAAGTAAACCCTGTTATTCAAGGGATTCATCTTGAAGGACCTTTTGTATCGGTCGTCTTTAAAGGCGCTCAACCAGAAGAGTACATTGAAATTCCAGACGCAGAAATGATGCGCAAATGGAATGACTTGAGTGGTGGCAGAATACGTTTAGTTACGTATGCACCTGAAACAAGTGATGCAACGGCCTTTGAAAAATATTGTGTCGATAATAATATTGTTTTATCTGTTGGTCACAGCAATGCGACTCGTGCACAATTGATGGATTCCAAAGCTTCACATATTACTCATTTATATAATGCTCAAAGAGGCTTACATCACCGTGAACCAGGTGTTACAGGTCATGCCTTTTTAGAAAAATTGTACTCAGAAATGATAGTTGATGGGTATCACATTGCACCAGATATGGTTAATATTGCTTACCAAATCCTTGGAGCAGATCATATTGAATTGATTACAGACTCAATGCGTGCTAAAGGTATGCCTGATGGCGAAAGCGAACTAGGTGGTCAAAAAGTTCTGGTTAAAGATAAACAAGCTAGACTAGTAGATGGTACATTAGCTGGAAGCGTCTTAGAATTCCAAGATGCCTTTAAAAATATGATGGCCTTTACGAATTGCGGTATCGCAGATGCTGTCAAAATGAGTTCTGTTAACCAAGCGAAAGAATTTGGCTTAACAAAAAAAGGCACACTTGAAGTAGGAAAAGATGCAGATATGGTTCTTTTCAATCAAGCATTGGATCTTGAAGAAACAATTAGTTTTGGCGAAATGATCAAATAAACTTATAAAAGGATGGTCAAATACATGCAAACAATTATTGTGAAAGATAACGTTGAAGGCGGCAAGAAAGCATTTGAATTAATTAAAGAAGGCATGCAACAAGAGGCTAAAGTTTTAGGGTTAGCAACAGGAAGCACACCAATAGCTTTATACAACGAAATGACGGAAAGCGACTTAGATTTTACAGATATGACAGCGATTAACTTAGATGAGTATTATGGCTTATCTGCAGACAACGATCAAAGCTACCATTATTTTATGCATGAGCAGCTTTTTGCAAAAAAACCGTTTAAAGAGACATTTGTTCCAGATGGTTTAGCAGATGAAAAAACAGAACCAGCTCGCTATGACAAGATTATTGATGAGCACCCAATTGATATTCAAATTTTAGGAATTGGAACAAATGGTCACATTGGGTTTAACGAACCAGGTACACCATTTGATTCAACAACAACTAAAGTTTCTTTAACGGAATCAACTATTGAATCAAATAAACGTAATTTTGAAACAGCAGAAGAAGTACCTCGTTTTGCTTACTCAATGGGAATCAAAAGTATTTTATCTGCTAAAAAAATTATTTTATTAGCCTTTGGTGAAGAGAAAGCAGAAGCGATTAAAAATACACTTAATGGCCCGATGACAACAGATGTCCCAGCGAGTGCATTGCAACAACACCCTAATGTAGTCGTTATTTTGGATGAAGCAGCAGCTAAATTACTTTAATAATAGGAGGAAGATAATGGGGAAGGAAACACCAATCTACATTCAAATTCATAATCAATTGCGTAAAGATATTGAAGAAGGCGTCTGGAAAATTGGCGAACGGATTCCTTCTGAAAGAGATCTTGCTCTTAAATTTAACGTCAGTCGTATGACGTTAAGACAGGCTGTTCAGACATTAGTAGATGAAGGTATTTTAGAACGGAAAGTAGGTTCTGGGACCTATGTATCTAGTAAAAAAGTCCAAGAATTGATGGTTGGAGTTGCTAGTTTCACAGATATTATGTTGTCACAAGGTAAAATACCAACGAGTAAAACCATTTCTTATCATGTAAAACCGGCTAGTTTAAGTGAAG
The DNA here is from genome assembly GCF_047553015.1 of Carnobacterium sp. TMP28. Taxonomy (GTDB): domain Bacteria; phylum Bacillota; class Bacilli; order Lactobacillales; family Carnobacteriaceae; genus Carnobacterium_A. Next base: position 291,436 of record NZ_CP180212.1, read on the forward strand.
CTGAAAAATTAAACTTACCTGAAGAAACATTAGTTTTACGGATGGAACGTATTCGTTACGCTGATGATGTTCCTATTTGTTTTGAAGTGGCAACTATTCCATACGACATTATCGGTCATTTAACTAAAATAGAGATTACTCGTTCACTGTATAAAGCCTTAGAAAATGAAATGGGGCTACATGTAGGAAAAGCAGAACAAACCATTTCAGCTATGCCTGCATCAGAAAAAATTGCTGATTATTTAGCAATCAAACGTGGCGATGCTATTCTAAGATTAAAACAAATTAGTTACTCAACAGAAGGTAAGCCGTTTGAATATGTTAGAACACAATATTCTGGCGAACGGTTTGAATTTTATCTTGAAAAAAATCAGTAATGCCATAAAGAAACCGTTAAAAAGCCAGTCAACATCACTGTTGACTGGCTTTTTATGGTGAATAGAACAACGATTAGCGAAGATTATCTGAACTAGAATCGAAATCAGTTGAATCCATTTGAGTCTCTTGTTCTAAACCTAAATGTGTTTGAAGTTCTAGCTGCAACTCAGCAAGTTTACTGTCATCCGTTTGCCAAACAAAAACATCTTGGCCATAAGAAGGAAAATATTCATAAGCTTCTTGACCTTCTAGTTGTAAGGTTTCAACATGATCAGCAGCGTTAGCATAATTGGTTGCAATAGCCCATAAGTCACGGCTACTAAAGTTTGTTTCAATATTCGGTCCAACGGCTTTAAAAATAGTACTAAAGTTGGTTAGACTTTTAAGTGAGATTGTTTCATCTATAATTTCATTAACGACTTCGCGTTGGCGCTTTTGTCTGCCCCAATCGCCTTCTGGATCTTCATACCTCATTCGTGCATAGCCTAGAGCTTGGTCGCCATCTAGTTCCTGGATACCTTTATCAATATGAATGTTTCCTTCAACATCATTGATATCTTGAACATCAAACTCTAAAGGAGAGTTAACAGTAATGCCTTCTAAAGCATCTACTAGAACAACAAGACCTTGCATATTGATTTGAGCATAGTAGTGAATTGGGATTTGTAAAAGATTTTCAACTGTTTCAACGGTCAGTGGAATACCACCATACGCATAACTAGCATTAATCTTATCAACCTTTCCACTCGGTAAAGTAACACGCGTATCACGAGGGATAGAAAGCAAACGGACATCATTAGTTTCTGGATTAATTGTAGCAACCATGATAGAATCAGAACGACCTACATCCCCTGGTCGTTTATCGACACCAAGAAGTAAGACGGAAAAAGGATCTTTATTTTTCAGTACAATTTTTTCATCAACATTCAAAGTAGTTTCAGGTAGTTCAGTTCCTTGAATAGTGTTTAAGAAACTATTCGCTGAAAAGAAAAGATACGCTACATAGACAGAGCCTGCTAAGATGAGCGTAACCAGCAAGATTAAAATAGTTTTTTTTCGTTTTTTCGTTTTCATTTGTTCGTTTAAATGATTTGATAGCATAAACAATCTCCTATATCTGTAAGGTTTTCTATTAGTGTAGTGGATTACTTGTGATAATGCAATTGTATTATCATGTTTAACTTTGTATAATTAAATTTAAATAGGAATTAGAGGTAGGTTTTTTGTATGTATGATATGTTTATTGTTATTCTTACTTGTATAGCAACGGTCATGTTTTCTTTGGCACTGACTCCTTTAGTCAGAAAATTTGCCTTGAAAATCAGAGCGGTTGATGCACCTGGTGAAAGAAGAATAAATTTGAAAGAAGTTCCAACTTTAGGTGGATTAGCCATTTATCTTTCTTTCTTTTTTTCTCTTTTCTTTCTCTTACCTATTCCTTTTTGGCAAGTCATGCCTATTTTTTTAGGAGCGACAGTTGTATTAGTGACAGGCATTATTGATGATTTGATAGAATTGACCCCGAAAATGAAAATGGTTGGCATTACTTTAGCAGCCCTAGTTATTTATTTTGTAGCAGATATTAGATTAGATATCATTACATTTCCCTTTATTGGTACGTGGACCATCGGTATTTTTAGTTTGCCCTTTACTGTAATCTGGATTTTAGCAATCACAAATGCAGTGAATTTAATTGATGGATTAGATGGATTAGCAACTGGCGTATCGATGATTGCTTTAACAACAATGGGGATTATTGGCTATTTCTTCTTAACGGTTGAAAATGCGGTCGTATCAATTATGATTTTTGTTTTAGTTGCCGCTTTAGCAGGATTTTTGCCTTATAATTTTTTTCCAGCTCGAATTTTTTTAGGGGACACGGGTGCATTGTTTTTAGGATTTATGATTGCGGTTATGTCCCTACAAGGTCTTAAGAATGCAACGTTGATCACATTGATTATTCCAGTTGTTATTTTAGGTATCCCAATTACAGATACTGTTTACGCCATGATTAGGCGTTATCTAAATAAAAAACCTATTTCAAGTGCGGATAAAATGCATTTGCATCACCAACTGATGGCTTTAGGTCTGACTCATCGTCAAACAGTTCTAGCTATTTATTGTTTGGCAGCAATCTTTTCAGTTATTGCGTTAATGTACCCCGTTTCTACTTTATGGGGATCGGTTTTCTTAACAATTGGTTCACTTTTTGGTTTAGAATTATTTGTTGAATCGATAGGATTAGTTGGCAAAGATAGCAAACCTTTTTTAAATTGGTTGAGAAAATTTGCAAAGAATCTAAATAAAAAAGAATAAAAAACACCAAGTTCTCTTTTTTAAAAGAGCATTTGGTGTTTTTTTATTAGTTGCTGTAATAAGTAGACAGACCATTTGTTTGGAACATAAAGTCTGGTTCATCTCGCTCATCAGTGGCATCTAAACCTAGTGAAACTCTCAAGCGATGGCTAATAAATTCTAAACTATCTGGATAAACTTCAACCATACTAGCCCCATTCAACTCGAAATCAGTCCAATCAAAAACGTAACTTTCAAATTCATATTTCCCGTCGAGTCCTGTTTGAGCAATACCTAGCATATCTTTGAAGCGGATATCTGTGCGCATATTTTTACCAACAGCTGTAATGGCATCAGAATATTTCGTGATTGACCCAACTTTTAGAGCCTTTTTAGTGATGGCTTGGATGAGCAATTGTTGTCTTTCTCCACGCTTAACATCATTGTCAATTTTTCTTGTTCTAGCTAACGCTAAAGCTTCTTCACCATTAAGAGTTTGTAAGCCTTTTTCAAGATAAATTTGATCCATTACTCCTTCAGCATTCTGTTCAGAAAATGTAATAGGAACATCTACTTCTATTCCATCTAATGCATCAATAATTTCTAGAAAAGCATCAAAGTTAAAGGTTGCATAATAATGGATAGGAACATTTAGCAGATTTTCTACAGATTCAATCGTAGCTTGTTCTTCTCCCAGTGAGTACGCAGAATTAATTTTATCTTTTTCATATAGTTGCTCTTCGTAGATAATAGACGTATAAGTATCACGAGGGATGCTAACCATATTAACAATGTGTTTATTTGGATTAATGGTCAGATAAATCAAAGAATCTGCTCGAGCACTGCCTAAATCTCGGCTTTTATTGTCGTCAATCCCCATTAGTAAGATAGACGTTGTTTCTTTTAAAGGATTAACTTCAATTTTATTTTCTCGTTCAAGAGTATGGTAGGACAAATCAACGGCATTTTGAGCGGTTGCATATAATCTAGCAAAGTAAATGGCCGCAACTAAAATAAGCACCATCAAGGGCAATAGAAATAAGAGTATTATTTTAGACCGATTTTTTTTATGAAGACGATTGGTAGGTAAAGATGATTTTTTTTGGTTTTTCAAAATGATTCTCCTATAACTTCTAAAGTGATTTGTCGAAAAGTTCATTGTTATTTTATCACAATAACGAGCAGAGTAACAGTTACTTTAAAAATAGATGATTTTCTTAAGTTTTAGTTCCTTTTATCCTTCTTGATTCTTGGTAACTTTTCTCACCTTCCTCGAAGTGAACTTGTCCGTTTAGCCAATTCGTTAATTCTTTTTTAAAGGTTTCAACTTTTTCTTCATCAACAGAGCAAATAAAGGCAACCTGTTCTGTATATAAAATAGTTAAGAGCGTGTATGGAGATTCTTTGAGATTATTTTCTAACTTTCCAGAAGCTGGATAATTGACGGTTACAGTGACTTGAACTTGCAAAGCTCTCGAAACGACACCAATTTCATCTAAAGCTGTGCTAACAGATTTTCCATACGCACGAATCAATCCGCCAGCTCCTAATTTTATTCCACCAAAATAACGAGTGACGACTGCAACGACATACTTGAGGTCTTGTTTTTTTAGGACCTCAAGCATTGGGACACCGGCTGTTCCACCAGGTTCGCCGTCGTCGTAAGCACGTTGAATCTCATTTTGATCGCCGATTAAATAGGCAACACAGTTATGATTCGCTTTCCAGTGTTCTTTTTTGATTAATTGTATGTATTCTTGTGCTTGTGCTTCATCCGTTACTCTTTTCAGGTGACAGATAAAACGAGATTTTTTTATTTCTGTTTCAACTATTCCATCTCTTGCAATTGTATAGTAGTGTTTGAGCATCATCGTTTCTCCTTTTATTGGTTAGTGAAGTTTTTAATAAGAGTAGTAAATCACTTATTCTCTTAGTTTACCTTGAGTTATCAGAATCGACAAGAATGAGCCTTTTTGTATCGTTCAGCATAGTACGACTAATCGTTATGGAAACTAGCTATTGTGAACATTCTCTTAAATTTCAAGATTTTTTAATTAGGTCTCTGAGATTGTGTTATACTCTATCCTTGTATAGAAGACAGACTAATGAAAAAGGCGTGTGGTATAAAATTGAAAATTGCAATCGTTACAGACAGTACGTCGTACCTGACTGAAAAACAATATGAACAAAATTCAATCTATAAGTTGCCACTTTCAGTTATTATAGATAACACGGCTTACTTAGAAGAGATTGAAATTGGAAATGAAGAATTTTTTGAGAAAATAGCAGGCATGGAGACTTTACCAACTAGTTCTCAGCCAACTACTGGACAAATTATTACGTTATTTAATGAACTCTCAAAAGAATATGATGCCATTATAAGCATTCACTTATCGAGCGGCATTAGTGGTACATATGCTAATGTAGTGAGTGTAGCCAACATGATGGAAACCATAACTGTTTATCCATTTGATTCTGAACTAAGCTGTGCTGCACAGGGGTATTATGTTTTAGAGGCTGCTCGTCTAGCTAAGAATGGCTATACAGTTGAAGAAATCTTTCAAGTTTTATCCAATATGCGTAAAACGATGAAAGCTTATTTCTTAGTGGATGATTTGAATCACTTAGTTCGCGGTGGTCGACTGTCTAATGGTTCAGCTATGATTGGCTCATTGTTAAAGATTAAACCAATTTTATATTTCGAAAACAAACAAATTGTTGTGTTTGAAAAAATTAGAACAACAAAAAAAGCATTGAAGCGTATTGAACAGCTTTTGACAGAGGATTTAGTAAAAGGCTACCCAATTGTTGCCACCATTATTCAGTGCAATGCAAAAGAACAAGCTGCAAACTGGGAAAAAGAATTGAGGCAAGAGTACCCTACGGTGAGATTTGAAACCAGTTATTTTGGTCCGGTTATTGGAACACACTTAGGCGAGGGAGCACTAGGGATGACTTGGGTAGAAGATCAAACAAAAATAGAAACAGTTTTAACCAAGCAATAAAGCAGATAAATGGCTTTATTGTTTTTTTGCGTACATTTAGTGTGCAGATAAAAAAAGGCGGGAGCGAAGTCAGTATGCTAGAGATAAGTGGACGGGAAGTTTTGATAGAGGAGTTAACAGTTCCTTTAGGAAAAGATCCAGCTATTACTCAAGTTGAAGGATTTAAAAAAGTAAAGGGGCAACTTCACTGTACCCGCTGTGGAACAAGTGATCGTAAAAAAAGACAGGTTGCTCCTTGTACTTGTGGAAAAGACTGTTATTACTGCGTTACTTGTTTGCAGATGGGCAAAATTAAACGCTGCAGTATCTTATACACAGCTAAAGAGCAAAATCTTTTTGCTTCTCTAAAGGAACCCGTATTAACTTGGGAAGGCGAATTATCAAAACAACAAAAAGAAGCATCACTGGCTATTGTAGAAACAATAAAAATAGGTGGAGAACGGTTCATTTGGGCTGTTGCAGGTGCTGGGAAAACGGAGATGATTTTTAAAGGGATAGAGCTAGCTTTACAAGATAAGAAAAGAGTTTGCATTGCTTCCCCACGTGTTGATGTGTGTCTAGAATTAGCCCCGCGCTTAAAAAAAGCTTTTCAACACGTTCCACTAGCTGTTTTATATGGGGGCTCTGATGAAGCGTATTGTTACACACAATTGGTTATTGCAACGACTCATCAGTTACTAAGATTTAATCAAGCTTTCGATGTCTTGATTATTGATGAAGTAGATGCTTTTCCATTTAATGTAGATCAAGCGTTGCAATATGCTGCTAAAAAAGCTAAAAAACAACAAGGTGCACTCATTTTTTTATCCGCTACACCTAGTAAAAAGATGCAGCGAGCAATTCAACAAAAAAAGTTAACGGCGACGATGCTCCCTGCACGTTATCATGGTTACCGATTACCTGAACCTCAATTAATCTGGTGTGGAGATTGGCAAAAGAAAATCAGACAGCAGAAAAAAATCAGTGTTTTTTTTAGCTACCTAAAAAAGAGTCTGGATAATAAAAGAAGAACGCTTATTTTTTTACCTAATATTTCCCTGATGCAACAGGTAGCTAGGCAACTAGAACACTGTTTTCCCGATTCAGTCTTCACGACCGTCTATGCACAAGACCCCAAAAGAAAAGAGAAAATTATAGATATGCGTCAAGAAAAATATGATTTTCTTTTAACTACAACTATTCTAGAAAGAGGCGTTACTTTTAAAGACATTGACGTCATGGTTTTAGGAGCAGAAGATCGAACGTTTACGGAATCTGCTTTAGTCCAAATTGCTGGGAGAGCAGGACGACACAGAGATTTTCCCAATGGGGAAGTTTTATTTTTTTATTATGGAAAAACAAGAGCACTAAAGAGAGCTGTCCAGCAAATTAAAAGGATGAATCGTTTAGCAATGGAGAGGGGACTCGTTGAAAGATGTTAACGTGCTTATGTTGTGGCAAACAAGAAACGGAAAAGGTGCTTTTGAAAGATATTGTGTATTTTAACAAGCTCGTATCAGCTAATCGCTGTCAAACGTGTCAGTCAAGACTGGAACCATTAGCAAATGAGGCGACTTGTCTTGGTTGTTGTCGAATAAAACAAGACGAAAATGACTGGTGTCTGGATTGTATTAAGTGGAAAAAAGCATATCCAGATTATCCCTTTAGCCATACAGCTCTTTTTCAATACAATTCTTTTTTAAAAGAATGGCTAGAAAACTTCAAATATAAAGGCGATTATCGACTAGCAAAGTTATTTGATCAAGAACTGACTGATTACTTTAATGCAAAGAATCAAAAAAATAAAAAATGTATTCCGATTCCTATTAGTCAAGCGAGTATGGAACTACGTGGATTTAATCAAGTAGAAGAGTTGCTAACATCTGCTGGTATTGCGTTTTATCCGGCGTTAGTCCATACAGGAACAGGAAAAAAACAATCTAGTAAAAATCGAAAAGAACGAATGGAGTCAGATCAGCCTTTTAAGTTAGACGAAAACTATTGCCAGCAATTAAAAAATAAACAAGTTATTTTAATAGATGATGTTTACACAACTGGGCGTACGTTATTTCACGCAGCTGAATTATTGCGTCAAGTAGACGTGTCAACAACTGAAACGTTCTCAATTGCTAGATAAAAGGGAAATATAATTAATTTTGTTTGTTAATTAAAGCGCTATCCTATATAATTGAATTAAGCAAACCACCAGTTGAGTGGTCCGACTGGTGTTGCCGATTCTGATACACAATCAGATGAAAGGGGAGAGTGTTTATGTTTAAATATAATGTCCGTGGTGAAAATATTGAGGTAACAGCAGCAATTCGTAGTTATGTCGAGAAAAAAGTAGGCAAAATTGAACGTTACTTTACAGATGTGCCTGAATCTACAGCACATGTTAACCTAAAAACGTATTCAGATAAAACTGCGAAAGTGGAGGTAACAATCCCGCTTCCTTATCTTGTCTTACGTGCGGAAGAAACCTCACCTGATTTATATGGAAGTGTAGATCTAGTCGTTGATAAACTAGAAAGACAAATGCGTAAATACAAAACCAAGATTAACCGTAAGTCACGTGAAAAAGGTTTTGAAATGCGAGTCCCAGCTGGAGAGTTGTTAGACGAGAATCTAGAAGATGAGCTTGAAAATAATATTGATATTGTTAGAACAAAGCGTTTGTCACTGAAACCAATGGATAGTGAAGAAGCTGTTTTACAGATGAATATGTTAGGTCACAACTTCTTTATTTTCGAAGATGCTGAAACCAATGGAACCAGCATTGTTTATACTCGTAAAGATGGAAAATATGGTTTAATCGAAACAGATTAAAATTAGAATGAATAAAAGTTTTTTTACTAAATCTTGCAAGAGACTTCTTAAGTTTCTTGCAAGATTTATTTTTACTTAAATTAAAAAGAGGACCATTACATACTAAAAGTTTGCTAGAAAGTAAATTTCATTTTATTTATAAGATATATCCTAATGATAGGGGCGTTCTCAATATAAAAAGGTTTCATTTGTGAATAAGTAATGATAGAATTAATGAGGATGTTAACAAAAGCTAATAGAAGAATTTAAACTGCTATTATTTAGAATAGAAAAAATAAGACTAAAAAATAAAGGTAGAAAAATAAATGAGAAAATCGTACTAAAAAGAGGAGAAAAGTAAATGGCAAATTTTTTGCGTAGTTTAATTGAGAACGATAAAAAAGAACTTAAGAGCTTAGGTAAAGTAGCAGACCAGATTGAAATTTTTGCAGATCAAATGGCGGCCTTATCTGATGAAGAATTAAAAGCAAAAACACCAGAATTTCAACTAAGTTATCAAAATGGGAAAACATTAGATGATTTATTGCCAGAGGCTTTTGCAGTTGTAAGAGAAGCAGCAAAACGTGTTCTTGGATTATATCCTTATCGCGTTCAATTAATGGGTGGCGTAACATTGCACCGTGGCAATATCCCTGAAATGAAAACCGGTGAAGGTAAAACATTAACCGCTACAATGCCGGTTTATTTAAATGCGCTAACCGGTGAAGGTGTCCATGTTGTAACGGTCAATGAATACTTGGCTAGTCGAGATGCTGTCGAGATGGGTGAATTGTATCAATGGTTAGGATTAACGGTTGGATTAAATTTAAACTCAAAAACAGCTGAAGAAAAACGTGAAGCTTACTTAGCGGACGTTATGTACAGTACCAATAACGAAATGGGATTTGATTATTTAAGAGACAACATGGTTGTTTATAAAGAACAGATGGTACAAAGACCATTACATTATGCTATCGTCGATGAAGTTGACTCGATTTTAATCGATGAAGCTAGAACACCTCTGATTATTTCTGGGCAAGCTGAAAAGTCAACGACTCTTTATACGCGTACGGACTTTTTCGTTAAGGGATTAAAAGAAGAAGAAGACTACACTATCGATGTTCAGTCAAAAACCGTTGTGCTTACTGAAGTAGGAATGGAAAAAGCTGAAAAAACATTCCGTGTAGAAAACTTATATGATGTAGAAAACCAAGCTTTAACTCATCATCTGGACCAAGCGTTACGTGCAAATTATATCATGTTATTCGATATTGATTACGTTATCCAAGACGATAAAGTCATGATTGTTGACCAATTTACTGGCCGTATTATGGATGGTCGTCGTTATTCAGATGGCTTACATCAAGCGATTGAAGCTAAAGAAGGCGTTACAATTCAAAATGAATCAAAAACTATGGCAAATATTACATTCCAAAACTTCTTTAGAATGTACAAGAAATTAGCAGGTATGACCGGAACAGCTAAGACAGAAGAAGAAGAGTTTCGTGAAATCTACAACATTAGTGTTGTCGCAATTCCAACGAACAAACCATTAGTTCGTGATGACCGTCCAGACTTGTTGTATCCTACTTTGATTAGTAAATTTGAAGCAGTCGTTGAAGAGATTAAAGAGCGCCACGCTACTGGGCAACCTATTTTAGTCGGAACAGTAGCTGTTGAAACGTCAGAATTGTTATCTGGTTTATTAAAACAAGCAAAAATTAAACACGAAGTTTTGAATGCTAAAAACCACTTTAAAGAAGCAGAAATCATCACAAATGCTGGACAAAAAGGCTCGATTACGATTGCAACCAACATGGCCGGTCGTGGAACAGATATCAAATTAGGTGCTGGTGTTATTGAAGCTGGTGGACTTTGCGTTATTGGTACGGAGCGTCACGAATCCAGACGTATTGATAACCAGTTACGTGGACGTGCAGGACGTCAAGGAGATCCAGGTGTAACACAATTTTACCTTTCTTTAGAAGATGACTTGATGAGACGATTCGGTTCAGAAAGAATTCAAGCTGTTCTTGAGCGTTTGAAAGTCCAAGATGAAGATGCTGTTATCCAAAGTAAAATGATTTCACGTCAAGTTGAGTCCGCTCAAAAACGTGTTGAAGGAAATAACTACGATACACGTAAAAATGTTTTACAGTATGATGACGTCATGCGTGAGCAACGCGAAATCATGTACAAACAACGTCTAGAAGTGATCATGGAACAAGAATCATTGAAAAAAGTTACAATTCCAATGATGGCACGTGCCATTAACCGCATGGTCCAATTGCATACACAAGGACTTAAACAAGAGTGGAGTCTCCAAAGTATTTTAGATTTTGCTCATTCAGCAGTCGTTCATCCAGATGATTTGAGTTTAGCTGATTTAGAAAATAAAACGGCAGTCGAAATTCAAGAAATCTTATTAGATGCTGCAAAAAAAATCTATACTGAAAAAGAGCAACAATTAAATGGAACAGAACAAGTATTAGAATTTGAAAAAGTAGTTATCTTACGAGTAGTAGACAGCAAGTGGACAGATCACATTGATACAATGGATCAATTACGCCAAGGTATCGGTTTAGTAGCCTATGGTCAATCAAATCCGTTAGTTGAATACCAAACAGAAGGATTTAGATTGTTTGAAGAAATGATTGCAGCTATTGACTACGATGTAACTAGACTATTGATGAAATCTCAAATTCGTCAAAACTTACAAAGAGAACAAGTAGCTAAAGGTACAACAGCTCGTTCAGCAGGAGATGGTGAAGTGGTTAAAGAAGCAAAGAAAAAACCAGTTTCTGCTGATGGAACAAAAGTAGGGCGCAATGATCCATGTCCATGTGGTAGTGGTAAAAAATATAAAAATTGTCATGGACAAGTTTAAACTAAAAGTTAAAAAAGAAAAACACGATTTGATTAGCAAATCGTGTTTTTCTCACTAAATGATGTTGATAAGGGGAAATAAAAATGGAAATAAGTGATATTAGAAATAAAGTTGAAGCAGCGAAAGAAAAGATTGCCGGTTTCAGGAGGTCTCTTTGACTTAGAGAGCATGGAACAAAACATTGCTGAATATGACCATCAAATGACAAATCCTACCTTTTGGGACGATGCACAAAAAGCGCAAGCATTGATTAATGAAGCAAATACGCTAAAAGAAGTCTATACAAGCTTTAAACAATTAGAAGATAAACAAGAAGAACTAGAACTGATGCTTGATATGGTTAAAGAAGAAGATGATCCGGATTTAGAAGAAGAGTTAGAAAATGAAAGTAAAACGTTCTTTCAAACACTTGAACAGTATGAACTAGATATGCTATTGAGTGGCCCTTATGACAAAAATAATGCCATTATCGAGCTACATCCAGGAGCTGGTGGAACGGAATCACAAGATTGGGGCAGTATGCTCTTGCGTATGTACACACGTTGGGCTGATAAAAAAGGATTTAAAGTTGAAACTCTTGACTATCAAGCTGGTGACGAAGCTGGAATAAAAAGTGTGACGTTGTTAATTAAAGGTCATAATGCTTACGGTTATTTAAAAGCTGAAAAAGGCGTTCATCGTCTGGTTCGTATTTCACCATTTGATTCAGCTGGGCGTCGTCATACTTCGTTTGTTTCTATTGATGTTATTCCAGAAATAGAAGGAGACATTAATATTGAAATCAACTCAGATGATTTGAGAGTAGATACTTATCGAGCAAGTGGAGCCGGTGGACAACATATCAATAAAACAGATTCTGCTATTCGAATTACGCATATTCCAACAGGGATTGTTGTTGCTAGTCAAGCACAACGTTCACAAATGAAAAATAGAGATCAAGCAATGGGCATGTTAAAAGCTAAACTTCATCAATTAGATATTGAAAAGAAAGAACAAGAAATGGCCGAGATAAGAGGAGAGCAAAAAGAAATAGGCTGGGGCTCTCAGATTAGGTCGTATGTCTTCCACCCGTACACCATGGTCAAAGATCATCGCACAAATTATGAATCAGGTAATGTTACAAACGTGATGGATGGAGACATCGATTTATTTATTCAGGCTTATTTAAGAAGTACTTTAACACCAGATAATTAATTTAATTGAATTCTGTCAAACTTCTGTCAAACTTTTATGGTTGACAGAAGTTTTTTTATACAATTAGAAATAAACTTAGAATTAAAAATCCAAAAAAACGCTCTTTATCATGAGGATTAGTGATAGTAATCCCTATTTTATAGAGAATAAATAAGCACAGTGGTGAATGGATGGAAAAGATGCATTTCATCTCTAAATAATACAGTTCGTTACAGCAATGTGACGGAATGAAATATATTTGTAAACAAACTACAACAGACATTATTTTTATGGATGCTATAATGAGGAAGGATTAAATGACAGAAAGTTTTTCATATATCCCTTATACAAACTAGTTCCTTATCCAAAACAACTCATAACAACAGACAAAAATGACAACTAAGAAAATTTTAAAAAAGTTAGGTGATATGATGATTGAAATGATAAATGTCTATAAGAAATATCCGAACGGCATTACAGCAGTTAATGGATTAAACGTTCGTATTGAGCAAGGTGAATTTGCTTATGTCGTAGGCCCAAGTGGAGCTGGTAAATCGACGTTTATCAAAATGATGTACCGAGAAGAAAGAGCAACAAAGGGTACAATCAAAGTTGGAGAATTTGATTTAGTAAATATGAAAGATAAAGAAATCCCTTATTTAAGAAGACATGTCGGTGTAGTTTTCCAAGATTTTAAATTACTGCCAAGATTGACTGTATACGAAAATATTGCTTATGCGATGGAAGTAGTAGAAAAAAATCCTAAAGTAATCAAAAAACGGGTTTTAGAAGTTTTGGACTTAGTTGGATTGAAACATAAAATAAGAATGTTTCCAAATGAACTATCTGGTGGAGAACAACAACGAATAGCAATCGCTAGAGCCATTGCAAATATGCCTCGTGTGTTGATTGCCGATGAACCAACAGGAAACTTAGACCCTGACACCTCAATGGAAATTATGGCTATCCTAGAACAAATTAATACACAAGGAACAACCGTTATTATGGCAACGCATAATAGCCAAATCGTAAATGTCGTTAAACACCGTGTACTTGCGGTTGAGAATGGACGCATTGTCCGCGATCAATTGGAAGGAGACTACGGATATGAAGGTTAGAACGTTAAAAAGACACTTAATTGAAAGTTTAAAAAGTTTAAAAAGAAACGGTTGGATGTCACTTGCAGCTATCAGTGCAGTAGCGGTAACCTTATTACTAGTTGGCTCTTTTGTCGCTATGTTAATGAATGTAAGTAAATTAGCGACAGACATTGAAAATGACGTAAGTGTTCGGGTTTACATTGATCTAGCTGCTGATGAGAAGGAACAAAAGAAACTAGAAACAGAGCTAAAGACATTGAAAAATGTCGACATAGTTGAGTTCTCTAGTAGAGAAAGTGAATTAAAACAAGTTGTTGGAAGTTACGGAAATGAATTTAATCTTTTCCAAGGCGACGATAATCCACTATATGATGTATTTATTGTGAATACAGATTCACCCGAAAGTACTGCAGCGGTTGCTAAAAAAGCTGAAGCATTAGAGAATGTGGCGAAAGTGAATTATGGCGGTGCAACAGCAGATAACTTATTTAAAACGATGAGTACGGTTAGAAATGTAGGAGTTATTATTATCGGTGCATTAGTCTTAACAGCGGTATTTTTAATATCTAATACGATTCGAATCACAATTATGTCTCGTAAAACAGAGATTGAAATCATGAAGTTGGTTGGAGCAACAAACTGGTTCATTAGATGGCCATTCTTAATAGAAGGAGCACTGATTGGCTTTATAGGTTCATTCATCCCGGTTGCTTTTATTAGTTTCCTTTATGTAACCATCTATGATATTGGAACAACTTATCTATCAGGAACGTATTTCGCATTATTAACACCCTCTCCATTCTTATTCCAAATTGGTAGCGCAATGTTAGCAATAGGCATAGTAATCGGAGCGATAGGGTCATCTATTTCAATTAGAAGATTTTTAAAAGTATAAAAAAATAGCATTTAGGGAAAACGGAGGACAGAAAATTGAATAAGAAACTATTAACTCTTTTTTTAACAGCAACAATTGGTGCAACAACTTGTCTAGCGCCTTTATCAGCAAGCGCAGAGATTGGCAACAATCTGAATACGGTAAATGAAAAGATCCAAAAACTTGAGACTAAAAAGAATTCTATCGAAAATGAGTTGTCAGAAATTACAGGAAACATTGCTAAAAATGAAGCAAACGCTGTTTCATTAATGGCTGAAATGACTGCAACTCAAAAAACATTAAAAGAGTTAAAGCAACAAATTGAGGAACTAAATACTGCTATTGCTGCACGTAAAGAAAAACTAGCTGAACAAGCTCGTGTTGTTCAAGTAAATGGTCAGACTCAAAATTATGCTGATTTCTTATTAGAATCTGAATCTTTTTCAGATGTTTTAGGACGGGTAGATGTTGTTTCTAAAATAGTTTCTGCTAACCAAAGCTTAGTTAAACAACAAGCAGAAGACAAAGCATTAGTTGCAGAAAAACAAGCTGAAAACGAAGAAACGCTAAAAAGTCAAACCATTTTAGCTGCTAAATTAGAATCTACTAAAACAGATTTAATGCAACAACAACTAGAAAAAGAAGCTGTAGTTGCAACAATTGCAGCTGAAAAATCAGTAGTTGAAAATGAAAAACAACAACTATTAGCAACAAAAACAGCTGCTGAAAAAGCAGCAAGAGAAATCGGAGAAGCTAAAAAGGCTTCAGTCATAAATACGAGTGCAGTAGCAGAAAAAGCAACAACAGCAACAACAGTAGAAACACAAAGTACACCAGCAGCATCTACTCCAGCTTCAAGCAACTCATGGGGCAGCGCTCAAGGCGCAGCATTTGGAGTTCAAGGCACACCTTATTTATATGGTGGTTCAACAACTTCAGGTTTTGATTGTTCTGGTTTCACTCAGTATGCGTTTAGTTCTGCTGGCGTTAACTTGCCTCGTACAGCAAGTGCACAATACTCTGCATCAACAAAAGTTTCTCAATCAGAAGCTAAACCTGGTGATTTAGTATTCTTTAATCAAACAGGAAGCATTGATCATGTTGCTATTTACTTAGGCAATGGTAAATTCATCGGAGCACAATCTTCTTCTGGTGTAGCCGTAGCTGAAATCAATCAGTATTACTGGGGAAAATACATTGTTGGATATGGTCGAGTAAACTAATTCTTATTTTTCTAATCAAAAACTAAACATGTCGTCCCTAAATGCGACAAAAAAACTTGAGATAAAACCACTTTAAAAGTGCTTTTATCTCAAGTTTTTTTTATTTATCAGTTTATTTCTCAATAACATTAAAAAAAGACCATTTCTATTTTACATTTGTCCTTAAAATGGGTACGCTATAAGAAAGTGAATCTTAGCTGATAAGTTTTACTGTAATAATCTTAAAGTAGTAAAACAGTTTCTTAGAAAATAATCAACTAGAAAAACAAACAGAAGTTGAGAGGATGAAAGAGTGTATGCAACTAATTATAAATTTACTACTAGCTCTACTTATTTTTTTTATTCAACCAGTATTTTTAATTGGATTAAGTGTAGCCATTGCGACAAGCTATAAAAGAATTAAAAAAGAGAGGGTAAGTTATCGAGTAGCTATTTATAAAGAACGGTATGAATTAAAAAATTACCTGTTATTCGGCTTAATGACTGGTTTAATAGGCTCGCTATTTATTGGTCTAATCGGTGTTCCTATTACAATGGATTGGATCATTATCTATGAAATAGTGGCTATTGTATTATTAATTAGCGGCTATCGATTTATCAGTCCACTATTTACCTTTCCTTTAACGACTATAGTGCTACTTGGAATAAAATTACTTAGCATTGAATCGTCTTCAACTTTTTTACCTGGAGGATGGTACCAACCTCTTGAGCAAATAAAATGGGTCAATGCTCATTTAGTGACGAATGTCCTTTTTATAACCCTCTTTTTAATGAGTGCCTCACTGATAGTGATTAAAAAACAAGCTGATAAAAAACTGACCCCATGGTGTTTACAGACTAAACGGGGTAAAAAAATAGCGCGCTATCAGATCAAGCCTTTTTGGTTTGTGCCTTTACTGATTGTTATTCCAGGTGAAAGTTTTGGTGCATTATTTGATTGGTGGCCGGTATTTGAGCTTGGGAATCAACAGTATTCCTTTTTCTTATTACCAGTTTTGATTGGGATGCGTATAACAGTCCACACACAGTTGCCTAAAGAGGCTATAAGCTTGTTAGTGAAGAATCTTTCGTTAGTAGTAGTTTTAACAAGCTTATTAGCTATTGGTTCTATTTGGACTGTTTATGCAGGACTAGTAGGGTTAATTTTATTGCCTCTAGGTGGGTTTGTTGCTCTATATCGTCACCGTTGCCGTGAAAAAAATTGGACCTTTTTATTTGGAGCTGCAAATGGTGGGGTGAAAGTGATTGCCGTTCGTCCGGGTACACCCGCTGAAAAAATGGAGATACTTGTAGGAGATACAATTGTTTTTTGTAACAATCAAAAACTAGAAACAGAAGATGATTTTTATCAAGCTTTATCAAAAAACAGTGTTTATTGTCACTTAAAAGTAAAGGGGCCAGATGGAGAGCTAAGATTAACTGAGACAGCTCTTTACGCAGACTCGCCGCATGAGATTGGTGTAGTATTACTGTAGATGAATAAAATAAAACGATATAAGTTGGACTTATTAGGCGGAGGAACGTTATGAAAAAAGTTTTAATTGTTGATGATGAACAATCAATAGTGACTCTGTTAACTTTTAATTTAGAAAAAGAGGGTTATGAGGTACAGACAGCTTTAGATGGATTAGTAGGATACAATTTAGCTTTAGCGAATGAATATGACTTTATTCTTTTAGATTTAATGATGCCTTCAATGGATGGTATGGAAGTTTGTAAAAAGTTGCGTCAAGAAAAAAAGGATACACCCATTATGATTCTAACAGCTAAAGACGATGAATTAGATAAAATCATCGGATTAGAACTAGGTGCAGACGATTATATGACAAAACCGTTTAGTCCGAGAGAAGTATTAGCGAGAATGAAAGCTATCATGCGCCGTATTCAACCAGAGATAGCTAGAGATAAAAATAAAGAAAAAGAAGAAAACAATGAAAAAATCGTAATTGGTGAGATTTGTATTTTTCCTAGTCAATATAAAGTAATCGTTCGTGAAAAAGAAATTGAGTTGACTCCAAAAGAATTTGAATTATTGCTCTACATGTCCAAACGATTAAATCGTGTTTTGAGTCGCGAACAATTATTAAATGCTATTTGGAACTTTGATTATATAGGAGAAACAAGAATTGTGGATGCTCATATTAGTCATATCAGAGAAAAAATAGAATCTGATACTAAAAAACCGGCTTATATTCGAACTGTAAGAGGGTTTGGTTATAAATTTGAGGCACCAAAACGATGAAAAAGATGCAAACGCAAGTGTTAACTATTTTTATGGTTTTATTTATTATTTTTGGTAGTTGCGTTGTTTTTTTTTCAACTCAGTTGATGCAAAGCTATGCAAATGAGAATCAACAAGAGGATTTACTGGAGCAATCTAAGCTTGTCTTAAGTACTATCAATAATCTAGCTAAAGACGAAGCAACCTTTCCTACTTTGAAAGAAGAAGCAATAAAAGTAAAAGAATACACAAGCCAACGCATCTCATTGATTGATCTAAATGGGACAGTTGTCTACGATTCTAAAATAACTAATCTCACACCATTAGAAAATCACTCTAATCGCAAAGAAATACAAGCGATTATAAAAGGTGAGTCGCAAGGGACGGATTCGCGTACGAGTAGAAGTACTAAAAAGATTCTTTACTATGTTGCACAACCGGTTTTAAGTCAATCAGGCCAGTTAATAGGTGTGCTTCGTTTAGCTAAACCTTTAGCAGAAATGAATCAATTAAATGATCAAATGATGCAGTCGATTGTAGCATTCATCTTTTTAGCTTTATTATTGACGGCGGGTATTACTTTTTTAGTCG
This sequence comes from Carnobacterium sp. TMP28, assembly GCF_047553015.1. Lineage (GTDB taxonomy): Bacteria > Bacillota > Bacilli > Lactobacillales > Carnobacteriaceae > Carnobacterium_A. The sequence goes on from NZ_CP180212.1 coordinate 309,967, forward strand.
CGAGATACATTGCTAAGCCAATTGAAGAAGTGATGAACGTAGCAAAAAAATTATCTAATAATCACTATGAAGCACGCTTTAGCGGAAATGGTTACGGTGAAATAACTAAACTTGGACAAACAATTAATGAATTAGCAGAGAGTTTAGACGATCAAATGCAAGAGATTACTCAAAATAAAGAGCGAATCAATGAGTTGATTAATCATTTGGTAATTGGTGTAATGCAACTAGATGAACACCGGAATATCCAAATAGTTAATCCAGCTATGTGCCAAATTTTTGATATGGATAGTAGTAAATTAATCGGTAAATCTTATGCTGAAGCCACAAAAAGTTATGGATTAAGCTATTTGATTGAAAAAGCCTATCGAAAAAAAGAAAGACAAAATAAAGAAATTTATTTTTATTTTCCTAGTGAGAGAATTGTTGATGCGAATATTGTTCCAATAGCAGGAAAGACTAAAGAGGATACGAATCTTATTGTCTTATTGTATGACATTACAGAGATAAGGCGCCTAGAAAAAGTCCGAACTGATTTCGTTACCAATGCTTCTCATGAGTTAAGAACTCCAATTACAGCGTTAAAAGGATTTTCAGAAACGTTGTTAGATGGAGCTATGGATGATAAAGTAATTCTGAAACAATTTTTAGAGATTATGTTAGAAGAAAGTACACGATTGAATCTTTTAGTAAATGATATATTAGAATTATCTAAACTGGAACAAAGGCAAGTCCCAATTTCTTTTGAGGAAGTAGTAGTCAAAGATGCTGTTTTGTCTACATTTAAATTGATTAACCAAAAAGCAAAACAAAAAGAAATCACGATGCATTTATTTGAAGAAGATTGTGTTAAAATCGACGGAGATAAAAACCGATTAAAACAAGTTTTAGCCAATCTGATTGATAATGCGGTTATGTATACAAAACCTGGTGGAGTCATAAATGTGACCATTAAAAAAAGTGAGAGTCAGGCTATCATTACCATTAGTGATAATGGAATGGGTATTCCAGAAGATGAAATCAATCGTGTTTTTGAACGCTTTTATCGAGTAGACAAAGGCAGAAGTCGAAATTCAGGTGGAACAGGATTAGGATTGTCTATTGTAAAATATTTAGTTGAAAACTTTAATGGAACAATTACGGTAAAGAGTAAAGTTGGCTTAGGAACAACGTTTACACTAATTTTTCCATTGCGTCACGTATAAAATAAAAAACTAAGAAAAAGTAGCTTTCATTACTTTTTCTTAGTTTTTTTATGTAGCCCTTCGCAACTCCTTTACAAAGAGCTACACAAACGTTACACAAAGAGAGAACGAAATAGACAGTCATCCTTTACTATAAGAGATGTGGACAAGAAGAAGTCCAACACTATAAAAAAAGGATGGAATACTATGCATATCAAAAAATCATCGAAAGTACTAGTTTCTTTAGGAATGGCATTATTTTTAGCTGCTTGTGGCAATTCATCTTCTGATACAACCGGTTCGAGTTTAACGGAAGGAGAATTTGATCTTACTCAATCCATACATGTGATTTCTCGCGAAGATGGTTCAGGAACACGTGGTGCATTTACTGAAATTGCAAAAGTACGAGAAAAAGATGCCGATGGCAATGAGATAGATGCAACCTATATGGAGGCTGTAATCCAAAATAGTACAGATGGAGTCATGACTTCTGTTGCAGGCGACGTAACTTCGATAGGGTATATTTCACTGGGGTCTGTGAACGATACAATCAAAGCTCTAAAGATAGAAGGCGTTCATCCTACTCCTGAAACAATTAAAGATAACTCATACGCAATTGCACGTCCCTTTAATCTCGTTTATAAAGATAAGTTAAGCAAAGAAGCACAAGATTTTTGGGATTTTATGTTTAGTCAACAAGGACAAGAAATGGTTGTAAAAGAAGGATACATTGAAGCGGATGATCAAGCCGTTATCTACACGGCACCAGAAAATCTAGATGGAAAAGTCAGCATTGTAGGCTCAACATCCGTTACCTCTGTTATGGAAGTTCTTGCTGAAGAATATCAGGCTTTGAATCCTGCTGTAACGATTGATATTACGTCAAATGGTTCTTCTGCCGGGATAACGGCAGCGACAGATGGTACAGCCGATATTGGTATGGCTTCTAGAGAATTAAAAGAAGAGGAAAAAGAGGTATTAGCCGTGTCTGTTCTAGCGAGGGATGGAATTGCTGTTATCGTAAATAAAGAAAACACGACAGACGAATTAACCATGGAACAAGTAAAAGCTATCTTTACAGGTGAACAACTAATTTGGCAAGAATAATGGATCTAACTGACCCTTGTTAGTAAAAAGAGTGTCCTCGAATAGAGAAAAACAATAAAGTAGATTTGAGTGATAGCAGTGAGAAATAAAAAGATGAAAGTAAAAAAATTAGATGGTTTTATGCAAGGAGTCTTTCTTGTATCGGCTTTGATCTCTGTGATGGCAATCATCTTAATAGGTATCTTTGTTTTTGGTGGCGGCATACCCTTTATTGCAGAGTATGGACTGAGTAATTTTTTATTGGGAGAAAAATGGGCACCATCAAATACTCCGGCTGCGTTTGGTATTTTACCTATGATTATTGGCTCTGTGACCGTTACTTTAGGAGCAATTGTGATAGGTGTCCCTGTCGGGGTGCTAACAGCTGTGTTCATGGCTGAATTTTGCCCTGCTAAACTATATAAGGTATTAAAGCCTGCCGTTAATATGATGGCGGCGATACCTTCTATCGTGTACGGATTCTTCGCTTTACAGTTAATCGTTCCTTTTATGCGTCGTCTTTTTGGAGGAACAGGTATGAATATGCTAACCGTTATTCTTTTATTAGGGATTATGATTCTACCAACAATTATTGGGATGTCAGAATCAGCTATTCGGGCCGTTCCAAAAAGTTATTATAGTGGCAGTTTAGCTTTAGGAGCTAGTCATGAGCGATCGATTATGAAAGTGAGTTTACCTGCGGCTAAATCAGGTATTTTATCTTCTATTATCCTAGGGATCGGCCGTGCGATTGGAGAAACAATGGCTGTTGTTTTAGTTGCTGGAAATCAACCACGCATTCCTGACTCGCTAACTCAAGGAGTTAGAACGTTAACAACAAATATTGTTTTGGAGATGTCTTATGCTACCGGCCAACACCGCGAAGCATTGATTGCAACAGCTGTTGTTTTGTTTGGTTTTATTTTACTGATTAATGGCATCTTTCTATTAATCAAACGAAAAGAGGCCATTAGATGAGTCGTAATTACATTAAAGGATTGGTTTATTTTTCAGCCTTAATAACATTTGGATCGTTGTTTTTTATTATTAGCTTTATTTTAATTAAGGGGCTTCCACATTTAACCCCTGCGCTATTTTCTTTTCACTATACAACGACTAACGTTTCTCTCCTACCAGCCTTGTTAACAACGTTTATGGTTGTCGGATTAACGTTGGTTATAGCAACACCTATTGGAGTATTTACGGGCTTTTACCTCATAGAGTACGCAGGAAAAAACAATAAAGTAGTAGAACTGATTCGCATAGCAACGGATACACTAGCAGCTATTCCATCCATTGTTTATGGTCTATTCGGAATGTTATTTTTTGTGACATTTCTACGTTTTCAGTATTCTCTTTTAGCGGGCGTTTTAACAGCGGTTATCATGGTTTTACCACTGATTATTCGAGCAACAGAAGAATCTCTCCTTTCTGTTAAAGATTCTTTGAGACAAGCAAGCTTTAGCTTGGGAGCTGGAAAACTGAGAACGATTTTTAAAATAGTTTTGCCTGTAGCGATGCCGGGAATTCTATCTGGTGTTATCTTAGCTAGTGGAAGAGTTGTAGGAGAAACAGCAGCATTAATGTATACAATGGGCACCTCAACTAATTTACCAGATAGCTTATTTTCTTCTGGGCGAACACTTGCTTTACACATGTACGTCTTATCTAGTGAAGGACAGCATGTCAATGAGTCTTATGCCACGGGTGTTGTTTTGATTTTAACTGTATTGATTATTAATGCATTATCAACGTACCTTAGTAGCCGACTGACAAAGGAGACAACAAAATGAGCAAAGTGACTATTAAAGAGTTGGATTTATTTTATGGAAAATTTCAAGCTCTCCATCATGTTAATTTATCTATTTTAAAAAATGAAATAACAGCTTTTATAGGACCTTCCGGATGCGGAAAATCAACGTTAATTAAAACCTTAAATAGAATGAATGATTTAGTTGAAGGCTGTACAATAAGTGGAGAAGTGAAAATGGATGATGAAAATATTTATGCAAAAGAGTGCAATATTAATCTTCTACGTAAACGAGTTGGAATGGTTTTCCAGCAACCCAATCCATTTCCAATGAGTATATATGATAATATTGCTTATGGACCAAGGACTCATGGCATCAAAAACAAACAAGTAGTAGATGAACTAGTGGAAAAAAGTCTGCGTAAAGCAGCTATTTGGGAAGAAGTTAAAGATAATTTGAAAAAAAATGCTCTATCTTTATCTGGTGGACAACAGCAACGAATTTGTATTGCTCGTGCCTTAGCGGTTGATCCAGAGGTTCTGTTAATGGATGAACCGACAAGTGCCTTAGACCCTATTTCTACAGCTAAAATTGAAGAATTAGTCATAGGATTAAAAAAAGACTACACATTAGTAATTGTTACTCATAATATGCAACAGGCTTCACGTATTTCAGATAAAACAGCTTTCTTTTTAAACGGAAAGATTATCGAATGTGATGAAACAAGAAAAATTTTCACTAATCCTAAAAAACAAGAAACAGAAGATTATATCTCGGGACGTTTTGGTTAGAAAATGATAAGAGGTAGGAGCTGGTTAAATGAGACAAAATTTTGAAGAAGAATTGACCTCTTTGCACGATCACTTTTCAGAAATGGGAACACTAGTTGACGAAGCGATAGGTAAATCAGTCAAATCATTTACTACTCATGATAAAGAATTAGCACAAAAAGTAATCGATCAAGATTATAAAATAAATGAAGCGGAGTTACTGTTAGAAAATAAGTGTTTTGAATTAATTGCACTGCAACAACCGGTAACGAGTGACCTACGAAGAATTGTGACGGTTATGAAAGCGTGTGTTGATTTAGAACGAATGGGAGACCATGCGGTCAGCATTGCAAAGTCTACTATTCGTGTAAAAGGCAAAGAACGTATTCCGCAAATGGAAGAAAAGATTCATGAATTATCGATAAAGGTAAAAGTGTTGGTTCAATTAGTACTAGAAGCTTACTTAGAAAGAGACGATCAAAAAGCTCGAAAGATTGCTGAAAGTGATGATGCAATTAACACCCTTTCTAAAGAAATTTTCGAGCGAAGTATAAAAGAGATGAGAAAAGACACCAATTTAGTCATTGGTGGGACCGATTATCTTTTAGTAGCTAAGAACTTAGAGCGTATCGGAGATTATGTAACCAATATTTGTGAATGGATTATTTATCTTGAAACCGGTAAAATAGCCGAATTAAATTCAAATCATCTTAATTAAATCCTTTTTGTTGCTTGAGTAAGGAATACATCTCAAGTAATAAAGAGGTTTTTTTATTTGTTAAAATCGCTATAAACAAACGGAAAAAGTCAGCTAGCTAGTGTTTTCTTTGCGCTTTAAAAGTAAAAACGCTAAGATGACAGTAGATTCAAGATTTTATTTACATAAAATTTACAATTAAACCGGCAAACTTTTACAAAAGTACGTTATGATGAGTAAATGTAGGGATTCTATTATTACCTAGGAGGCAAATCATGAAATTTAATCGATACAATAAATTAGCTATTGCGTTTATATCAACTATTTTTTTAGCAGCTTGTAGCCCACTTGAAGGCGAAGAGTCTATTACAGCTGTCGGTTCTTCTGCTTTACAACCACTAGTTGAAGCAGCAGGCGAACAATATGGATCTGAAAATTTTGGTAAATTCATCAATGTTCAAGGTGGAGGAAGTGGAACAGGACTAGGACAAATTGCTGCTGATGCTGTAGATATAGGCAACTCAGATATTTTTGCAGAAGAAAAAAGTGGAATAGAGGCATCAAAATTAGTGGATCATCGTGTAGCAGTCGTTGGAATTACTCCAATTGTTACACCAGAAGTTGGAGTGACAGATATTAGCTTAGAGAATTTAAGCAAAATTTTTACTGGTAAAATCACAAACTGGAAAGAGTTAGGTGGAAAAAACTTACCAATTACTGTACTAAATCGTTCATCAGGAAGTGGGACACGAGCTACTTTTGACCGGTGGGTTCTTACAGAGGGCTCGAAAAGTATCGTAACCCAAGAACAAGAATCCAGTGGGACCGTTAGGCAAATTGTTGCAAGCACACCGGGGACAATTAGTTACGTTGCTTTTTCATATGTAGACGATACGGTTAAAGCATTGTCTATTGAAGGAGTCAAGCCAACAGATAAAAATGTCAAAAAAAACAAATGGATTATTTGGTCTTATGAGCACATGTATACGAATGGAGAACCAACAGGCTTAACAAGAGACTTTCTAGACTACATCTTGTCGGATGAAGTACAAGAAACACTAATCGGTGCGCTTGGGTACATTCCGACTAATCAAATGGAATTCGAAAGAGATGCTAAAGGAATCACAACGGAAGTCCTTAAAGAAACTGAATAAGAATCAGATTGAAAACTGAAAAAATAAGGTGTAAAAGTAGTGTTTTTCATCAGTAAGAAAAGAAAGAATAAGAGGAGGGCTTCTTTTGGACGATAGTCAAAAAAAACTAGCTGAACATTCGGGTAAGAGTAGACTTGAAAAAATAGGGAAGACAATTAGTTTTTTATGTATAGCATTTATTGTTTTTGTTGTGTTATCTATTTTATATTTTGTTGCAAGTAAGGGAATAGCAACGTTTACTAAAGATGGTGTTTCACTAATTGATTTTCTAACCGGTAAAATTTGGAATCCAGGAAGCATCGGAGAAAATGGCAAGCCGTTGACTGGAGCATTGCCTATGATTGCTGGTTCGTTCATTGTAACGTTATTAGCAGCAGCAGTAGCGACTCCTTTTGCGATAGGAGCAGCTATTTTTATGACGGAGATTTCACCAACCGTGGGTAAAAAAATCTTACAGCCAGTGATTGAATTATTAGTAGGGATTCCTTCTGTTGTCTATGGTTTCATTGGTTTATCCGTAGTCGTACCCTTTATGCGCAATACATTCGGTGGAAGTGGATTTGGAATAATTTCTGCGGCAATTGTTTTGTTTGTCATGATTTTACCAACGGTCACAAGTATGTCTGTAGACACATTAAAGTCCGTTCCGCGGTATTACAGAGAAGCTTCGCTGGCCCTAGGAGCAACAAGGTGGCAAACGATTTATAAAGTAGTTTTAAGAAGTGCGACACCAGGGTTGTTAACGGCGGTTGTTTTTGGAATGGCTCGTGCATTCGGAGAAGCTCTAGCTGTTCAAATGGTTATTGGAAACGCGGCATTGATGCCAACGAATTTGATTACACCAGCCTCGACGTTAACAAGTATTCTAACAATGAACATGGGGAATACAGTAATGGGGACACTTGAAAACAATGTTCTTTGGTCATTGGCGCTAATTTTATTAGTTATGGCTTTATTCTTCAATATTTTAACCCGTTGGATTGGAAAGAAAGGGGCTATGAACTAACATGAATGCCAAAAAGATAGACAAAATTGCTGTTGGCTTTTTATACGCAATGGCTGGAGTAATTGTTTTAATTTTATTTAGTTTGCTAGCCTTTATTTTATGGCGTGGCATTCCTCAAATTTCTTGGGAATTTTTAACAACACCTTCTAAATCCTTTCAACCAGGTGGTGGAATTGTTATTCAGTTATATAACTCATTTTACTTACTTATTTTAACAATGTTGATTAGTACGCCTATTTCTCTAGGAGCAGCTATTTATTTATCTGAATACGCAAAAAAGAATCTATTTACAGATTTTATTCGGACCATTATTGAAGTGCTAAGTTCACTTCCTTCTGTTGTTGTTGGATTATTTGGTTTCTTAGTATTTGTTTTGCAATGGGGATTAGGTTTTTCAATTCTTTCAGGGGCTATGGCCTTAACGTTATTCAATCTTCCTCTATTGACAAGAACAATTGAAGATTCACTTAGAGCTATTCCACTAACGCAACGTGAAGCCGGATTAGCACTAGGTTTGTCTCGCTGGGAAACCGTTAACTTGGTTGTTTTACCTGCTGCTCTACCCGGGATATTAACGGGAATGATTCTAGCTGCAGGCCGAATTTTTGGTGAGGCCGCTGCATTGATTTATACAGCTGGTCAAAGTGCACCGGCATTAGATTTTACAAATTGGAATCCTTTGTCTATTTCAAGTCCGCTAAACGTGATGCGTCCAGCTGAAACACTGGCTGTTCATATTTGGAAAATTAACAGTGAAGGTGTTATGCCAGATGGTGCGAAAGTCTCAGCAGGGGCTTCAGCTGTCTTAATTATTTCAGTTTTATTATTTAATCTAATTGCTCGTTACTTAGGAAAGAAACTACAGAAAAAAATTACAGCAGGCTAAAGAATAGTTAGGGAGGATAAAATATGTCAGAAAAAGTAGACCTTGAAACACATATTATCAAAATGAAACCTGATGCATCTGTTGATCTCTCCACAAAGGACTTGCATGTCTGGTACGGACAAAACGAAGCGATAAAAGGAGTAACGCTAGAATTTGAAGAAAATAAAATTACCTCTTTGATTGGGCCAAGTGGTTGTGGCAAGTCGACTTATTTACGCTCATTAAATCGGATGAATGACGAGATTCAAATTGCCAGAGTAACAGGGGAAATCTTGTATCATGGCAAAGACATCAATACACCTGAGACGGATGTATATGAAATGCGTAAAAATATTGGAATGGTTTTTCAACGTCCAAACCCTTTTAGTAAATCAATTTATGACAATATCAGTTTTGCTTTAAAACGTCACGGTGTCAAAGATAAAAGCGCACTAGATGAAGCAGTGGAAACAAGTTTAAAACAAGCTGCTCTATGGGAACAAGTGAAAGATGATTTGCATAAAAATGCGCTCGCTTTATCAGGTGGTCAACAGCAACGGTTGTGTATTGCTCGTGCGATTGCTTTAAAGCCAGATGTACTCTTACTTGATGAACCTGCAAGTGCACTAGATCCAATCTCTACAAGTCAAGTTGAAGATACATTGCTTCAATTAAAAGAGAAATATTCGATTATTATTGTGACACACAATATGCAGCAAGCTTCACGAATTAGTGATTATACTGCCTTCTTTTATTTAGGAAATGTCATTGAATACGATGAGACAAGAAAAGTATTTACACGACCAAAAATCCAATCGACTGAGGACTACGTTTCAGGTAACTTTGGCTAGGAGGAAATAGAATGACGAGTGAAAACCATATTATTGAAACGAAAGATGTCCATTTATATTATGGGAAAAAAGAAGCGTTAAAAGGAGTTTCGTTAGATTTCTTACCCAACGAGATTACGGCTTTAATTGGTCCTAGTGGATGCGGTAAATCAACTTATTTAAGAACATTAAATCGGATGAATGACTTGATTCCAGATGTAACTGTAACGGGCAATGTGACTTTTGAAAACAAAGATATTTATAGTCCTAAGATGGATACTGTTGAGTTGAGAAAGAAAATTGGAATGGTCTTTCAACAACCCAATCCTTTCCCTTTTTCTATTTTCGAAAATGTTGCATACGGCTTGAGAATTGCAGGAATGAAAGATAAAGCTAAAATTGCAGAAATAGTAGAAGCTAGTTTGAAAAAAGCGGCAGTATGGGAAGACGTTAAAGATAAGTTATCAAAAAGTGCCTTAGCACTTTCTGGTGGTCAACAACAGCGGGTCTGTATTGCGAGAGTTCTAGCAGTTGAACCAGCAATAATCTTATTAGATGAACCTACAAGTGCGTTAGATCCAGTTTCTAGTGGAAAGATTGAGCGAATGTTGTTAGAGTTAAAAGAGGACTATACAATGATTATTGTGACGCATAATATGCAACAAGCTTCACGTATTTCAGATAAAACAGCTTTTTTCTTAGATGGTCATTTAATAGAACATGGTGAAACCAGACAAATTTTTACAAATCCACATAAAAAAGAAACAGAAGATTATATTTCTGGACGTTTTGGGTAAAAGTTAGGTATAATGAAAAATAACGATAGACCAATAGGAGTGATAGTTAGTGAGACGTGTATTTGAAGAAGACCTTAACGACTTGCACATCCATTTTTTTCAGATGGGAAAAGCTGTAAATGAGGCAATCTATAAGTCCGTAAAAGCTTTTGTTAATCACGATAAAGCACTAGCAAAAGAAGTCATTGCTGGCGATATTGCCATCAATAAGGATGAAGCAGATTTAGAAAATAAATGTTTTGAATTGATTGCTTTGCAACAACCTGTTACAACAGATTTACGAAAAATTGTTACCATTATGAAGGCAAGTTCAGATTTAGAAAGAATGGGAGACCATGCTGTTAGCATCGCAAAATCAACGATTCGAGTAAAAGGCAACAAAAGAGATTATGAAATAGAAGCTCAAATTGCAGAAATGTCTGAAAAAGTTAAAATAATGGTACAAGATGTCCTACAAGCATATGTTGGTTCAGATGTTGCCAAAGCAAAAAAAGTAGCTTTGAAAGATATTGATGTTGATCACGATTTCAAAAAAATCTATAAAGCTTGCATTCGCCAAATGAAAAATGATCCAGAAATTGTTCTAGGAGCAACAGATTATATGCTGGTTGCTGGTTTTATTGAGCGAATTGGCGATTACGTAACGAATATTTCCGAATGGATTATTTATTTAGATACAGGTAAAATGGCTGAATTAAATACACACAACAAAAATGATTCTTTTCCAAAAGCATAAAGCTAAAAGAAAACTATTGGTTAATGTTATTCTCACTAGGGGTAGCTTAAGCAATAGTTTTTTAGCTTTAAATTGACTAAGCTGGTAACCTATTTGATAAGGAGTGAAAGACGAGCTATGAGTAAACAGGATTCGCTGTTATTAGATGAAGAAACCATCCAACAAGTCAGTAAGTTATTTAAAATTATCAGTGATCCAACAAGGATTGCGATTTTATACCTCTTAGAAAATCAGGAATTAAATGTTGGAACACTAGCCAAAGGTATGAATATGGAACAATCAGCTGTTTCACATCAGTTAAAAGTTTTGAAAACAGCTCGCTTAGTAAAAGCTCAACGAAAAGGAAAATCGATGGTGTATAGTCAGATGGATAACCATGTTTATAGTATTTTACAGCAAGGTATCATTCATATTAATGAAGAAAAAGAAGACTGATTTTTTTAGAAGTCTTCACGTAGAATAAAACCGCATTTTGCTTTCAAGCATAGTTTGTGTTAGGATAATAAAAATTTAACTAGTAAAGGATGAGCGCTAATGGGAATGCACCAATATATCAAAAGTCTAAGTGATTTAGAAAGTATTATTCGTTGTCCGGGTAAGTTTAAATACGAAGAGCACTCAGTTGCTGCCCATTCTTTTAAAGTAACAAAAATTGCACAATTTTTAGGAACAGTAGAAGAACAGCAAGGCAATGCAGTAGACTGGCGTTCACTTTATGAAAAAGCTTTAAATCATGACTATTCAGAGTTATTTATTGGAGATATCAAAACGCCAGTTAAATATGCGACGCCTCAATTAAGAGAAATGCTTGGGGACGTGGAAGAATCGATGACAGAGAACTTTATTCGAAACGAAATGCCTAAAGAATTTCAAGCAATTTATTCTAAGCGATTAAAAGAAGGGAAAGATGAGACTCTTGAGGGGCAGATTCTGTCTGTTGCTGATAAGGTTGATCTTTTATATGAGTCATTTGGAGAAATTCAAAAAGGCAATCCAGAAAATATTTTTGCTGAAATTTATGAAGAATCATTGAAAACTATTTTAAGATTTAGTCATTTGAGTAGTGTTCAGTACTTTTTATCAGATATATTGCCTGACTTATTAAGTGGAGATTTTACAAATCAAACACAACTTCAAAATATATCGCAACGAATAGTCAATGAATAAAACGGAACAAATGTTCGTTTCGATAGAAAGTTGTGCTATAATAAAATAAAGAAATAAATGATAGGAGGCATTTTGCTATCCTATTTTTTGTTAGTTGGGGTACATTAGAAGAGTAAAATAAAAAACAACTAAACTGATTAAAATCCATCGTAGAGGAAGAAACTATATGCGAAATGATAAAATTGAAATCCGTGGCGCACGTTCACATAATTTGAAAAATATCGACGTGACTATTCCAAGAGATAAATTAGTTGTGATAACGGGATTATCTGGTTCAGGGAAAAGTTCACTAGCTTTTGATACTTTATACGCAGAAGGTCAAAGGCGATATGTAGAAAGTTTATCGGCTTATGCTCGTCAATTTTTAGGTCAAATGGATAAACCGGATGTCGATAGCATTGATGGCTTAAGTCCAGCTATCTCCATCGATCAAAAAACAACAAGTAAAAATCCACGCTCAACCGTCGGAACCGTTACGGAGATTAACGATTATCTGCGTCTTTTGTACGCTCGAGTAGGCCATCCAATCTGTCCGAATGATGGGACAGAAATTACAAGTCAAACAGTTGAACAGATGGTCGATCGAGTACTTGAATACCCTGAGAAAACAAGAATTCAAATTTTAGCACCAATTGTTGTCGGGAAAAAAGGGCAGCATAAAAAGATATTTGAGAAAATAAAAAGTGAAGGCTATGTCCGCTTACGTGTGGACAAAGAAATTTATGATATTTCAGATGAGATTGAATTAGAAAAAAATAAAAAACACGATATTGATATTGTGATTGATCGGATTGTTATCAAAGAAGGGATTCGTTCACGATTATTCGATTCCTTTGAAGCTGCTCTTCGTTTAGGAGAAGGGTATGCTATTGCAGATGTACTAGATCAAGAAGAAGTCCTGTTTAGTGAGCACTATGCGTGTCCTTATTGTGGCTTTACTGTTGGAGAACTAGAACCTCGGCTGTTTTCTTTTAATGCCCCTTTTGGAGCGTGTGAAGATTGTGATGGATTAGGAATCAAGTTAGAAGTAGACATGGACTTAATTATCCCAGAAAAATCTCTGACTCTTAGAGAAGGGGCAATTGCACCATGGAAACCAATCAGTTCTAATTATTATCCACAGTTATTAGAACAAGCCTGCCAAGCATTTGACATTGATTTAGATACGCCATTTGAACAATTGACAGACAAAGAGCAGCAGTTTATTTTAGAAGGCTCAAAGGATAAACTGTTTCATTTTCATTATAAAAATGATTTTGGTGGAATCAGAGACGTTGACATTCCTTTTGAAGGAATTATTCGCAACATTGATAGACGATACAAAGAAACAAATAGTGATTTTACAAGGGATCAAATGCGTCTTTATATGACAGAATTAAGCTGTCAAACTTGTAAGGGCAAACGATTAAATCGCCAAGCCTTATCTGTAAAAGTAGGTACTAAAGATATTGGCGAGGTAAATAATTACCCAATAGAAGTAGCGCTTGATTTCTTTGGAGAGTTAACTCTTTCTGAACAAGAAAGTATGATTGCTAAACCTATCTTAAAAGAAGTTCGAGATCGTTTAAACTTTTTGAGTAATGTAGGTTTAAACTACCTTACACTAAGTCGAATGTCGGGTACGTTATCTGGTGGAGAAGCACAACGAATTCGATTAGCTACTCAAATTGGTTCCAATTTATCTGGTGTGTTATATATTTTAGATGAACCTTCAATTGGGTTACACCAAAGAGACAACAACCGCTTGATCGACTCATTGAAAAAAATGCGTGATTTAGGCAATACGCTGATTGTAGTCGAACACGATGAAGATACCATGTTTGCAGCGGATTACTTAATTGATATTGGACCAGGTGCAGGCGAAAAAGGTGGCGAAGTAGTGGCCTTTGGTACTCCAGAGGAAGTGGCTAAAAATGAGAAATCACTAACAGGAGCTTATTTATCCGGCAAGAAGTTTATTCCTATACCTAGCATTCGTCGTGACGAAGACAAAGGTGCGATTCGCATTACAGGAGCAGCTGAAAATAACTTGAAAAATCTAACCGTCGATTTTCCATTAGGACGATTTGTAGCCGTTACAGGTGTATCGGGTTCTGGTAAGAGCACGTTAGTCAATTCGATTTTGAAAAAAGCTTTGTCTCGTGAACTGAATCGCTCTAAACAAAAACCAGGAAAATTCAAAAAAATGACTGGTTATGAGAAATTAGAAAAAATAATAAGTATCGATCAAAGTCCAATTGGAAGAACGCCACGAAGCAATCCAGCAACGTATACCAGTGTTTTTGATGATATTCGTGACTTATTTGCTTCAACAAATGAAGCGAAAATTAGAGGATATAAAAAAGGCCGCTTTAGTTTCAATGTAAAAGGTGGACGCTGTGAGGCTTGTAGAGGAGATGGAATACTAAAAGTAGAGATGTACTTTTTACCAGATGTCTATGTTCCTTGTGAGATTTGTCATGGTACACGATACAATTCAGAAACGCTAGAAGTTCGCTATAAAGGCAAAAATATTTCTGATGTACTAGGAATGACGATTGAAGAAGCCGTTGTCTTTTTTGAACACATTCCAAAAATTCATCGTAAACTGAAAACGATCATTGATGTGGGTCTAGGATATGTCACACTAGGTCAACCAGCAACAACGTTATCTGGTGGAGAAGCCCAACGAATGAAATTAGCTAGTGAACTTCACAAGCGATCTGATGGAAAGAATTTCTATATTTTAGATGAGCCAACGACGGGTCTTCATACAGAAGATATCGCTCGCTTATTGCAAGTGTTAAATCGTTTAGTAGAAACGGGTAATACTGTTTTAGTGATTGAACACAATTTAGATGTCATAAAAACAGCTGATTATGTCATTGATCTAGGTCCTGAAGGTGGAGCAGGTGGCGGAACGATATTAGCTACAGGCACACCAGAAAAAATTGCAAAAGTAAAAGCCAGTTATACGGGATACTATTTGAAGGAAATTCTAAAAAGAGATAAAAACCGTACGATTGAAGCAGCCAATGAGTAAAAGAAATAAAAAATAATAAGACAGCAGACCTTTTTTAACGGTCTGCTTTTTTGTTTACTAGTGTTTTGCTACCTCTGTTTTCTTGTTCGTGTTAAAATAGAGGTGGGTATCATTTAAGGAAATTCAGTCTAAGTAACCATGTGAAAATCGTTCTAAAGTCCTATGACAAAATTCATTAAGTAAAGCATAATAGGGTTATAGATAAGAACAACGCACAAGTAACCCGTTGGCAAACACTTACTAGATAGATGGAATATTCCAAGGAGGGATAGTATCATGAAAGAAAGAGAAAGAATTTTAGAATTAGTGAAACAAGGAATCATTTCAACAGAAGAGGCTCTCGTCTTACTGGAAAACAGTGCTAAAAAAGACGGCAAAGAAGCTGTCAAGAGAGACCAAACAGCAGCCCAAAACCAATCCTTTGTAAAAGAACCTATGGCGTCTTCAGATGTAGAAGAAACAACTAATGATGATACAGAAAAAGAAGAACAAGATGAATTTGAAAAAGAGCAAGAGAAAGATAAAGAACAATTAGAAGCGATACTGGAAAAGCTTGCTAATGAAGCAGCCACTTATTCTGTTCAATTAGACGAGAAAAATGCTGAAATCGTAGAAGTTAAAGAACAGCTAACTAGAGCAAAAGAAAAGCTTAGTGTGCTAGAAACGTTAGAAGATTTAGATGCATTAGATAGTGAGAAAGAACCAGAATTAAAACAATTAAGCCATGAAATTGAAGAACACAAAGTTCAATTAGAAGATTTAGAAGAAGATCGGACAAAATTAGTAGATCAATTGCGTGTCGTTAAGCAAAAACAATGGGGTTCTCAAAAGAAACAGCTCATTGAAAAATTTGAAATTCCAGATGATTGGAAAGAAGCAGCTAACGAAACAATCAATCAGGTTGGTGAGAAAATGACAGAAGCTGGAAACCAATTTGGTAAGTTAATGAAAAATACATTTTCTTCAGTGATGGAAAATATGGACTGGAAGGATGTCAATGTCCGTATGCCGGGCTTAGCTTCTACAAAATTCACACATGAATTTAATTACCCCGATTCATCAGCATCTATCATTGATGTGAAAGTAGCGAATGGTGATGTATCTTTTAAAACTTGGAAAGGCCAAGACATTAAAGTCGAAGCAGACATTAAACTATATGGGAAAATGGATTCAGATACACCATTTGAAGCATTCTCAAAACGTAGTACAATCGATGTGACAGATGAAAAAATCTTGTTCCATATTCCTAATAAACGCGTTCGATGTGATATGACTTTTTACTTGCCTGAAAGAGTGTACGATCATACAGCGATTAAAATACTAAATGGAACGGTTAAAATAGAAGCCTTTGAAGGCAAAGATATTTATATCAAATGCACAAATGGCGATATTAACTTTGAAAAAGGAACAGCTACGATGATTGAAACAGAAGGCGTGAATGGAAAAGTATTTATTTCAGATAGCCACGTGAGAGATTTAATTGTTAACAGTATCAATGGTGGAATTGTTGCAAAGGGAAGGTTTAATGGCGTTGATTTATCAACTGTTAATGGGACAGTTAAACTAACGGTCTTAAATACAGATGTGCAACGTTTAGAAGCTACTTCTGTCAACGGTGCAGTTAAGGTTTCTGTTCCAAAAGAGATAAGTATTGAAGGAAATGCCAAAAGTAATTTAGGTAGCATCCAAAACCGAATGAAAGATACAGAGACAATGAAAGAGAAAAAAGATCGGACCAATCAATTGCTTGAATTTAGAAGACACAATGAAAGCAATCCTGTTATACTAAATGTTAGTACAACGACTGGATATATTTTCTTAAAGGATAACGATACGAGTGAATGAAATGAATCGTTCGTTATTAACTAGATAAAGAGTAGTGAAAGGATGAATAAAAATGAAAAAAATGACAAAATCAAAAAATGATCGAGTAATCAGCGGTGTTCTAGGTGGAATTGCAGAGTACTTTGATTTTGATCCAAGTTTCTTACGCGTTATTTATGCTATTGCGATTGTTTTTGGATTTGGTTCACCAATTATTTTATACATTATTTTAGCATTAGTTATACCAGAAGCTCCAGGTTCAGCAAAGTCTGACTGGCATCACTCATTTAATGAAAAAAAAAATGAGAGCAGACCACGTAAAGAAGCTGAAAAAGTAAGTGAAGAAAAGAAAGGATCCTCCGATGATTGGAGTGATTTTTAATGAAATATTGGCAACTCATCGTCATTAATGCGCTAACGTTTTTAGCTTTATCTGGCTTTTTTCCAAATACTTTTTATGTAGAAAATATTTGGATTGCGTTAGCAGCAAGTTTGGTTTTATCAGTATTGAATATAGCGGTTAAACCAATTTTGATTCTGTTATCTTTACCAATAACACTACTCACTTTAGGATTGTTTAGTATTATCATTAATGCAAGCATGTTAAGTCTGACTTCTTTCATTGTTGGTTCAGGATTTCAATTTGGAACGTTTGGAACAACGATACTAGTTGCGATTATTCTATCGTTTGTAAATACATTCATTACTAATAGAGTAAGAATGACTAGCTGGTAATGTAAACCAATTTCAACAGTATGCATCAGACGAATGAGTCGATGCATACTGTTTTTTTGTGAAGGAAGTAGCTGATTAACTAGTTTTAATCATTTGCTAGGAGTTTTGTGTGAAAAATGCGTGATTCTCTTTATTAGCCTAGTTTAAAATGGTAAAATAGAAAGCGGAAGCAACTTTTTTAGAAAATCAATTAGGGATAAATAATAGCAACCAGCAAAATGGAGCTTAGAGGAGAATAGAGTATGGCTAACAATGTAACAGTAAAAGAATTAGTAGACTCTCTAAAGTTAGTTGTACATAACGGAGAGGATTTTTTAACTAGAACTATTCAAACAACAGACCTTTCAAGACCGGGTCTAGAATTAACTGGATACTTTAATTATTATCCAAAAGAACGGCTACAATTATTTGGTAGAACAGAAATTTCATTTTCAGAACGAATGTCTAGTGATGAGCGTTTAATGGTTTTTCGTCGGATGTGTCAACCAGAAACACCTGCGTTTCTAGTTTCTCGCGATATGGCATTGCCCAAAGAATTGATTCAAGCTACGACTGAAAATGACATTCCATTATTATCAGCATCGTATGCAACAACTCGTTTGGCCAGTAATGTTACAAATTTTTTAGAAGAGCGATTAGCTGAACGTGAGTCTGTTCATGGTGTACTAATCGATATTTATGGGATGGGTGTCATTATTACTGGTGACAGCGGTGTTGGGAAAAGTGAAACAGCTTTAGAACTGATTCAACGAGGCCACCGTTTAGTAGCTGACGATAGAGTTGAACTTCACGTTGTCGGCGAAAATCGTTTAATCGGTGAGCCACCTGAAATTCTACGTAACTTACTTGAGATTCGTGGAGTAGGAATCATCGATGTGGCGAGTTTATTTGGAGTAGGATCTATTCGCTTAAGTAAGGTGGTTAATTTAATTGTTAATTTGGAACTATGGGACAAGAATACAAAATTTGATCGTTTAGGATCAGCTGATGGAAAAAGAAGGATTCAAAACGTAGACGTGCCTTTAATTTCTATTCCAGTTAAAACAGGAAGAAATCTATCTGTTATCATTGAAGCAGCCGCAATGAACCACAGAGCCAAGCAAATGGGCCATAATGCAACAGAGACATTTGAAAGAAATCTTGAAAAGTTAATAAAAACAAATTCTGAAGAAGCTTAAAAAAGGAGATTAAAAGATGAGTTTTTTATTTAGTGCAATTAATCCGATTGCATTTTCACTAGGGCCACTTGAGGTTCACTGGTATGGCGTTATTATTGCCTCTGCTATTTTTGTAGCAATTTTTTTAAGTACTCGTGAAGCAAAAAAACGTGGGATTGAAGGAGATCATATCATTGATATGGCGCTATGGGCATTGCCAATAGCATTTATTGGAGCACGTTTGTACTACGTCATCTTTAAATTAGATTATTACTTGCAAAACCCTGGTGAAATTATAGCTATTTGGAACGGCGGAATAGCTATTTATGGGGGGTTGATTGCAGGAGGCTTAACGATTTATTGGTATACTAAAAAGCACGGTATTCCTATCTGGTTGATGTTAGATGTGCTCGTGCCGAACGTCTTACTAGCGCAAGCGATTGGACGTTGGGGAAACTTTATTAACCAAGAAGCACATGGTGGAGAAGTAACGAGAAGTTTTCTAGAAAATCTTTACTTACCTGATTTTATTATCAATCAAATGAACATTAATGGAACATATTATCAACCAACGTTTCTTTACGAGTCCTTATGGAGTCTAGCTGGATTTATAGTCATTGTTTTAGTGCGAAATCGCAAGTCTTTGTTGCGTCGTGGTGAAGTAGCACTATCCTATGTTTTATGGTATTCATTGGGCCGTTTCTTTATCGAAGGGCTACGAACAGATAGTCTAATGTTGGTGGACTGGTTACGCGTATCTCAAGCTTTATCCCTTGTTTTGTTTGTAGGGGCATTGATTATCTGGATTCTGAGAAGAAGAGATTATCCACCAGTACCTTATTACTTAGATGGATTGAGTAAAAACGAAGAAAAAGAACAAACAAAACTAACCTAAAAAGCTATGTGACCTTTCAATTTTTTTAAAAGATAAGTAGATGAAAATAGGACTAAGGAGTGATGAAAGAGCATGTTGACTAAAATTGCACTATTAGGTGCTGGTTCATGGGGCACGGCTTTATCAATGGTTCTTGAAGAAAACGGTCATGAAGTTCGTTTGTGGAGCCATAGCCAAGAGCAAGTTGATGAAATCAATCAATTCCATACAAATAAAGATTATTTACCAGAAGCTATTCTTTCAAAAAAGATAAAAGCTTTTACTGACTTAACAGAAGTATTGGATTCAGTTGACGCTGTTTTGTTTGTTGTTCCAACGAAAGCCATTCGTGATGTAGCTAAGAAAGTAGAGGCTAGTTTGAAAAAGCCAGTTGTAGTCATTCACGCAAGTAAAGGATTAGAACAAGAAACACATAAGCGCATTTCTATTATTTTAGAAGAAGAAATTTCCGCAGCGAAACGCAAAGCCGTTGTTGTTTTATCAGGACCTAGTCATGCGGAAGAAGTAGCAGTTAAAGACTTAACGACAATCACTGCAGCATCGTCTGATTTAGAATCTGCTACATTTGTGCAACAATTATTCATGAATGATTATTTTAGAGTTTATACAAACAAAGACATCATTGGAGTAGAACTTGGAGCAGCATTAAAGAATATTATTGCACTTGGAGCAGGAGCTCTTCATGGTTTAGGTTACGGAGATAACGCTAAAGCAGCTTTAATGACTAGGGGGCTAGCAGAAATTAGTCGCTTAGGAGTTGCTTTTGGAGCGGATCCTTTAACGTTTATTGGACTTAGTGGAGTTGGGGACTTGATTGTGACGTGTACAAGTGTGCATTCACGAAACTGGCAAGCCGGTAATTTTTTAGGAAAAGGTATGACAGTAACAGAAACGTTAGCACATATGGATATGGTTGCTGAAGGAATAACAACGACTAAAGCAGTCTACGAATTGGCAAAAGAAAGAAACATAGAAATGCCAATTACTGCAGCAATTTACGATGTGCTATACAATCAAGCGAATGTTAAAGAGGTTGTAGATTCCTTAATGAAACGTGACGGGAAATCTGAAAGCTAATAAAAACTACGTTGATTAAAAGTAAACTATTGGAGGAAAATAGACATGCAAAAAGTCCGTAAAGCCGTTATTCCAGCTGCAGGGTTAGGAACTCGTTTCTTACCTGCTACAAAAGCAATGGCTAAAGA
The DNA here is from genome assembly GCF_047553015.1 of Carnobacterium sp. TMP28. Lineage (GTDB taxonomy): Bacteria > Bacillota > Bacilli > Lactobacillales > Carnobacteriaceae > Carnobacterium_A. The sequence goes on from NZ_CP180212.1 coordinate 330,848, forward strand.
AATGCTGCCAATCGTTGATAAACCAACGATTCAATTTATTGTAGAAGAAGCGATTAATTCAGGCATTGAAGATATTTTGATTGTAACAGGTAAAAGCAAACGTCCGATTGAAGATCATTTTGATTCAAACCCAGAATTGGAAGAAAATTTAAGAGCCAAAGATAAGCTAGCCCTTTTAGAACTAGTAGAAGAAACAACGGGGTTGAATCTATTTTTCGTCCGTCAATCTTATCCAAAAGGATTGGGTCATGCTGTTTTACAAGCAAAAGCCTTTATCGGAAATGAGCCATTTGTTGTTATGCTTGGAGATGACTTGATGGAAGATGAAGTACCACTAACTAAACAATTGATGAATGGGTACGATAAAACGCATGCTTCTCATATTGCAGTAATGAAAGTGCCTCATGAAGATACATCTAAATATGGTATTATTGATCCTGAAGGACAAGTAGATGAAACGACGTATAACGTACGAAGCTTTGTAGAAAAGCCAAAACCAGAAGATGCACCAAGTGACTTAGCGATCATTGGACGGTACCTGTTGACTCCTGAAATTTTTGATATTCTAGAAAATCAAGAACCAGGTGCAGGTGGAGAAATTCAATTAACAGATGCCATTGATACGCTAAATAAAACGCAGCGTGTTTTCGCACATGAGTTTAAAGGACAGCGTTTTGATGTTGGGGATAAATTTGGCTTCTTGAAAACAAGTATTCAATATGGCTTGAAACACAATGAAGTAAAAGACGCTTTGCGTGAGTACATTATTGAAATAGGTCAAAAACTTGAAGAAGAAGATAAAAAAGAAAAAGACAACAAATAGAGTGACAGCAATAATATTAGCGAGAAGTCGCTCACCTCAATAGGTGGTGCGATGGAACGCTTTTTTTATTGTCGTTAGCTACTCAAAATAAAGATTAGATAGGGATATGAAAGTAAGTGCCTATGTGCTATACTGGCTTATCAAATTAAAGTGCAATGAAGAGGAGGAAGCCAAATGTCAGAAACGGAAAATGAAAAAGCAATCATTATCCCATTTATTCCAACTAGTGACTTTTATTTTCAAAGAGGAATTAAAGCTTTCCAAAAAAACGATATGACAAAGGCTAAAGAGTACCTCTTACGTGCAAGTACGCTAAGTAAAACGGAGGAAGAAAGAGTTTTTGCTCTTTGCCAGTTAGCTATTTGTCATCAACAAACAGGTGAGTTTAGTGAATCAATGGAAATTCTAGAGGAATTAATTCAGAGTGATGGAGATATTTTTCCTGAAGCTTACTATTTCCAAGCCAATAACTATGCCTTTTTAGATGAGTTGGAAAAATCATTGGAATTAGTTATCCAGTATTTAGAACTGGAACCAGATGGTGATTTTACCGAGGAAGCAGAGTCATTGAAGCAAGTTATTGAAATTGAAATAAAAGACTATTAAAAATTAACTTCCATTTAGTAAGCAAATAGATGGAAGTTTTTTATTATACAGTGTAGAATGAAGGAATAAGTGATAAATTGACTGAATTTAAAGGAGATATACTATGGAAACAACAGAAAAAATATATGATGTAATTATTATAGGAGCTGGCCCCGGTGGTCTAACAGCAGCTTTATATGCTTCACGTTCAAACTTAAGCACATTGATGATAGAACGAGGAGTACCAGGTGGGCAAATGATGAATACCGCTGAAGTAGAAAATTACTCAGGATTTAGTAGTATTAAAGGACCTGAACTTTCTGAGAATATGTACCAAGGGGCTAAACGTTTTGGAGCAGAGCATATTTATGGCGATATCAAACAAATTATTGATGGCCGTGAATACAAAACAGTCATCTCAGGCAAAAAAGAATACAAAGCAAAAGCCATTGTGATTGCAACAGGTGCTGAACACCGTAAATTAGGAGCAGATGGCGAAGATCAATACAACGGACGAGGCGTTTCTTATTGCGCTGTTTGTGATGGTGCCTTTTTCAAAAACAAGCATTTAATGGTAATTGGTGGTGGCGATGCAGCCGTAGAAGAAGGAACATACTTGACTCAGTTTGCTGAAAAAGTAACCATTGTTCACCGACGTGATGAACTAAGAGCACAAAAAGTATTACAAGAACGTGCCTTTAAAAATGAAAAAATAGACTTTATCTGGAACGCAACGGTTGAGACTATTTTTGGTGATGACATGAAAGTGACTGGAGTAAAATTAAAAGATACGTTAACAGGTGAATTTAGCGATGCTCCTGCAGATGGTGTTTTCATTTATGTAGGTATTTTACCAAATTCTACTCAATTTAGAGATTTAGGTATTACAGATGAAGAAGGTTGGATTAAAACAAACGAGCGAATGGAAACAGCGATTCCTGGGATTTTCGCAATTGGTGATGTGCGTTTAACACCATTGCGCCAAATTGCAACGGCTGTTGGAGACGGTAGCTTAGCTGGAGACAATGTTTTCCATTATATCGAAAGACTTAATGAGTCTTTAGAAGCAGAAGCCGTAAAATAAGTTCTGTAAATACAGCAAGAGACTAGTGATTGTGCTAGTCTCTTGCTTTTTTTGCGGTGTAATTCTAATGAAAGAAAATAAGATAAATGGTATACTTAAAAAAAGAATAAGTTAAACGTTTTCTATCAAATAGTAAAGGATGATTAAATATGACTTGGGAACAAACCTATGAAATATGGGATAATTTTGAAGCGCTAGATGAAACATTAAAAGCTGAATTGCTTACTTTAAAAGGAGATAAGCACAAGCTAGAAGATGCTTTTTATGCTCCCTTAGAATTTGGTACTGCTGGAATGCGTGGGATAATTGGTGTTGGAATCAACCGAATGAATCCTTACACAATTCGTCAAGCAACAGAAGGTTTAGCATTGTTTATGGATAGCTTGGGAGAAGACAGTAAAAAGCGTGGTGTCGCGATTGCTTATGATTCAAGACACCAGTCTCCAGAATTCGCTATGGAAGCTGCAAAAACATTAGGCGCTCATAATATTCCTTCATTTGTTTTTGAAAGTTTACGTCCTACGCCAGAATTATCATTTGCTGTTCGTCAGTTAAATGCTTATGCTGGAATCATGATTACAGCCAGTCACAATCCAGCAGCTTATAATGGATACAAAGTATACGGCGAAGACGGCGGGCAAATGCCTCCAAAAGAAGCGGATGCTTTAACTTCATATGTAAGGAATGTTGAAAATAGTTTAACGGTCGACGTCATTTCAGAAGAAGAACTTAAAGCTAAAGGATTATTAACTAGTTTAGGTGAAGAGATGGATCAACTTTATCTTGAACAGGTCAAGTCGGTTACGATTGATTCTAAATTGATTGAGCGAATGAGTGACAAGATGAAACTTGTCTTTACACCTTTACACGGTACTGGTCAGATGTTGGGCGAGCGTGCATTAGCTAATGCAGGATTTAAAGGCATCACTGTTGTTCCAGAACAAGCGGTTGCAGATCCAGATTTTTCTACGGTGAAATCACCGAACCCTGAAGATCCAGCAGCATTTGAATACGCTCTTCGCTTAGGAAAAGAAATTGATGCGGACCTTTTAGTTGCGACGGATCCAGATGCTGACCGTTTAGGAATAGCTGTTAAAACAACAGTTGGCAATTATGAAGTACTAACAGGTAATCAAATTGCTAGTTTAATGCTTCATTATTTATTAACAACGCAAAGACAAAAAGGAACCTTACCTGAGAATGGAGTCGTTTTAAAATCAATTGTATCTAGTGAATTGCCAACAGTGATTGCAGAACAATTTGGAGTAAAAATGGTTGATGTTTTAACGGGTTTTAAATTCATCGCAGAGAAAATTAAACAATATGAAACAGATAATAGTCAAACATTCTTATTTGGTTTTGAAGAAAGTTATGGTTACTTAGTGAAATCATTTGTTCGTGATAAAGACGCTATTCAAGCGCTTGTTCTAATTGCTGAAGTTGCCGCTTTTTATAAAGAACAAGACAAAACACTTTATGACGGTCTTCAAGATATTTACCACCAATTTGGTCACTATCAAGAGAAAACAATCTCTATGACGATGGATGGCATTGAAGGTGCTGAGAAAATAAAAGCTTTAATTGCTAAGTTTAGAAAAGAAACACCAAGAGAATTTGCTGGAATCGGTGTAGAATATGCTGAAGATTTTGAAACGAGAGAACGTCTCTATAGCGATGGTACAAAAGAAACCATCGCTATGCCTTCATCTAACGTCTTGAAATACAAAATGGTGGATGGCAGTTGGATAGCTATTCGACCATCAGGTACAGAACCAAAAATAAAATTCTATATTGGATCTTTTGCGACATCTGCTAGTGAAGTAAAAAGAAAGCTAGAAGACTTTGAAGCCACCATTGCCATTGTAGTAAAAGATTAATTTTATGAAAGCCATAATGAGCCTAGGTGCTTATTATGGCTTTTGGCTATGAGTAAAGGATCAAAAATAAACTTAGCTATACATGACACACCCGGAATGTTATAATGACAGAAGTGCTCACAGAATGAGAACACAAAGGAGAATGCCAAAAATGGTAGAAAATTTAGAATTAGTTATTATTACAGGTATGAGTGGTGCAGGTAAGACAGTAGCCATGCAGAGCTTTGAAGACATGGGTTATTTTTGTGTAGATAATATGCCTCCAAGTTTGTTGCCTAAATTTTGGGAATTAGTAAGAGAATCTGGAAAATTAACTAAAATTGCATTGGTGATTGATTTACGCTCACGTGCATTTTTTGATGAAATTATTACTGCGTTGGAAGGAATGGATAATACAACTTTCATCACGACAAAAATTTTATTTTTAGAAGCAGATGACGAAGAACTTGTTTCTCGTTATAAAGAAACAAGAAGAACACATCCTTTAGCTATGAATGACCGAGTAATAGAAGGTATCAAAAAAGAGCGCGAATTGCTTAATGAAATTAAAGGACGTGCTCAAAAGGTCATCAATACGAGTCATTTGACGCCACGTAAATTAAGAGAAGAAATCCAAACAACATTTAATGAAAGAGCTGGAGCAGATTTATTCCGGATTGAGTTGGTTTCATTTGGTTTTAAATATGGTCTACCTATCGATGCAGATGTAGTCATGGATGTTCGTTTTTTACCAAACCCTCATTATATAGATAGTCTAAGACCGTTGACAGGTGTGGACAAGCCTGTATATGAATACGTTATGAAACAGCCTGAAACGGAAGTTTTCTATCGTAAATTTACTGAATTGTTAGACGTTATTTTACCTGGTTATAAAAAAGAAGGGAAAAACAACGTTACGATTGCTATTGGATGTACTGGTGGAAAGCACCGTTCAGTAGCTCTTACGGAAAGAATTGGACAAAAAATCACAACAGATGGGTATCCGGTTCACATTACTCATCGTGATAAGGAAAAAATTAAAGAAACGGTTAACCGATCATGATAAATGAAAGAAAAGTCAGAAAACCTAAAATAGTTGTAATAGGTGGCGGAACCGGGTTACCTGTTATTTTACAAGGGTTAAAAGCAAAACAAGCAGATGTTACAGCCATTGTGACTGTTGCTGACGATGGTGGCAGTAGTGGTTCGTTGCGCCATTATGCAAATGTTGTTCCTCCAGGAGATATTAGAAATGTCTTGCTCTCGCTTTCTAATATGCCTGAACAGCACAAAGATATCTTTCAATACCGATTCGATACAAAAGATAATTTTTTAGCAGGTCATTCTATTGGGAATCTAATTATTGCTGCTATGGCAGAAATGCAAGGCAATATTTTTGAAGCGATTCAGACTTTAGCAGAAATGATGGGTGTTGATGGACATGTTTATCCTGCAGCAGAAGAGCCTTTACTTTTGCATGCCATTTTTGAAGATGGATCAAAGATTGTTGGAGAATCTAAAATTGTAAAAGCGAGTAAAAAAATTGAAAGAGTTTATATTACAGCAAATGATGACAATCATGAAGTAAAAGCTTCTCGAGAAGTTTTAAAAGCCATTCATGAAGCAGATATGGTTGTATTAGGACCGGGTAGCTTATTTACAAGTATTTTGCCTAATTTAATGATTGGGGACTTGGGGCAAGCTGTAGTGGATACGAAAGCTGAAGTGGTTTATATTTGTAACATCATGACTCAGTTAGGCGAAACAGAAAACTTTACAGACTCAGATCATGTCGATGTCTTGCATAAACATTTAGGGAAAAGATTCATAGATACGGTGTTGGTTAATACGGAACACGTTCCTAAAGATTATGTGAATTATACAAAATACGAAGAGTACTTAGTACAAGTTTCACATAATTTTACAGGCTTATCGAAAGAAGTCCCACGTGTTATTTCAGATAATTTCCTTTTGTTTAGAGATGAAGGAGTTTTTCATGATGGAGACAAAGTGGTAGAAGAATTATTCCGATTAGCTTATGAAACAAATCGTATTCGCTATGCCAAAGCCTAACGAATGAGCAAGGAAAGGTAAAGGAGGTGGACATAAGTGTCTTATGCTTCGGAAGTCAAAAAAGAACTTACCCAATTAGAAGTTCATCGAGAACACGCTAGAGCAGAATTAGCAGCATTAATTCGAATGAACGGAACGGTTAGTTTAGTAAATAAAAAATTTGTACTAAATATTCAAACAGAAAATGCAGCAATTGCAAGAAGAATTTATATCCTGCTAAAGGATCATTTTTCTGTTGAAAGTGAATTGTTGGTTCGACGGAAAATGAAATTAAAGAAAAACAATGTCTACGTTGTACGATTAAAAAGAGGGACACAAACCGTTTTATCTGATTTATCGATTATGGACGGGATGATTATACACAGTCATGTTCCAGAAGAGATTATGACGAACTCTCAAAAAATGCGTTCTTATTTGAGAGGTTCCTTTTTAGCTGGAGGCTCGGTCAACAATCCAGAGACTAGTCGGTACCATTTGGAAATCTATTCTAATTATACTGAGCACAATGATGATATCTGTCAGATGATGAATTATTTTGATATGAATGCTCGAACATTAGAAAGACGCAATGGGTTCATTACTTATTTAAAAGAGGGAGAAAAAATTGCTGATTTTTTAGCACTCATAGGTGCGACGAGTGGGATGTTGAAATTTGAAGATGTGCGTATCGTGCGAGATATGCGAAATTCTGTTAATCGTTTAGTGAATTGTGAGAATGCGAACTTAAATAAAGTAATTGACGCAGCTACTAAACAAATAGAAAGCATTAAGTTCATTGATGATGTAATGGGACTAGATAAATTACCAGATAAATTACAAGAGATTGCTTTAGCAAGACTTCAATCTCCTGAAGTTTCTTTAAAAGAACTAGGAGAGATGATTCCTAGTGGTCAAATCAGTAAATCAGGGATTAATCACCGTTTACGTAGAATAAATGAACTAGCAGAAAAATTAAGAAACCAACCTACTGTAAATCATTAAGATTGATTTCAAATGTTAAAGAACAAAAAAATCCCCACAAACTGTGCAGCGATACTCAGTTTGTGAGGATTTTTCTGTAGTTTCAAGAAAAGTTGTTACTCTTCAAAACGTTTGCGTTTGAGAGAGGTTGGGATCAAAAGAGCTTCGCGGTACTTAGCAACGGTTCTGCGTGATATTTCGACTCCGTCTTTTGCTAATAACTCTGCTAGCTTTTGATCAGATAAAGGCTTTTGCTTATTCTCAGACTCAATAAAATAGGTTAATTTCTTTTTAACTTCATTTGTAGAAACCAATTCAGATGATTGAGAGGCTGAGTCTTCTGATGCTAGGACATTTAAGGCATTTGTAAAAAAGTGTTTTAATTCAAAAATTCCGAAAGTTGTTTCTAAATATTTGTCATTAATCGAACGACTAACCGTGGACTCATGTACCTCGAGTTCAGTTGCTATATCTTTTAATGTTAAAGGTTGAATAGGATGATCAGGTAAAATAAAGAATCCTTTTTGTTTTTTTACGATAGCTGTTCCGACACGTAAAATCGTATCGCCTCTTTGTGTCAGACTGCGTTGGAGCCATTCGTACTCAGCTTGCTTTTCTTTAATAAAATGAGTGACATCTTTATCCTTTACTTGCATCATATCCTCGTAATAAGAGGACTGAAATGCAATAATAGGCAATCCAGACTTAATAGAAATGACTTTTAGTTCTTTAGAATCTATTTCAACAAATAAATCTGGTTTGAGAAATTGCTCTTTTTCTCCATTAAATAATGCACCTGGATAAGGGGTTAGTGTTTGAATAAAATCAAAGATACGTTGTATTTCATTTAATGAGATATCTAATTTTCTAGTAATTTCTTTCCACTTACGAGTTGTAAGAAGATCGAATTCTTCTTCTAAAATAATATAAGCCATATTAGGTGCATCTTCGTGACGTTCTGTTTGAAGCATTAAGCATTCTTGTAAATTTCTAGCCCCAACGCCACTTGGTTCTAGCTGTTGGAGTAAAACAAGTGCATCAAGAATTTGAAGTGGCTGCGCTTTTGTTAATTGTTCAGCTTCTTCTAGTGTAATCGTTAAATAGCCATTGGTATCTAAGTATTCACTTAGCCAGATGACCAGTTCTCTTAAACGAGTATCACGCATAGTTAAATGGATTTGTTCAGAAATATATTCAAATAAAGACAAGTAAGTGTCTGGAATTTGATTCATATAATTGGTTTCATCATCTTCTGGATTATAAGTAAGGGTTGTTGGAAAGTTTTCAATTAGTCGCTCTTGTGGGACACTTACTTCAATTAAGGGGTTTCCTAAAGCCTTCTGGTTTAAGAAACTCAGTAAATCTTCTTGATTGTATTGCAACATTTGGATAGACTGTTGGAGTTGGTGGGTCATGGCCATTTTTTGAACTTGATTTTGTTGTTGAGAAAAAGATTGTTCAATATTCATGTAGCGGCCTCCTTTGATAAAATGATAGGTACACTAGCATTGTAACACAAAGAATGAGCGTATTTTCTATCTAACCCTAGAGTTTGAAAAAGTATAGGTTAGTTAAAGCCCTTGTTTTTTTATGAAATATCAGCTAAAATGAATGAGCTAGGAATGGTTCAATTGTCTCCTTGGTGTAATGGATAGCACGTAAGATTCCGGTTCTTGAGATGAGGGTTCGATTCCCCCAGGAGGCATTAGTAAGATAACTAAACGCTTATTTAACAGATAAGGAAAGTAATGTTATAAAAACATCCACTATCGGAGGCTTTCATCTTCTAAGATAGTAGATGCTTTTTTATTTTATTGTTCTAAAAAATGAAACTAGTTCTAAAAAAATAGACTTGCAATGAACAAGCAAGTCTAGTAAGGGTATTCAGTTTGAAAACACGGTGTTTCTTGCTTTCCAGTCCTCTAGTTTAATAGAAACCCAAAAGCTATAGAGGCCAAAAGTGATAATGGATAAGACGAACCACTTAATCCAATGCCCAAATAATCCAACTGCTGAACCAATAAACTTCATTCTTTTTCCTTCTACAACGGTATGATTAATTTTCCAACCGTAAACCATACATAATGCCCAAGGGTAGCAAATCCCTAAAGTAAGGACAGTGACTGCTAATCCTAGAAGATTCCATCCGATAAAACTAAGTAATCCTCCGTCAAAGTAAGAGTTCGTGTTTCTTCTCGTTTCCATATTTAATCTCCTTTTACTAATTCATTCACGTGAGTATACTTTAATTGTACTCACAATAAGTAATAACGCTAATTTTTTATGAACCAATTCTATTATTTGACCTTAGCTGACCAAAAGGGTAAAATACAAAATAGCAAGACTAAAAGAAGTTTATGTTACAATACAAAAGAATACCATTTTAAGGAGGAAACAAGTTATGAATTTAATCCCTACAGTAATAGAACAATCATCAAGAGGCGAGCGTGCATACGACATCTATTCTCGTTTATTAAAAGACCGTATCATTATGTTAAGTGGAGAAATCAATGATGACGTAGCAAACTCAGTAATCGCTCAACTATTATTTTTGGATGCTCAAGATCCGGAAAAAGATATTTATATTTATATCAACTCTCCAGGAGGAAGCGTAACAGCTGGATTTGCTATCTACGATACAATGAACTTTATTAAAGCAGATGTTCAAACAATTGCTATGGGAATGGCTGCTTCAATGGGAAGCTTCTTGTTAACAGCTGGAACTAAAGGAAAACGTTATGCGTTACCGAATGCTGAAGTAATGATTCACCAGCCACTTGGTGGAGCGCAAGGACAAGCGACAGAAATAGAAATTGCAGCACGTCATATTTTGAAAACACGTGCTCGTTTAAATAAAATCTTATCTGAGCGCACTGGTCAACCGATTGAAGTTATTGAACGTGACACAGATCGCGATAACTACATGTCGGCTGAAGATTCTAAAGCATACGGATTGATTGACGAAATTATGGAAAATAGTTCAGATTTAAAAGGATAAGAATAAGCGAGATGAGGGAATAAACCTTCATCTTTTTTATTTTTCTAAAAGAGATAAAAATGAATTGTAAGAAGATAATTCAAAATGGTAACACTTGTGTCAAATTTTCTTTATACTATACAGTACTAAAGAGCAAAGGGGATTTTACAATGGATATTAGCAAGATAAAAGCAAAAGAAGTAGAAACTATTTATGGATTAAAAATTGGAAATCCAGATGCACCAGTTAAAGTTATTGAATTTATTAACGTAAGTTGCCCTTTTTGTAAGAAATGGCACAATGATTCGAAGGAGCTCTTAGCTAAATATGTAGAAGAAGGCAAGGTACAACGCATCATTAAGCATTACGATAAAGAGACCCCTCATTTGAGAAAAGGAAACGTCGTTCATCGTTATCTAGATTACTCTTCTCCTGAGTCTGCTTTAAGAGAAATAGAGTACTTTTATGATAAACAAGGTGAATGGGGCAATTTGAATAATCTCGATAAGATTGCAGCGTATGTTGAGGAGAAGCGTAATCTAACAGTGCAGTCAAATGAAAAACAAGTAGCAGGTATCATTGAAGAAGCTGTTCGGGCTAATGTAGAACTAGTTCCATCGGTTTTTATTGGAGAAGAGATTTTTGATGAGCACATTACAGTGGACGAATTACAAAGGTTAATTGAAAACAAGTTGAATTCAGCGAATAAATAGACAGTAGAATTTTAACTAGCGAAACATATAAATAGTTATATGTAAGAAAAAAGTGTACAATTAATGTAATAAAAAGTATAAAAAAAGTGAACTAGAGCAATAAAATGCAAGTTCTAGTTCAACTAAAAAAAGGAGTGATTTTAATGGCTAAAGCAATAGATTTCAAATCGCTGAAAAGATTTAATATTATTATGGGCTTATTGCACTTAGTTCAAGGAAGCCTCATGCTCGGTTTTGCTATTTTTATTGATAAGATTGCTAATTTCAAAATTCCTATTCGGTCTTATTTCCTGACATTCGATACAACTCAAATGAGATTGTTAACGGAAGAAAAAGAGTTGTTTAGTGCGCCATTTGGAATAATGGTTTCATTATTTTTATTTATTTCTGCCTTAGCACACTTTATCATTGTGACGCCTTGGGGGAATAAAATATACAACAAAGATTTAGAAAGAAACATGAACCGCTTTAGATGGTATGAATATGCGATTAGCTCATCATTGATGATTATTTTGATTGCTATGTTGTTTGGTGTATACGATATCGGATCACTTATCTTAATGTTTGTTCTTAATGCCACGATGAATTTATTCGGTTTAGTTATGGAAGAAATGACTTACTACAGAAAAACAACCGATTGGAAGTCATTTATTTTTGGAACAATTGCCGGATTCGTTCCATGGGTAGTTATCTTACTATATGCATTTGGAAATGCCGATCCTTCAGAAGTTCCTTGGTTCGTATATGCTTTAGCAGGAACTTATTTTGTTTTCTTTAATCTATTTCCAATAAATATGATTTTACAGTATAAAAAAGTTGGACCTTGGAAAAACTATCTTTATGGAGAACGTGCTTATATTATCTTAAGTTTAGTTGCTAAATCTGCCTTAGCATGGTTAGCGTTTGCAGGAGTTATGCAGCCTGGTTAAGAGACTAAATAAATAAAAGTAAAACCACTCATTAGACACTGTCTGCTAAGTGGTTTTATTTTTTATTTAACTAGTGTTGTTCTTATTCATTAGTTAAGTGAGCTAAAAAAAACCGAATAATATTCATTGGTTTACCCCTTAAAGCTTGAAAGTAAAAGGAGTAAATGATACAATAGTAGATGTAAGGGATAAAAGCAGTGCACATTTTTAGACTGTAGTGGAAAACAAGAATAGAGCATGCAGTTAACTGAATGTCTTGTTTCACTTAAATCTCTTGTTTTTTTAGTCAATAAGGGTCGCCCAACGACTCACATGGTCGTTAGTTGACCCACCGAGGAAGAGGGAACTCATGCAGGATGTATTGTCTATCGTAGAAAAAGTTACACCGGACATTATGGATACGCTGAGGAGAAGGTATCAAATTTTGCGAAATGTTTATCTGCTAGGTCCTATTGGGCGTAGAGTGCTAGCTGACAAAATGGATATCACCGAGCGTGTGCTAAGAACTGAAGTAGACGCATTGAAAAGACAGGGCTTAATTAAAACATCTAAAGTAGGCATGCAATTAACCGTAAGTGGAGAAATTGTTTACCATGATTTAGATCAGATAATGGGTCAATTATTGGGGATGCGAGAGAAAGAAAATCAATTAGCTACCTATTTAAAGATAGAACACTGTGTAATTGTTTCTGGAAATGTTGAGGAGCAACCCAAGGTTCGAGACGAATTAGGGCGAGCAACAATGGATTCGTTGAAAGTGTTATTGCCCGAAGGAATGAATATCATTGCGGTTATGGGTGGAACAACGATGGCAGAAGTTGCGAATCACATGAATGAAAGTCTTTCTTATCACCGTGAATTATTATTTGTACCAGCTAGAGGTGGATTAGGTGAGTCGGTGGACATTCAAGCTAACGCTGTTAGTGCACAGATGGCTAAGAGAACGGGTGGAAAAAACCGTGTTTTATATGTACCAGAACAAGTGAGCGAGGAAACATACAAGCCGCTCTTGAAAGAACCAGAAATCAAAAAAACGCTAGATCTGGTGGAACAAGCTAACTGTGTTCTCTATAGTATTGGAGATGCAACACACATGGCAAAGCGCAGAGGTATGAGCAAAGAAGTTCTAGCTCTGATTAAAAACAAAGCAGCGGTTGGTGAAGCTTTCGGAGAATTCTATAACCAGACTGGGGAAGTTGTTTACAAAATCCCACGTATTGGTATGCAATCAAAAGATCTTACACGAATACCAAGTGTGATCGCAATTGCAGGAGGAAAATCTAAAGCCAAAGCAATTGAAGCACACATGAAGAATGTGCCTTCTCAAACGTGGTTAATCACAGACGAAGGTGCCGCCAATCAGATTTTAAGAGGGATAACCCTTTAAAATAAATTTTTTACGATTCCTAAAGGAGGAAATTTAGTTATGACAGTTAAAGTAGGTATTAATGGTTTTGGACGTATTGGTCGTCTTGCATTCCGTCGCATTCAAGAAGTAGAAGGTATGGAAGTAGTAGCAATCAACGATTTAACAGATGCAAACATGTTGGCTCACTTATTGAAATATGATACAACACAAGGACGTTTCAATGGTGAAGTTGAAGTTAAAGATGGCGCATTCAATGTTAACGGTAAAGACGTAAAAGTTTTAAGCAACCGTAACCCTGAAGAACTTCCGTGGGGAGAATTAGGCGTAGAAATCGTTCTAGAATGTACTGGTTTCTTCAATTCTCAAGAAAAAGCTGAATTACACTTAAAAGCAGGAGCTAAAAAAGTTGTAATCTCTGCACCTGCATCAGGCGACATGAAAACAGTCGTTTACAATGTAAACCACGAAATTCTTGACGGTTCTGAAACAGTTATTTCTGGAGCTTCATGTACAACGAACTGTTTAGCACCTATGGCTAAAGTACTAAATGACAAATATGGAATTGTTCAAGGTTTAATGACTACTATTCACGCTTATACAGGTGACCAAAACACATTAGATGCTCCTCACGCAGGTGGCGACTTCCGTCGTGCTCGTGCAGCAGCAGCTAACATCGTTCCTAATACAACTGGAGCTGCTAAAGCAATTGGTTTAGTTATTCCTGAACTAAAAGGTAAATTAGATGGAGCAGCACAACGTGTGCCTGTAGCAGCTGGTTCATTAACAGAATTAATCACTGTTTTAGATAAAACTGTAACGGTTGAAGAAGTTGACGCAGCTATGAAAGCAGCATCAAACGAATCTTACGGTTATACTGAAGATGCAATTGTTTCTTCAGATATCTTAGGCATGACATTTGGTTCATTATATGATGCAACTCAAACAAAAGTTATGACTGTTGGAGACAAGCAATTAGTTAAAACTGTTTCTTGGTATGATAACGAAATGTCATATACTGCACAATTAATCCGTACGTTAGAGTACTTTGCTAAATTAAGCAAATAATCAGTAAAAAAACGTTTTGATAAGCGGGGGAGCTACGCGCTTCCCTGCTTTTCTTTTTGATTATAAAAATTTGAATTGAGGAGGATCTCTCAATGGTAAAAAAAGTTGTAACAGATTTAGATTTAAAAGATAAAAAAGTGTTGGTCCGTGCTGATTTTAATGTACCAATGAAAGATGGCGAAATTACGAACGACAATCGTATCCAAGCAGCTTTACCAACCATTCAATACGTTATTGAACAAGGTGGAAAAGTGATTCTTTTCTCTCATCTAGGTAAAGTGAAAACAGAAGATGACAAAGCAGATAAAACATTGCGTCCGATTGCAGAGCGTTTAAGCGAATTATTAGGCAAAGAAGTAACCTTCGTACCTGAAACTCGTGGCAAAGAACTAGAAGATACTATCGCTTCATTGAAAAATGGCGAAGTCTTATTAGTTGAAAACACTCGTTTTGAAGATATTGATGGCAAGAAAGAAAGCAAAAATGATGCTGAACTTGGTAAATATTGGGCTAGTTTAGGTGATGTATTTGTTAACGACGCATTTGGTACAGCTCACAGAGCACACGCTTCAAACGTTGGAATTGCTTCTAATCTTGAATCAGCAGCTGGATTCTTAATGGACAAAGAAATCAAATTTATCGGTGGAGCAGTAGATGAGCCACAACGTCCTTTTGTTGCAATCTTAGGTGGCGCAAAAGTAAGTGATAAAATTGGTGTAATTGAAAACTTATTAGATAAAGCAGATAAAGTTCTAATCGGTGGAGGAATGACATATACATTCTACGCTGCTAAAGGAATCGAAATCGGTACATCTCTAGTTGAAGAAGATAAAATTGAATTAGCTAAAACCTTACTTGAAAAAGGTGGAGATAAGTTAATTTTACCAATCGACACAAAAACAACTCATGAATTTAGTAATGATGGTGTTATTGAAGTCCATGAAGGTGTTATTCCAAGTGATCAAATGGGACTAGATATCGGACCAAAAACAATTGAATTATTCACTAAAGAATTACAAGGTGCTAAAACAGTTGTATGGAACGGACCAATGGGCGTATTTGAAATGACGAACTTTGCTAACGGTACAATTGGTGTTTGTGAAGCTATTGCTAACTTAACAGAAGCAACAACAATCATTGGTGGCGGAGATTCTGCAGCAGCAGCTATGGAACTTGGTTTTGCTGATCAATTCACTCATATTTCTACTGGTGGCGGAGCTTCTCTTGAGTACCTTGAGGGCAAAGAATTACCAGGAGTATCATCAATCTCTAATAAATAAGATAATTTTTAGCAAGATGAAAGGAAGTTATTTTTTATGCGTAAACCAATTATTGCAGGCAACTGGAAATTAAATAAAACAGCTTCAGAAGCTTTAGCGTTTGTTGAAGCAGTTAAGTCAGCTATTCCTTCAGCAGAAAAAGTAGACTCCGTTATTGGAGCACCAACTTTATTTTTACATGAACTATCAAATGCTGCTAAAGGCACAGAATTAAGAATTGCAGCTCAAAATGCTTATTTCGAAAATTCAGGTGCATTCACTGGCGAAACAAGTCCAGCAGCATTGAATGACATCGGAGTAGATTACGTAATCATCGGACACTCAGAACGTCGTGAGTATTTCCATGAAACAAATGAGGACATCAATAAAAAAGCTCATGCTATTTTTAACAATGGTATGACACCCATTATTTGTTGTGGCGAAACGTTAGAACAACGTGAAGCTGGACAAACAAATGAATGGGTAAGCGAGCAAATCGTAGCAGCCATCGCTGGTTTAACAAATGAGCAAGTAGCTAAATCTGTTCTTGCTTATGAGCCTATCTGGGCAATTGGAACTGGCAAATCATCTACATCTAAAGATGCAAATGATACGTGTGCTGTTATTCGCGAAACAATTGCTAAAGAAGTTTCGAAAGAAGCAGCTGAAGCAGTACGTATCCAATACGGTGGCAGTGTAAAACCTGAAAATATCGCTGAGTACATGGCTCAATCAGATATTGATGGAGCACTTGTCGGTGGAGCTAGTTTAGAACCAGATTCTTTCTTAGCACTATTGGGGGCAATTAAATAATGAAAAAATCACCAGTAGCCATCATTATTCTTGATGGACTTGGATGGCGTAATGAAGTCATGGGTAATGCAGTAGCACAAGCTAAAAAACCTAATTTTGATCGCTACATGGATAGTTATCCTCACAGTCAATTAAAAGCTTCTGGTCTAGACGTCGGTCTTCCAGCAGGCCAAATGGGGAATTCAGAAGTTGGACATACCAATATTGGTGCTGGACGCATTGTTTATCAGAGCTTAACTCGTATTGATAAGGCAATCGAAGATGGCGATTTCCAAGTAAATCCAGTTTTAAGTGGAGCGATGAATCATACGATTGATAACCAATCTGATTTACATTTATTTGGATTATTGTCTGACGGTGGTGTGCATAGTCACATTAATCACTTGATTTCTTTAATTAAAACAGCAAAAGAAAAAGGTGTACGCAATATTTACGTTCACGCTTTTCTTGATGGACGCGATGTAGCGCCCAATTCAGGAATTGGTTACGTGGAGCAATTAGAAAAAGCCATGCAAGAAATTGGAGCAGGTGAAATTGCAACTGTTTCTGGACGTTTTTATGCAATGGATAGAGATAAGCGTTGGGAACGTGTTGAAAAAGCTTACAACGCTATCGCTCATAGTGAAGGTGTAAAAGCCAACAGCGCAATGGAGGCTGTAGAAGCGAGTTATGCATCAGAGAAATTTGATGAATTTGTTCTTCCAACAGTTATTGAAAAAGATGGCAAGCCTGTCGCAACTGTAAAAAGTAACGATGCTATTATCTTTTTCAACTTCCGACCAGATCGTGCTATTCAATTATCTAATGCTTTCACCGATGACGAGTGGGAACACTTTGATCGTGGCGTAAGAGCTAAAAACGTCAAATTTGTTACGATGACTTTATACAACCCAAGCATTAAAGCTGAAGTTGCATTTGCACCAATTCCAATGACCAATGTCATCGGAGAAGTTCTTTCTAACAAAGGTTTGAAGCAATTGCGTATCGCTGAAACAGAAAAGTATCCACATGTTACCTTCTTTATGAATGGTGGACGCAATGAAGAATTCCCAGGAGAAAATCGTATCTTGATTCCTTCTCCTAAAGTAGAAACGTATGACTTGAAACCTGAAATGAGTGCTTATGAAGTGACAGATGCATTGGTGGCTGATATTGAAGCAGACCAGTCTGATGCGATTATCTTAAACTTCGCTAATCCAGATATGGTTGGCCACTCAGGTATGCTAGAACCAACGATTAAAGCAATTGAAGCAGTGGATGAAAATCTAGGACGGATTGTTGATGCGATTGTTGCTAAAGGTGGCTATGCGATTATTTTTGCAGATCATGGCAATGCAGACACAATGCTTACTCCAGAAGGAAACCCGCATACTGCTCATACAACTGTACCTGTACCTGTAATTGTAACCAAAAAAGGTGTAACATTACGTGAGGGCGGACGTTTAGCAGATATTGCTCCAACGATGTTAGACTTATTAAATATTGAAAAACCAGTAGAAATGACTGGAGAAAGTTTAATAATTAACCCATAATTTGTTCGTTTTGGTGTAAAATAGAAAGTGATGAAACCTATTCTATTGTTTTACCTGTTGACTTGCGCAAGTTAACGTAAAAAAATGATTCACGGTAGATTTTATATGAGTAAAATCAATAAAGAGTCTGCAGCTCTGTTGAGGATAACGTATAAAATTGAATCAGATAATTTATGAAAAACAATAAATAGGCAGAATCGATTAAAATGATTGCATCTTAGCTAAGACACAATTAGAATAAAGCCATGGATATGATGTCCTAGGCCAAAAATAGTGAAACTCAAAGGAGAGTAATATATATGCCATTTATTACAGATATTTTAGCTCGCGAAGTACTAGATTCACGAGGAAACCCAACAATCGAAGTAGAAGTTTACACAGAAAGCGGAGCATTTGGCCGTGGAATGGTTCCTTCAGGCGCATCAACTGGTGAGCATGAAGCAATCGAATTACGTGACGGAGACAAAGATCGTTACCTTGGCAAAGGCGTTACTAAAGCTGTTGATAATGTAAATAAAATTATCTCAGAAGCTATCTTAGGATTTGACGTACGCGATCAAATGGCAATCGATAAAACAATGATTGAATTAGATGGCACACCAAACAAAGAAAAATTAGGAGCAAATGCTATTTTAGGTGTTTCTATTGCTGTTGCACGTGCAGCTGCTGATTTCTTAGACCTTCCTTTATACCAATATTTAGGTGGATTCAATGCTAAAACATTGCCAACACCAATGATGAACATCATTAATGGTGGATCACATGCTAACAACAGTATCGACTTCCAAGAGTTCATGATTATGCCTGTTGGAGCGCCAACATTTAAAGAAGCTCTACGTATGGGAGCAGAAGTTTTCCATGCATTAGCTGGTATCTTAAAAGAAAAAGGTTTAGCAACTTCTGTTGGTGACGAGGGTGGATTTGCTCCTAACTTGAAATCAAACGAAGAAGGCTTTGAAGTTATTATCGAAGCAATCAAAAAAGCTGGCTACAAACCTGGTGAAGACGTTGTTCTTGCTATGGATGCTGCTTCTTCTGAATTCTACAACAAAGACAAAGGTGTTTATGACTTAGCAGATTCAGGCGAAGGCGAAAAAACAGCTGACGAAATGATTAAAATTTATGAAGACTTAGTTGCTAAATACCCAATCATCTCTATTGAAGATGGCTTAGATGAAAATGACTGGGAAGGTACTAAGAAATTAACAGATGTTTTAGGCGATAAAGTTCAAATCGTTGGAGATGATATCTTTGTTACAAACCCTGAAAAATTAGCTAAAGCAATTGAGATGGGCGTTTCAAACTCAATCCTTATCAAAGTTAACCAAATCGGTACATTAACTGAAACATTTGATGCTATTGAAATGGCTAAAAAAGCTGGTTATACAGCAGTAGTTTCTCACCGTTCTGGTGAAACAGAAGATTCAACAATTGCTGATATCGCTGTTGCAACAAATGCTGGTCAAATTAAAACTGGATCACTTTCACGTACAGACCGTATTGCAAAATACAACCAATTGTTACGTATTGAAGATCAACTAGGCGACCTTGCTGTTTATGGTGGACTAAAAGCTTTCTACAACTTAAAAAAATAAGCGATTTAAGTAAATAGGAGTTAACCCATTTAACGCCTATTTACAAACTAAAAAGCAAAAAATTGAAACCTTTGTTGGTCGGACCCATTCCGAACAACGAAGGTTTTTTTATTATGTATTTAGCCCACTGATTGTATGATATACTAACTTTATTAGGAGTAAATGTGAAAGGTAGTGAGAACGTGGATTCAAATTATATCTTTTTAAAAGAAGCATTTCCTGACTTATTTAAAAGTATTAGAGAAATGGAGATACACCCAAATAACTATTCCTTACAAACTAGAGAGGCAATAAGCCTGTTAGAAAAAATGCTTAAGCAATTTATTTTTAAGATAGAAGCATTCGAAAAAGAAAATTACAATAAATTGTATTGCGCTATCAATGAAATTCCTAAGAGAATGGAGCTAGATTCGTCTATTGTAGATACGATGCATCGTTTAAGAAGAAAAGGAAACAAAGCTAAACATGAAGACCACATGATTACTAAGTTAGAATTAGAAGATACATTATCTGATTTTTTTGAATTTACAAAGTGGTGGTATGCTCAAAAGACTGGTATCAAAATACAAGCTCCTTATGTTAAAGAAGATGGACTAACGGATTACCTTAAACTAAAAGCTGTTTCGATTGAGGACTGTGAATTTAATTATACGGATATAGCAGAATGTGATTCATTTTTTAGAACATAATAGACTAAAGGGAGGGGCTTTTAATCATGTTAGGAAAAGAAGAGCGAGTGATTTATGAAAAATTACATTACAAAACTGTTGAACAATATGAGATAGTAGTAGAAGAGGTTAATTTAATTGCTCAAGAAATTTATGAAAATAAACAAAAATTGTATCATACTATTTTAAGGTGTGTTAACTATTACAATTTATTTAGAAACACTCCTGATGAAATTAGTATCACTATTGAATCTACAGAATCAAGTTTAAAAGATTT
Organism: Carnobacterium sp. TMP28; assembly: GCF_047553015.1. Classification (GTDB taxonomy): domain Bacteria; phylum Bacillota; class Bacilli; order Lactobacillales; family Carnobacteriaceae; genus Carnobacterium_A. Next base: position 351,426 of record NZ_CP180212.1, read on the forward strand.
TACATTTGAGCTACAAACGTTAGAAAAAGAGATAAAGAAAATAGATGAAAAGGCAATCAAATCTGCAGCTGCAGTTACGGGTACGGGAGCAGTTGTTGGAGTATTAGGAGCTAATATTTTAATGGCTTCAGCCACTACTTTTGGTGTTGCTTCTACAGGAACAGCTATCAGTGCATTATCTGGAGCAGCAGCAACTAACGCAGCTTTAGCTTGGCTTGGTGGCGGAGCACTAGTAGCTGGCGGTGGTGGAATAGGATTGGGTTCTTTAGTTGTTGGGCTAACAGGACCAATAGGTTGGGCTGTCGGCGGTGCTGGGGCGTATATGATTGGAAAAGGTACTAAAAAAAAGAATGAAAAAATGACTATAGAAATTAAAAAAAAGATAGATAATATACTTGAAGAAATTAAGAATTTAAAACGAGTAACTCCGGAAATAATACTGTTCAGAGATGAACTTAGTGAAGCAAGTTCTGATATTAATGAACAGTATGCTTTTTTATCAAAGAAAATCATAACCATTGATTATGACTTACTAGATGAGATTCAAAGAAAAGCATTGAGTAATTTTGTAAATGCTACTAAACTACAAGCTAAATTATTAAATAAAAGAGTAAAGTTTAGTAAGTGATAGGAACGAACTTAAAAAATCTTTATTGGCGGACTCATTCCGAACAACGAAGGTTTTTTTATTCATACACTATTAAAATAGTGTATGAATTTATAATGTGGTATACTCGTATGGATAATAGAAAAAGGCGGTGAATAGATGAAGCGCAAAGATTTGATTTATCACTATGTCAAAAAAAATACAGAACAGTTAACTAAAGAAGAAATCGAATTTGGCAATGGCCTAACGACTATTGACATTGCAAAAGAGTTAGATATTATTCGCAATAATGTCAGTAAGGAATTAAATGAACTCGTTCGTGAAGAAAAAATCATAAAAATTAGTGGTCGACCTGTTAGATATGTAGACAAGACTTGTTTAGTCTGGAAACCATTAACTACAAAAGTAAAATCTTATAAAGAACATACGCTAGTTAATGAAAAAAAAGATAAACCGATAAAAACAGAGAACACTATTTCAGATAAAAACTTATTTGATTATATGATTGGGTCAAATGGTAGTTTAAAAAACCAGATGGAACAAGCAAAAGCAGCAATATTTTATCCGCCTAAGGGACTAAATAGCCTGATAATAGGGCCTACTGGTTCTGGGAAAACCTTTTTCGCAAATGCGATGTACGAATATTCTCAATCAAAAGACGTGATTGATCAAACAAAATCTATGATTATTTTTAACTGTGCTGATTATTCTCAGAACCCACAATTATTGATGTCGCATTTATTCGGGCATGCTAAAGGATCATATACAGGAGCAACCGAAGACAAAGATGGTTTACTTGTTAAAGCAGATAAAAATATGTTGTTTTTAGATGAAATTCACCGTTTACCACCAGAAGGTCAAGAAATGCTCTTTTACTTTATGGATAACGGAACCTTCCAGCGAATGGGCGATACCGAAGAGCGTTTAACAGCCAATGTTCGTATTATTTGTGCCACAACAGAAGACCCTGACTCTGCATTATTAAAAACCTTTGTCCGCCGCATACCAATAACTATTCAACTTCCTTCATTTAATGATCGTCCAGCCAAAGAACGTGTCCAATTAGTAAAATTACTTTTATCTATTGAAGCTAAAAGAATCAATAAGCGTATTGTAGTAGATGAGAGTGTTGTAAAAGCTTTGTTAGGTAGTGTGACTTACGGAAACGTTGGTCAATTAAAATCGAATGTTCAATTAGCTTGTGCTAAAGGCTTTTTAAATAGTATGGATAATCACAATGAGTTTTAATTGTGATGGATGATTTGACTCCTATTATTCAAGATGGTTTGATTCATTTAGCTAAACACCGTGAAGAGTTAAATGAAATTTCTAATTATTTAGAGCCAAGACTGATTTTACAACCGGACAATTCTGTTTATATTTTAGAAAAAGATGCCTATGAACTTCCTTTTAATTTATATGAAATTATAGGAGATAAGGCAGCTTTATTGAAAGCAGAAGGTGTCAATGCTGAAAATATTGAAAATTTTATTACAACAGATATTAACTTGCACTTAAAATCATTTTATAAAACCAATAGACTGAATTTTGATAATGAAAAAAGTTTAAAGGATATCGTTGATCAAAAAATTATTACTTTAACTAAAGAGATTCGAGCTATGGCAGAAGAGTATTTAGACTATCAGTTTAAAGATAATTTCTTATACGCCATGAGCTTACATTTAAGTTCTTTCATTAAACGCTCTAAAGAAGGCGTTGTGCAAACAAAAACAAATAAAGAACTAGAAAATTTAATATCTAGTTACAAAAAAGAATACTCAGTTGCTTTGATGATCAAAGATCATATCAAAACGAAATACCAAATCACTGTTCCTGAAGTAGAATGTTGGTACTTGACGATGTTATTGGTTTCTTTAAGAGAGCAAAATCTTGTTGGTCAAGTAGGGATTATTGTAGCGGCTCATGGAAGAAGTACAGCAACAAGTATGGTTCAAGTTGTTACTAAGTTATTAAATGTTCAAAATATTGTTGCAGTAGACATGCCATTAGAAATGTCACCTCATCGTGTTTACGGTATGATTCAAGAGGCTGTCCAACGGGTTAACGAAGGTAATGGTGTTTTGTTGCTAGTAGATATGGGTTCATTAACGACTTTTGGTAATAAGTTAATGCGAGAAATGGATATCCCTATCAAAACAATTGATATGGTGACAACACCAGTCGTATTAGAAGCAGCTAGAAAAATATCATTAATGGATAGTTCACTAGATGAGATTCACGATACACTTAAAAATTTTAGAGGGTACAGCAATTTTTTAGACTATCCTCATCCGTCTAAAGAGGAAGAGACAAAGAAAAGAGCCTACCAACCTAAAGCTATCATTACGATTTGTTCGACTGGAGAAGGAACGGCAGTGATTATTAAACAGCGTGTTGAGGAGTTATTGGCAACATTTATAGATGAAGAGATTGAAGTAATCTCTATCTCTTTGTTAGACATGGATTCAACCGTTAATAAGATTGCAGAAAAGTACCATATTTTAGCTACTGCTGGAGTAAGTAAGCCTGCGATTCAAGTGCCCCATCTTTCCTTGGAAGAATTGTTTCAATCTTTCGGAAAAGAACGGATTAAGCAAGTGGTCTTAGATAGTCAAGATGAAGAATCAGATTTAGTTGAGTCGTTAGATACAAAAGAATTGTGTGAAGACTACTTAGGGACGTACTTTACGTTTTTAAATCCTAAAAAACTGATTTCTATTTTATGGGAATACAGCGAGATAATAGAAGCAAATAAGAAACAATCATTTTCCAATAGTTTAAAAATAGGGCTTATTATGCATATCGCTGGTGTACTTGAACGGGTGTTACTAAACGACACACTTTCTACTCAAGAAGAGTATGAAGAAAATCACCTCTATCTAGATGCTGTACTAGAAGCCAACACAATGGTAAAAGCAAAATTAAACCTTGTTATTCCGGATTCAGAAATTTTTTATATTTTAAAGATCTTTGATGCACAATCAGGAGAAGAATAAAAATAACTGTCTAAATGCGTCAAGTCGTTTAGACCAGTTTATTTTTTGTCTATGATTAGCAATACAATGAACTAAAGATAAGGATGGTTAGTTATGGTAATGGATATTCGTTTAGCACGAATTGACGATCGCTTGATTCATGGTCAAGTAGCAACAGTTTGGACAAAAACGTTGAAAATTAATCGTATATTAGTGATAAGTGATGAAGTTGCAAAAGATACACTAAGAAAGACACTACTAAAGCATGCAGCACCTCCCGATGGAACAGCTAATGTTATTACAATAGACAAAATGATTGCTATTTATCAAGATCCACAATTTGATGTTTTTAAAGCAATGTTATTATTTACGAATCCACATGATGTAAAAAGAGTTGTAGAGGGTGGTGTCGAGATTCATTCTGTTAATATTGGAGGAATGAGTTTTTCTGCTGGAAAAAAAATGATCACGAATGCGGTTGCCGTAGATACACAAGATATTGAAGATTTCATTTATTTAAATAAACAAGGAATCGAATTAGAAATTAGAAAAGTTGCATCTGATAGTAAAACCTATATGATGGATCTTTTAAAGAAAGAAAATATGCTATAAACTTTATAAATTACCTAAAGCAAAGAGTAAAAAAAGAGATAAGTTAGCTAAAGTTACGTATGAGACCGATTTATCAGATTAGATTTAAGAAAGAGATTTAGTCGTTTCAAATAGGACATGCCTATGGGCAAACTCTTCTGGTAATTTAGTGTTCATTATGGTAAAGTAAGTTGCAAGAGAAACGTTAGACAGGAGGGCATTAAACGTGTACGATACATTTTTAATTGCTGAACTTATAGTATCAGTTTTACTTATTATTGTGGTTGTTATGCAACCTACTAAAACAAATAATGCAGCTAGCGCGTTTACTGGTGGAGCAGAACAATTATTTGGCAAACAAAAAGCACGCGGTTTTGAAGCTGTTTTACAACGAGTAACCGTTGTTTTAGGAATTGCTTTTTTTGTGATAGCACTAGTATTAGCTTATTTATCAGTCGGTTAAATAAATACGTCAAGTTACCCAATAAATCATGGGTAATTTTTTTGTTTTAAAAAATAGAAAAAGCCTTAGTTGTAGATTGCAAAAATCTATGACCAAGGCTTTTATTTTTTTTAAAACAATAACCAGAGAAAAAGTTTGAAAATCCATCAGGTAATGAATTAGATTGCTGTTAATAAAAGTATCCGCTTACAAATCGAATCCCACTTAAATTAGAGATACACAAACTATCTTTAGTAAGAATTATCAATGATTTAAGCAAAAAGGGTTGCTAAAATCAGTCTATTTAGTTATACTTTAAACGAGGTTTAGGTACACCTTAATTTTTTCTGGACTTATAAATAATTAATTGAACAAAAAGAGGGGACGTTACAAAATGATTGAATTAAAAAACTTAACCGTTACTTATCAAGACAAACCAGCGCTTTCTGATGTATCGCTCACAATTAGAGAAAAAGCTATAACTGGAATCATTGGGCCTAATGGAGCCGGAAAATCAACATTAATTAAAGGGATGATGGATTTAGTCAAAAAAAATTCAGGTGTGACAACTGTAGATAATCAACCTTTAAACAATGTGAGAAAAAATATTGCTTACGTAGAACAAAGAAATACTATTGACTTAACGTTTCCTATAAAAGTAAGTGAAACAGTTTTATTAGGAACATTTCCTAAACTTGGTCTTTTTCATCGTCCAAAAGAAAAGGAAAAGCAAAAAGTAATAGAAAGTCTTAAACAAGTTAAAATGGAAGAATTTAAGAATCGCCAAATTGGAGAACTATCTGGTGGACAATTGCAACGAGTCTTTATTGCACGTGCTCTAGCTCAAGAAGCGGATATTATTTTTCTAGATGAACCATTTGTTGGTATTGATATGAATAGTGAAAAAGTGATTATTGATTTACTTAAACAGTTGAGAGATGAAGGCAAAACAATTGTTGTTGTTCACCATGACTTAAGTAAAGTAACGACTTATTTCGATGATTTAATTATATTAAATCAAGAATTAATTAGCTATGGTCCTATTGCTAAATCATTTACAACTGCAAATATCAAAGCAGCCTATGGCGATTCTATGGGAGACTTAATGATCAAGGGGGTCAATGATTAATGATTGCTAACTTTATAGAAGGTTTAACAAAGTATCAATTTTTGCAAAATGCATTATTTACGTCAATCGTTATCGGAGTCGTATCTGGAGTGATTGGGTGCTTCATTATTTTAAGAGGGATGTCATTAATGGGAGATGCGATATCACATGCAGTTCTTCCTGGGGTAGCTGTTTCATATATTGTAGGAGTAAACTACTTTATAGGTGCAACCGTATTTGGTTTGTTTGCGGCAGTAATGATTGGTTTAGTTACTCAGCACAGTAAACTAAAAAGCGATACAGCTATTGGGATTGTTTTCAGTTCCTTTTTCGCAGCAGGTATTATTGCAATTTCTTTTGCAAAAAGTTCAACCGACTTATACCATATTTTATTTGGTAACGTCTTAGCTGTAACACAAAGTGATATGATTATTACTGTGGTTATCGCAATCATCGTTGTTTTATTCGTGATTGTTTTTTACAAAGAATTACTCGTTAGTTCGTTTGACCCAGTCATGTCACAAGCGTATGGATTGAGAACACAAGTCATACATTATGCATTAATGCTTTTGCTTACACTAGTAGCCGTTTCAGCTTTACAAACAGTTGGAACAATTTTAGTTGTAGCTATGTTAATTACACCTGCAGCAACAGCCTATTTATTATCAAATAGACTATCTGTTATGATTTTGATTGCTTCTACGATTGGTGTAATCAGCTCAGTTGTTGGTTTGTTCTTAAGCTATTCATATAATTTAGCTTCAGGTGCGGCAATTGTCCTGACGACAACGATATTCTTTATTATTGCGTTCTTATTTTCACCAAAACAAAATTTACTTATAAAGAGAAGGAAGGCTATAAAATGAAAAAAATAAAATTAGTTCTAGCTTTACTAACATTGACTGTTTTCACAGCAGCTTGTGGAACTAGCGAGACGGTAGAAAGTGGCAAACTGCAAGTTGTTGCAACAAACTCTATTCTAGCCGATATGATTAAAAACGTAGGCGGCGATACGATTGAGTTACACAGTATTGTTCCAGTTGGAACGGATCCTCATCACTATGAAGTTTTACCAGAAGATATCGAAAAATCAACAAATGCAGCGGTCATCTTTTACAATGGTCTAAACCTTGAAACTGGTGGAAACGGCTGGTTTGCTAACTTGATGGAAACATCTAAAAAAGAAGAAGGAAAAGACTACTTTACGACAAGTAAAGGTGTCGAGCCAATGTATTTAACTTCAGCCGGTCAAGAAACAGAACAAGATCCTCACGCTTGGTTAGATATCAGCAATGGCATTCAGTACGTTGAAAATATTACGGAAGTCTTGATAGAAAAAGATCCAGAGAATAAAGCCGTTTATCAAGACAATTCAGCTGCTTATATTGAGAAATTAACAGCATTAGATGCTAACGCCAAAAAAGAATTTAATGATATACCAGAAGATCAAAGACTACTAGTCACAAGTGAAGGAGCTTTTAAGTACTTCTCAGCTGCTTATGGGGTGACTGGTGATTATATCTGGGAAATCAATACAGAAAGCCAAGGAACACCAGAACAAATGAGTACCATTATTGATACCATTAGAGAAAGCAACGTTCCTTCATTATTTGTGGAAACAAGTGTTGATAAACGAAGCATGCAAAGTGTTTCAAAAGAAACTGGCGTGCCAATTTACGAAACAATTTTTACTGACTCCATTGCAAAAGAAGGAGAAAATGGGGATAGTTACTATGATATGATGGAATGGAATCTAACAAAAATTCACGAAGGTCTAAAGAAGTAAACAAATCCAGAGTATAAGAGAAAACTAGTGCGATAGAACCAGTTAGATGGTTTTATTGCACTAGTTTTCTCTTTAGATTAAAAAAAAATAAGAATAAGAGATAGAAGTCAGGAGTAAATAGATGTTTCGGTAGTGTATGGGTATGAAAATAGGTAAATATAAAGTAAAATAGAAAGTAATAGGAATTATCACAGGAGGAGATTTCTTAATGGTTAAAAAAACACTGCCGCAACCATTTTTTTTTGAAAAAGGGCCAAGAGCAGTATTATTAATGCATGCTTACAATGGAAGTCCGAATGATGTTAGAATGATGGGACGCGCGTTGGAAAAAGAAAACTATACGGTCTATGCGCCAATGTTTAAAGGGCATGGAACAGTGAATCCAGAAGATGTCTTAACAGCCACTCTTTTTGACTGGATACAAGATGCAAAAGAGGCCTTAGAATTTTTAACTGAAAAAGGTTACCAACAAGTTGCTGTTTTTGGTTTATCATTAGGTGGTTTGATGGCAACACACATCATGACTACATACCCCGTTTTAGCAGGTGGTACGTTCAATTCTCCAATGATCAATCATGAAGGGTTTAATTTACGGCCTGCTTTCTTACAATACGTTCGATACGTAAAACAAGTTGCTGGGCAAACAAACGAAGAGATAGCTAGTGAGATGGTACAAATTGAAGAGAAGCTAGATCAGCAACTAGCTGCTATTTCTGAATTGGTTTCTTCTATGCAGCCAGCTTATCGAGAGATAACACAACCGATATTTATTGCTCAATCAGGACAAGATAACTTAATTAATCCGCAAGTAGCGGTAAAATTTAAAGAAGAACTTGTTAAGGCAAAAATTGATTTTAAATGGTATGAAAATAGTACACACGTCATCACAGTAGGTGTAGACAAAAGAGAGTTAGAAAAGGATGTAGTATATTTCCTATCTGATTTAAATTGGAATGGAGAGTAAAATGAATGAAAAATAATCAAACAATAAAAGAGGCTATCTTGGTATACATGAACGAGCAAGATCAAATGGCTTTTAAAGTAAAAGAACTAAGTGAAGGAATGAAGTTGGCTAGTTCAGCTGATTTCAAGATGCTCGTTTCAACTTTAGCTGAAATGGAGCGTGAAGGAACGATTTTTCTTAACAAAAAAGGTGAGTTTAAACTAGCTGAAAAAGCAGGTGTCTTATCTGGTATTTTTCGAGCAAGTGACCGTGGTTTTGGTTTTGTATCGATTGAAGACGAAGAAAATGATATTTACATTCCTAACAATCAGACAAACTTTGCGTTAGATGGAGATAATGTGGCAATAGAAATTACTCGTCCAGCAGAACCCTGGTTTGATAAAGGTGCTGAAGGCCGTGTTAAAGCGATTATTGAACGTAAATTCACTCAATTAGTCGGAGAGTTCTTTGCTTATACACAAGAAGGTATCGACGAGACAGGTCTATATGGTTATATTGAACCAAAAGATAAAAAGTTGACTGATTTTAGAGTATTCATTGAAGAAAAAGGGATTAAGCCAGTTGATGGAGCGATTGTTTTAGTGGAGCTAACATTGTATCCAGATAAAGAATACCCAAGAAGCATGCAAGGAATTGTTAAATCTGTCGTCGGACACAAAAATGATCCGGGTATTGATATTTTAACGATTGTCTATAAACATGGTATCCAAATTGAGTTTCCAGAAGAAGTAATGGCTCAAGCCAATGAAGTGCCTGATAAGATAACGGAAAAAGATATGGAAAATCGCCGTGACTTACGTGATGAAATCGTTGTGACAATCGATGGCGAAGACGCTAAAGATTTAGATGATGCAGTAACGGTTAAAAAATTAGCTAATGGTCACTTTAAATTAGGTGTTCATATTGCAGACGTTTCTTATTACGTAACCGAAGACAGCCCGTTAGATAAAGAGGCATTTGATCGTGCTACTAGTGTTTACTTAACCGATCGAGTGATTCCAATGCTGCCACATCGCTTATCAAACGGTATTTGTTCTTTGAATCCAAATGAAGACCGCTTGGCAATGAGTTGTGAGATGGAAATAGACTCAACGGGTAAAGTTGTGAATCATGATGTCTTCCAAAGTGTGATTCGTTCTTATCGCCGCATGAGTTATACACAAGTGAATCAAATTATTATGGATACAGATGAAACAGTACGCAAAGAAAACGCAGATATCGTTCCAATGTTCGAAGAGATGGCTGAGTTGCATAAGATTTTAGAAGGCAATAGAAAAACGCGTGGGGCAATTGATTTTGAATCTCCAGAAGCTAAGATCATTGTTGATCCTCAAGGACATCCGTTAGATATTGTTTTACGTGAAAGAGGGATTGGCGAGCGTATCATAGAGTCTTTCATGCTTGCAGCTAACGAAACCGTATCAGAACATTTTACACGTCTAAAAGTTCCTATGATTTATCGTGTCCACGAGCAACCAGATAGCGATCGGATGCAAAAATTCATGGAATTCGTTACGGCCTTTGGTATTTCTGTAAAAGGTCTAAGTGAAAATGTTTCACCAAAAAGTTTACAAAAAGTATTAAGAAGCGTTGCGGGTAAGCCTGAAGAAACAGTAATTTCAACGATGCTGTTGCGTAGTATGAAACAAGCTAAATATGATGTCGAACCTTTGGGTCATTATGGCTTAGCGGCTGACTATTATTCTCATTTTACGTCACCAATTAGACGCTACCCTGATTTAATTTTACACCGTTTGATTCGTTCATACAGTGAGAATGGTACGGGAGCAGATCAAAAAGATAAGTGGACTAGTCTTCTTCCTGATATTGCCATTCAAAGTTCTAAAATGGAACGCCGCGCTGTAGACGCTGAAAGAGAAACAGATGCACTGAAGAAAACAGAATATATGGTTGATAAAGTTGGCGAAACATTCACAGGAATTATTGGTTCAGTATTGAGATTTGGTTTATTCATCGAATTACCAAATACTGTTGAAGGTTTGGTTCATATTTCTAATATGAAAGATGACTATTACAACTATGTTGAAGAACAATTGATGTTAGTTGGTGAACGTACAGGGGTCGTCTACCGTATTGGCCAAAAGGTTACCATTAAAGTAACGAAAGCAAACCCTGAAACGCGCGAAATTGACTTTGAATTGATACCAGATCCTGATGCACCAAAAGCAGACTCTTTTGCACAATTGAAGAAAAGCAGCGACAAAGATAAAAAGAAATCAGGAAACCGTAAACCAGATAGACAAAAACAATCTAAAGGTCCGGTAAATAAAAAAACAAGCTATCCAGCTAAAGAGAGTAAGAATACTAGTTCTGATGATAAAAAGAAAAACAAACCGTTTTATAAAGATGTTGCTAAAAAAGGCAAACCTAAAAAGAAACGTAGTTAAGCAAGTAGGGAGGCAAAAAAATGCCCAAAGGAGAAGGGAAACTGCTGGCTCAAAATAGAAAAGCACGATTTGATTATACTATTTTAGACACAGTTGAAGCAGGAATGGTTTTAAAAGGAACAGAAATAAAATCTATTAGAGCAGCTCGAATAAACTTAAAAGATGGCTTTGCACGAGTTCGTAATGGAGAGATATTTTTACACAATGTTCATGTTAGCCCGTATGAGCAAGGCAATCAATTCAATCACGACCCTTTGCGTACGAGAAAATTACTAATGCATAAAAAGCAAATAGCTCGCCTAGAAAATGAGATGAAAGGGAGCGGAAATACTCTCGTTCCTTTGAAAGTTTACCTTAAGGATGGTTACGCTAAAGTATTAATTGGTGTAGCAAAAGGAAAGAAAAATTACGATAAACGAGAAGATCTAAAGCGTAAAGACCAAAAACGTGATTTAGCTAGATCAATGCGAGAAAGATAAAATAGAATAAGAGGAAAAGTAGTCTGGACATGTCACCATGTTTAGGCTACTTTTTATAAAATAAAGCTCTTTTAAAAAAGCTTTACAAGAGTGTTTTTGTTTCTCATTTGGTATACTTAGTAGATAATAAAAAGAAAGAAGGGTTCTTATGTCCGTTTATGAGTATTCAGCTACAGAAATCGGTGGAGAAGAAGTTTCACTTAGTAAATATCAAGGCAAGCCTTTATTGATTGTAAATACAGCTAGTAAGTGTGGTCTTGCTCCTCAGTTTGAAGGATTAGAAGCGTTGTATAAAAAATACAATGACCAAGGTTTTACAGTATTAGGTTTTCCATCAAACCAATTTATGAATCAGGAACCTCTTTCAAATGAAGAAATTGCAGGCCATTGTCAGATGACGTATAATGTCTCTTTTCCTTTACATGAAAAGATAAAAGTCAATGGAAACGAGGCTAGTCCTCTGTATAAGTATTTAGTTGAACAAACGGGCAATAAATTAATCAAGTGGAATTTCACTAAATTTCTTATTGGTAAAGATGGAGAAATTATTGAACGCTTTGGTTCGATGACTAAACCTGAAAAAATAGAGGATTCAATTATTGCAGCTTTGAATGCTGAATAGGTCTAAACGAATGGAATAAAGTTAAAAAGACATAAGATAACCTCTGAAGGTTCATCTTATGTCTTTTTAAGAAATTAAACTGGTTAGTTTTAGTTAGTTGATTTATGATAAGATAAACTGGTATACATAAAAATCTAAAAGGAGAATGAGGATGAGCAGTAAAAATAAATACTTAGATTTGTTAGCTAAAGAGTACCCGACAATCGGAGAAACAACAACCGAGATTATCAATTTAGAAGCCATCATGAATTTACCAAAAGGGACAGAGCATTTTTTGAGTGACATTCACGGAGAATATGATGCCTTTCAGCACGTTTTACGCAATGGCTCAGGAAATATCAAAGAAAAAATCAATGAAGTTTTTAGCGAACGCTTAAGTACCAAGGATAGAAATACGCTAGCGACATTAATTTACTATCCTGAAGAGAAAATAAAAAATTTAAGCGAAACAATAGACGAAATCCAAGAGATGGATGAGTGGTATCGTCTGACTTTATCTCGGTTAATTGAATTATGTGTCTACGTTGCTTCAAAATATACTAGTTCAAAAGTCCGAAAAGCCTTGCCTGTTGAATTTGCTTATATTATTGAAGAATTACTATCTAAAGATACTAGTTTTCCTAACAAAGAAGATTATTACAGTGAAATTATCCAAAGTATTCTTTCTTTAGATCGAGCTCCACAGTTTATCACCGCTATTTCTTATTTGATTCAACGTTTAGTGGTGGACCATTTACACGTTGTAGGAGATATTTACGACAGGGGTCCTTATCCTGATAAAATTATTGATACGTTGATGGATCATCATTCTGTTGATATACAGTGGGGAAATCACGATATTTTATGGATGGGAGCAGCTAGTGGCTCAGCGGTTTGCATTGCGAACGTACTCAGAATATCAGCTCGGTACAATAATCTTGAAATTATTGAAGATGCGTACGGTATTTCGCTGCGACAATTGCTAACGTTTGCGGAGATGACTTATACGCAAGAAGTAACAGAAGGATTTTATCCCAAAATTGATAAAGAAGAGATTGATTTTTTTGAAGAAGAAATTAGACAAATAACAAAGATGCACCAAGCGATTGCTATTATTCAATTTAAATTAGAAGGGACCATTATTAAAAGACAGCCAAATTTTAAAATGGATGATCGAATGCTTTTAGATAAAATTGACTATGAAAAAGGGACCATCTTGATAAATGGAAAAATCTATCCGCTAACAAATACGTACTTTCCGACAATTGATCCAGAGAATCCTTATCAACTAACCAAAGAAGAAGAAAGCATTGTAGATAGATTAATCTATGCCTTTAAAACAAGTGAACGACTTCAAAAACACATTTCTTATTTGTACAATAAAGGCAATATGTATTTGGCCTATAATGATAATTTATTATTCCATGGCTGTGTTCCTTTGAATGAAGATGGCAGTTTTATGCCATTTAAAATTCGAGAAAATACGTATAGTGGCAAAGCCTTATTGGATAAATTTGAAGAAGTACTTCGTAAGGGTTATTTGACTAGAGACAAAGAAAATAAAGAAAAGCATTTAGATATTATCTGGTATCTGTGGACTGGTGCAGCCTCTTCTCTTTTCGGGAAAAATCAAATGACAACGTTCGAACGGTATTATATCGAAGACAAAGAAACTCATGAAGAAAAGAAAAATGCTTATTATAATTTACGCAACGATGTCACGACGTGTGAAAATATCTTAGTTGAATTTGGGTTAGATCCGACTAAAGGCCATATTATTAATGGCCATACACCTGTCAAAGAAAAACGAGGAGAAGATCCGATTAAAGCAGATGGACGTATGATTGTTATTGATGGAGGCTTTTCTAAAGCCTATCAACACACAACAGGTCTAGCTGGTTATACCTTACTCTATAATTCATTTGGTATGCAATTAGTCTCTCATCAGCCATTTACTTCGGTTAAACACGCTATTGAAGATGAATTTGATATCATGTCTACAAGACGCGTCGTTGAACGCGAGATGGAACGCAAAAAAGTAAGAGAAACAGATACTGGTAGACGTCTCACAGAGCAAGTAAAAGATTTGAAGATTTTATTAACGGCTTATTACGAGGGAGAAATTCTTCAAAAAATTGAAAAGAAACCTTATTGACTAAACCTTACTGAATAGGCTCACTAGTCGACTATTTTTGGTACAATAGAAGATGAGTATAGGTAAAAGACAAGAAATGGTAAACAATTGGAGGAGATTTTTTTTGAGTAAAGGCTGCACATTTTATTTTGTTCGACATGGTGAAACGTATTTGAATTTGTATAGAAGAATGCAAGGATGGAGTAATATTCAATTGACTGAAAAAGGAAGCGAAGACGTTCGTAGAAGTGGAAAAGGTTTGGCAGATACTAAATTTGATGCAGTATACTCTAGTGATCTTAGTCGCACAATTGAAACAGCGGGTATTATTTTAGAAGAAAATAACGCTGCTGAAGAATTGACAATTCATGCTATGCCTGAATTAAGAGAAGTGTTTTTTGGTTCATTTGAAGCGCAAGGTGTTGATGAAGTAAAAGCTAGCATTAATGAAGCAATGGGCTATTCAAAAGCAAATGATTTTTGGTCAAATTCTACAGTCCCTGAGCAAATGGATGCAACAAAAAAAGCAGATCCTTATCATCATGCTGAAAATTATCTTGAATTTTGGACTCGGATTGAAAAAGGATTAATCGAGTTGATCAAGACGCATCGCGATACTGGCGATACGGTCCTAGTTGTTGCACACGGCAATACAATCCGTTATCTTTTAAACGGATTAGTACCTGAACTAGTGGATCCACAGCCATTATTAAATGCGAGTGTATCGAAAGTAAGGTATTCTGATGGCCTGTATCATTTAGAAAGCTACAACCAAGTAGATCATTTCAAAGACTTATAAAAGAGTGGATGAATTTTAAAGGAGATAACAAACGTGAAACCAAAATCTTTTGTGTTTTTTGATCTAGACGGTACATTATTAAATGAAAAATCAAAAGTGGAACCTGAAGTAGTAAAAGCACTGAAAAGCATGCAAGCTAACGGACACATTCCTTTTATCGCAACCGGTCGTAGTCCGTTAGAAATTCAATTTATTTTAGAGTCAACACCAATTGATTCTTTCATTGCTCTAAATGGTCAATATATTGTGTATCAAGGAAAAGAAGTATACCGTAGTAGCATTAAGAGAGAGACACTTGTACGTTTAAAACAGGCTACAAAAGAACGAGATTTTGCTCTATCCTTTTATACAGCTAATAAAATAAGAACAACTAAGCAAACAACTGCTTTAAATGACGCGTACGCATTTATTGACGCACCTGTTCCATTACTAGATCCTTCTTTACATTTAAGAGAAGAAATACTAATGGCGTTGATTCTGAGTACAAACAAAGCAGAAGATGCTTATTTTAAAGAGCACTTTCCAGAATTATCTTTTTATCGCAATACACCCTATAGTATAGATACTATCCCAAAAGGAAATTCTAAAGCTACAGGTATTATAGAGTTAATGAAGAAAATGGCTTTAGAGGGCCTTCCAACCTATGCATTTGGAGATGGTTCTAACGATATAGAAATGCTAGAACACGTTGATTATAGTATTGCAATGGGCAATGGATTGCCTATTTTGAAGAAGCAAGCCAGTTACGTTACTTCCGATAATACTAAAGGTGGCATTATTGAAGGGTTATCCTATTATAATTTAATTTAATAGAAGGATAAGTAGGTCCTTTATCTCATAGTAAAAAATACAATACACAAGTCATTTAATAGAGTAGCTTATTTACTCCGTTTTTTTGTGTTTTCTTCACATATAATCTCTTCTCATTATAAGAGTAAAGAGTCTAACTCAATGCTTACTTGTTTAAATGGAACAAATGATAGTGCAGTGTTTTAGCTTATTTGCACAATGTAATTAGAATAAAAAGTGCTTACAATGAAAGACATGACGAATGACTTGAAAAATAATATGAGCTTATTTTTAATAAGCTTGCCTAAAGGGGGGAATAAAACGGATAAGTGTCAGACAAAAAAGCAGATTTTTATCTATTCTTTTTTACCACTCGTAGCTTAACACATTAGTTTCTACGAGAGATTAGACTATGTCTGGTCAAAAAACTAGAACTACAATCTAAAAATAAAATGGAAAGTAGGCTAACCAATGACTGAAATAGAGATGGTTAAGGTAACAGAAAAAGACTTGCATCAATTGATTCAAACGAAACTTGAAAAAGCGGGACTTTCTAAAGAACACGCTAATGGAGTTGCGGAGACACTTGTTTTTGCAGATGCACATGGGATTCATTCCCACGGAGCAGTTCGTGTAGATTACTACGCTGAACGAATCTCAAAAGGTGGCAGCAATGTTACTCCTAATTTTAAATTTAATCAAACAGGTCCAAGTACGGGAGTTTTTGAAGCAGATAATGGTGTAGGCCATGTAGCTGCGAATGAAGCTTTAAAAGAAGGTATAAAGTTAGCTAAAGAGACAGGTATTGGAGTCGTTGGTGTTCATCAAATGGGCCATAGTGGTACAATGGCATACTTTGTAGAACAAGCAGCAAACCAAGATCTAATCGCTTTATCTGTCTGTCAATCAGATCCAATGGTTGTTCCATTTGGTGGATCAGAACCTTATTTTGGAACAAATCCGATTGCATTTGCTGCACCTAGAGCAGGACACAAGCCAGTTGTTTTTGATATGGCAACAACGGTTCAAGCGTGGGGAAAAATCTTAGATGCACGATCACGTAATGTAGCTATCCCAGATACTTGGGCAGTCGATGGAAATGGAGCACCAACAACAGACCCACATAACGTTAAAGGATTATTGCCAATTGCCGGACCAAAAGGTTATGGGTTAATGATGATGGTCGATATTTTATCTGGTACATTATTAGGGCTACCATTTGGTAAAAATGTTTCCTCTATGTACACAGATATTACAGCTGGTCGTAATTTAGGACAGTTGCATATTTTAATCAATCCAAGTTTTTTCACTGATTTAACAGAGTTTAAAGAAAATATCAACAAAATGGTAAAAGAGCTACATGCAGTTAAACCAGCTAAAGGTTTTGATCACGTTCTTTACCCGGGTGAGTTATCGACTATTGTTGCAAAAAAATATTTAGAAGATGGCATTCCCATTGTTAAAGAAATTTATGATTATTTGAAAAGCGAGACCATTCATTTTGATAATTACGACAAAGCAGATGCGTTTGGTGAAAAATAAGAAGGACCATTTTTTAATTTAATGCACTAAATACTCTTTTTATAGATAAATAGATAGACGCAATTATTTTAAGCAAGATCATAGATATGGAGGAATTCAAAAATGGAACAATCAACTAAAACAAAGCCTAGAGTAGTTAATGGCGCAACATATGTATCAGATAAATATTGGTGGAAAACAGTTGCCCTTTTCTTCTTCGGATGGGTATTAATGTATGCAGATAGAACAATTTTAAACCCTATCATGCCGCAAATTGCTAAAGAATTTGATTTAAGCAATGCACAATTAGGTTTAGTAAGTAGTGTTTTCTTCTTAACTTACGCAATTACACAAATTCCATTTGGAGTAATCGGCGATAAGTATGGTAGAAAAATGGTTATTGCTATCGGTTTTGTTTTCATGGGAATCGCAACTTTATTTAGTGGAATCGTTTCAGGTTTCGGTATGTTTATGATTTTCAGAGCTCTTACAGGTGCAGGTCAAGGTTCATACTACGGTCCACAATATGCCCTATCAACTGAAGCTATTCCAACAAAGAACTTGACACTTGGAAATGCTATCATCAATAGTGGTATGGCGTTAGGTACTTCTGCTGGATTCTTAATTTCAAGTAAATTAGTTTTAGAAAATGGCGAGCACTGGACATTACCATTTAAAATTATGGCCATTCCAACGGTTATCGTAGGTTTATTATTCTTCTTCCTTCTAAAAGAAAAAGTTGTCCGTCCAGAAGATCAAAAAGCTGCTGATGATACAGCCGGCGACAATGATCCTGCTGAAGCTGTTAAAAAAGTATCTTTAGGTGCTATCTTTAGAAATCGTAACCTTGTATTGACATTTGTTTTATGTTTTACGTCTCTTTACGGATTCTTTGTAGTATTGACATGGTTGCCACAATTTTTACAAGTTGAACGTGGATTCGAAGGAACAAGCGTTGGTTTTATTTCTTCTTTAGTTCCTTGGGCTTCTATCCCTGGAGCATTATTATTTGCTCGTTTGTCAGATAAATACAAACGTACAAAAATATTTGTCTATACGTTAGTTCCTGTAGCAATGGTTTCTATTTTTGCTATCGCTTTTGTAGAAAACCGTACATTGTTAATCGTTGCTTTAATTGCTTATGGTTTAACAGGTAAATTAGCATTAGACCCTATTTTAGTCGCCTTTGTTGCTAAAAATGCACCAAAAGGTTCTCTATCTACTGCTTTAAGTGCTTATAACTTTATCGGTATGTCTAGTTCAATTATTGCTCCTTTCTTAACAGGTTGGATCACAGACCAATTTGGTTCAATGCAATTAGGTTTCTATCTAGCTGCTGCACTATTAGTAGTCGGAATGATTGTCTTTAGCTTCGTTAAAGAGGATGAAGTCGCTGCTTTTAATTAAAAAGCCACATTGATTTAAAGATAAACTCCTTCATTTTTTGAAGGGGTTTATTTTTTATTATTCTTTATTAGAAGTAGAATACAAGTATTTAGTAGTTTTTATTTTAACTTAATTGAATGTATGGTATACTGGCAAGTGAGAGTTAATCAGTAATGGATTCAAGAAGTAACTTTACATTCTCTGTATACACTTCCCATTCGGGGGCGTTACGGATTCGACAGGTATAGGTCGAGCTTGGGTTGCGCTTCGTAGGTTACGTCTACGTTAAAACGTTACAGTTAAAATAACTGCTAAAAACAATAATAACTCTTACGCTTTAGCTGCGTAATAACAGCTTAGTGTAGATCCTCTCGGCATCACCCATGTGCTCGAGCAAGGGTCCTATAATTAGTGGGATACGCTAAAACTTTCCGTCTGTAAGTTTTAGAAGAGATTATCAGACTAGCAAAGTATGATGCCGGTTGTGTGGCTGATACAAAGCGAATCTTTAAGTAACATAGCTATGAGCGTAGACATCTAGGTGCCGATATATTTGGACGCGGGTTCGACTCCCGCCGTCTCCATATTAGTTAGTAAATAAAGCTAGTAGAACGTTGATACGAAAGTATCGTTAAAACGTTTTACTAGCTTTATTTTTTTATGCTACGTGTATTAGATAAGAGCTCATTAGGATAAATAGACTAGTACAGATAAAAACCCCTTCTAGAAAACAGATAGTTTTCTAGAAGGGGTTTTTATTAGCTAAATGAATGATTCAACTTTATTTATGCTTCTTTCTTTTTGAAAACCATGAAACCAATTGCACTAGCTGTAACTAGCATAGCGATAAGAAGCGGTGTGCTGCTCTCAAGACCTGTCTTTGCAACTGTTTCTTCTTTCATTGTAACGTCTTGTAATGCGAAGTTTGAAGGAACTAATACTGTGTCAATAACGTGAACAACACCATTTGTTGCTTCAATATCTGTTGTAGTAATCATAGATTTGTTAACCATTGGATCTGCTGAAAGATCAAATGTCAACTCTTCTCCATTAACTGTTGGAGCTTTCATTCCATCAGTTAAATCGCCAGCTAATACTTTTCCTGAAACAACGTGGTACGTAAGAACTTTTGCCAAATCAGGCTGTGCTAATAATTCATCTGCAGTAATATCTAAATCCATTAATAACTTTTCAAATGCAGCGTTAGTTGGTGCAAATACGGTGAAAGGACCGTCTCCTTTAAGCGTGTCAACAAGTTCTGCTTTTTGGAGAGCTGAAACAAGGATACTGAAATCTGGGTTACTGAGGGCGATACCTACGATATCTTCTGTAGGTTCTGCTGCGTTAGCAGTTGCGGCAAAAATTGGCGATAGCAACAATAGAGTGACAAGGGAAAAGGCAATCTTCGAAATCTTGTTCATTTTTTCCATCTCCTTTTGTGACAGAGTTTATATTTTGTTATCTCTGTCTACATAAGTTATACTACCATTATGCTGGAACCGCTGTCAAAATAAATGAACTCAAAGATAAAAAATAAAAAATGGAGGAATCTATATGAAAAAAAAGTATGGACTCATGATTTTATCCAGCCTACTGTTAGTACAAATCTTTTATTATTACAATGTGGTATCTGCTCAACGCAAAGACGTTAAGGTACCAGAAAGTGCTCTAGTGCAACCAACTGTTAAAGATAAAGAAGACAAAAAAATAACTACTCCCATTGCAACTACTGAAGAAAGCCGCTCCTTTGTAAAAAATGAAGCAACAAAGTATTATGATATGAATTCGGATTACATGGGGTGGCTAACTATAGCAGACACAGCTATTGATTATCCAGTTGTCAGAGGAGCAGATAATGATTATTATTTAAAGCATAATTTTTATAAAGAAGAAGATGTTTTAGGCACAGTTTTTATGGATTATCGAAATGCAGGTATGGGTCTAGATAAACACACCATTCTCTATGGACATTACGCTAAATACGGTCAGATGTTTAAAGATTTAGATCGTTACCTTTCAGAAGATTTTTTATCTGAACAGTCTGAATTTATCTTTAGTGACCCTTTTACAAAAAGAACCTATAAAATCTTTTCAGTACATCCTTCTGATGCAAATGCCGATTTTATTGATGTTACATTTGAAGACAATGAATTTAGTGATTTTATTGATACGCTAAAAAATGAGTCTATTTTCTCATTAGATACACCAGTTTCTGCAAAAGACACTATACTAACACTAGTTACTTGTAATTATGACGTTAATGATGGTAGACTTTTCATTCACGCAGTTGAACTAACAGACTAGATTAGGCAGTCAAAATAAAGTCGTGTTTCTAAAAAAACGATTGCATTTTGTCAAATATATCGATTTATTTTTATCTTTAATAGCAAGACTTAGAAAGACTATTCTTTTATCAGTTAATCTTTATCTTTAGAATAAAATTTTTTTTGAAAAGAGGGTTATTATGGATACATCGGTATTAAAGGTTTCTAATCTAACAAAAAAAATCAAGAAAACTCAAATCATAAAAGAAGTTAGTTTTGATATTAAAGAGGGTGAAATTTTAGGGTTTTTGGGACCAAATGGCTCTGGAAAAACAACAACCTTACGAATGATCGTCGGCTTAACAAAACCGACTTCAGGAGAGATAACAATCTGTGGACAGTCTATTGAAAAAGACTTTGTAAAAGCAATGTCTAATGTAGGGTGCATCATAGAAGGCCCTGATCTTTATGACTACATGAGTGGGTATAAAAACCTTGAATTACTAGGAAGTATGTCAAAAAATGTAACGAAAAAAGATATCGATGAAGCTGTAGCATTGGTTGGGATGCAAGGACGCATCCATGACAAAGTAGCTATTTACTCTATGGGAATGAAACAAAGAGTAGGTCTAGCTCAAGCTTTGATTCACAAACCTAATTTATTGATTTTAGATGAACCGACAAACGGACTTGATCCTCAAGGAATACATGAGTTTAGAGAAATCGTAAAAAAACTAGCTAAAGAAAAAGGTATTGCCGTTTTAATTTCTTCACATTTAATTAGTGAAGTTCAATTGATGTGTGACCGAGTGAGTATCATAAATAATGGAACAATTATTAGAAATGCCTCAATCGATGAAGTTTTATCAACGGGTGAAGTTGTTTGGACTGTAGATAACCCTGAAAAAGTGCAAGTAGTTCTCAAAAAAAGATTTGAGATTGATTCAACGATTAACGGAAATGAGCTAACCGCACTCGTTGATGTAGAAAAGCTCTTAAAAATAAATAGAACTTTGTTTGATCTAGGTTTTGAGATTAAGTATGTTGAAAATAAAAAGAGAACATTGGAAGACCTCTTTTTGACACTGACAGATAAACATAAAATTGGGTAAAGGGGTGATAATATGATTTCGTTAGTCCAAAATGAGATAACAAAAATTTTACTAAAGAAAAAAATGATTCTGATTGTTCTTTTACTTTTGATTTTCATCAGCTTGCTCGCCTATGGACAAAAATATTCTTATGATCAAAATATCCAAAAGTTTGAGGCAGAATCCGGCGGGGTAGAATACGATTGGAGAAGCTTGACCGCTCAAAGACTAGATGATCTTGAAGAGCGTAGTGCTAATGAATTTATTCCAAAAGAAGTTAGAGCATCTGTTGATAGAGAAATTCAACAATTAACTTATTTTATTGAGAATGACATTAACCCTATTACTCCAACGGCGTCTAAATTCAATGTTCAATTTGTGGAACAAGGTATCCTTCTTTTTATTCCTCTTTTAGTTGTCATTTTAGCTGCAGATTTAGTTTCAAGTGAATTTTCTAATAAAACAATTAAAATCTTACTCACAAGGGCTGTTCCTAGATGGAAAATATTATTAAGTAAGTATATTGCCCTCGTTATGATGACGACAATCTTGGTTTTTATTATTGGTATTTTATCTACGTTAATCTCCTATTTGTTTTTTCAACAATGGGGCTTTAGTGAGCCAATCGTAACAGGCTTTAGTCTAGTTAATGGTGAGTTAAATGCAAATTCAACTATATTAATCTCTCGATTCCAATACACACTGTTGATTTACTCTTTATTGTGGTTTGTGTCTACAGTCGTAGCATCTATCACATTGTTGATATCGGTTGTAGTTGATAACAGTTCATCAGCGATAGGGATATTGATGGCCTCTTTAATTGGTGGACAATTTTTACAATTCTTCTTATCCGAATGGGAGTTAGTGAAGTATTTCTTTGTAACCAACTTAGATCTTACTCGCTATTTAACCGGATCTTATCAACTGATTGAAGGGATGAGCTTAAATTTTTCTATCCTAATACTAAGCGCTTGGGCTTTATTGTCGTTAATTATTAGTTTTATTGTCTTTAACCGCAAAGATATCCTCGTTTAAATCGATTATTAAGGAGAATTAGTATGTTTAAAAAAGTGATTTGGCCACTAATAGCAGTTAGTTCGTTAGTTTTATCTATTATTTTTATAGTGGGATTTGCTACCTCGGTAAATGTTAGTAAAAGTGGAGAAGAAAATGAAACAGAAAAACCAATGGAAAGTATGCAGGGTTTACCTGGAGAAAAGGAAAACAGACCAGCAGATTCTTCTGAAATTCTTATTCTTGGTGATTCGATAGGCTTCGGAATAGGGGACGAAGAAGAACGAGGGATAGGGGGAAGGTACCTAGATTTAATCACTCAAGAAGGGGATGAAGAAAAAGCTATTAAAAACAGTTCAATTCCTGGTTATGAAAGTGCGGATTTAGTAAAATTGATTAAAAGTGGAGAAAATAATGCCAGTATTTCAGGCGCAAGTTTAATCATTCTTTCTATTGGCGGGAACGATTTGAATCGTTTAGAGTATGAAGATAGTGTAACGTTGACTCTTGCCTTCCAAGAGGCGCTTGAGAGCTACAAAGAAAACTTATTAACAGTAACAAAAGAAATTAGAGCAATCAATCCTGATGCACAGTTAGCGTTTATAGGGTTGTATAATCCTTATAGCGAAGAAGAACCAGAAAAAGCAACCTTTCTTTTAGAATGGAATTACGAAACACGTTTAATTGTAAATTCAACAGTCAAGTTTGCTTATATACCCACGTATGAATTATTTGAATACCATTTAGATGAGTATCTTTCTGTAGATGAATTTCATCCAAGTGGAATGGGTTATCAAGTTATAGCAGAAGAGCTCAATAAAATAATAAACAATTAAAAAATTGCTAGTTAGAATAGAATATAAACAGTCAGTTATAATTTTAAAAAATAGAAAGGAAAGAGCATATGAAATATTTTAAGTTTGTCTATTATCTTTGTGCACTAGCAATGATTTTATCTTTAGGAAATGTCTTTATAAATGGCGATTTTTCAATAGAAGGTCCAGCGTTATTAAGCAACAATTGGGGAATCATGTCGATAGTCGATCTTTTTGCAGGAATCTTAGTCTTTTCAACATGGATTGTATTTAGAGAAGACAATCCGTTAGTAATAGGTGTATTGATTGTTTTAATGGGACTATTTGGTTTCTTGACAGCAAGTTTGTATATCTTATTCAACTTATACAAAGCCAATGGCGATTGGGCGAAATTTTTCTTGGGTAATAAAAGAAAAGCGGTAACTGAAAAATGGGCTGCTCCAAAAAAAGATTAGTTTTAACCCAAGACGTGTAAAAGTAAAATAGAATGACTAAATGATAGACTTATTAAGGGGTGATACTATCTTTACATTAGGAAGAAACATGGATTTTAGTTACAGAACCAATCAACTCATAGCTATCTTGTCAGTAGTCGTAGCGGCTATAGGCTGGATTCTAATAGGAGATATTTCATCAGGACTCTACGTGGGAGGGGGAGTCTTTTTGACTTGGTCTCTCTCTAGAGATCTTGACCCGAAGCATGCTTACTCAGCATTTTTAGCAGCTGCTTTTGCTATTTTGAATGTATTTTATTATGAAACGATTCAACTGTTAGTCATTTTTTGGATTATTCTACTTATCAGAATAGTCAATAACATAACAGGTAAAAGCCAAACTTTTTTTGATTTATTTTCAGTATTAGGACTAAGCATTTATTTGTCTTTTACTAATGAAAATAGCCTTTATTTACTTGTTTATCTCTTAGCAATGGCGTTAATTTTAGTAGATAAACAAAAAAGTAAGAAGGTTCTATTCGTTAGTGGAATTAGTCTTGGATTATTTATAATAGAGACCTTTTTTATGGGGTATTTAACGTTTAATTACAGAGAATATTTAAGCCCTATTCATGTCGTTAGCCTTATTTTACTAGGGCTGTCGTTCGTTTTGTTTTGGTTTTTATCAAAAGAAAAAGCTGAAGACGATAAAGGCCATCCCGTAAAGAGATACGAATTACTAGCGGGTCAATTTTTATATAGTGTGACTATCCTATTGTTGTTTTTATTTAGTCCATTAGCGATCAACAATTTAATTATCTATCTTTCAGTAATAGTAGGGGTAGGCTGTTACTTTATTGGATGTAAGCTATTAAAAAGAGGGTAGACTATTTTTAAGTTTAACAAGTTGATTTAGTAAGTATGAAATAAAACTTGAGTGGATACAAAGTGTAAAAAAGATAAAGAAATAAAAAATGCATATAGACTTTAAGAAAGTGGATAGTCGACTCTTTCGTATAGTCTAATGCGTGTTTACTACTTAAGATGGAGGAAAAGAAATGACTAATCCGATAGAAACATTGCAACAATTTATTAACGAAGCTGAACACATTACTTTTTTCGGTGGAGCAGGAGTATCAACCGAGAGTGGACTACCGGATTATCGTTCTGATGATGGGGCTTACACAGAATTAGAAAGACAAAAGTTAGATCCTAGAAGGGTTATGAGCAAACGGTACTTGATAAACTCACCCGAAAAATTTTTCAATCAACCAAATAAAAATAAAAAATGGATAAAACCTGAACCCAATGCTGCTCACCTTTATTTAGCCGCCTTAGAAAACAAGCCAAAGGATGTTCGCATTATCACCCAAAACGTTGATCGGTTGCATCAAACAGCGGGAAGCAAATTAGTTGTTGAATTACATGGCAATAATCGTCACTTTCATTGCATGGTTTGTGGTCGTGAATATAAGCCCAAAGAAATCCAAAAAGATGAGCAAAATATTCCGAGATGTCCAATTGACAATGGTATTATTCGAGCAGATGTTGTTTTATTTGGCGAAAATATCAAACCAGAAGTTCTAGCGAGGGCAAAGGAACTGATAGCCAGTTCCGATTTACTGATTATTGCTGGAACATCTTTGACTGTTCATCCGGCTAAAAATTTGATTCATTATTTTACTGGTAAACGAGTTGTTGTTATTAACAAAACGCCTCTAAAAATTGATTTGCCAATTGATTTGGTTATTCAAGAAGCTGTTGGAGAAACGTTTAAAAAATTATCTGTTTAAAATAAAAAAGACCTATCAGGTCTTTTTTACTTTAAAGGATAAGACTAGCATTGGTACACAGCCATTGCAGCAAGAACACCTTTGCCAACAGTGATTTGCGCGTTGTTGACAAGTAGCGAGGCTTCTAAGGCCGCTAAGGTTAATAAAACATTTTCCTTGCGGCTACTGTAGCCTAGATTGCCGATACGCCAAGCTTTTCCTACAAGAGGGCCAAAAGACCCTGCTATTTCAACACCAAAATTAGTTAGTAAGGTCGAACGTACTGCAGCTTCATCGACTCCTTCAGGAACTTCCACACAAGTTACAGTCGGTAATTTTGTTTCAGGATTTCCAAAAATAATTAACCCCATAGCTTCTAGTCCAGCAATCAGCGCTTGTTCGTTTAGTTTATGACGTAAAAAACTTTCAATTAGACCTTCTTCTTGAACAAGTCGCAACTCTTCATGGAGAGCGTAAATCATAGAAGTCGCTTCTGTATGATGGTTAAGTCCTTCCATACTCCAGTAGCGTTGGATTTGGCTTAAATCTAAGTAATTACTCTTGATAAAGCGGTGATTTCGGATTTTGGGTTCTAAACCTAATTCTTTTTGGTAGCGAGAAGTCAAAAGTTGCTCAACTCGTTCGTTGTAAGTAATAAGAGATAGACCAGCTGGAACACTCAATCCTTTTTGTGTCCCACCAATAGCGATATCAATTCCCCACTTATCCACTTCAACAGGAGTGCTAGCAAGTGTTGCAACCACATCGACAATAAAAAAAACGTCGTTGTCTTTGCAGTATTGACCAATTTCTTCTAATTCTTGCATTTGTCCAGTAGAAGTTTCCCCGTGAACAAGGGCTAAAACTTTAGGTTGATATTCTTTAATAGCAGCAATCACTTCGCCAGGTTCAAACGTCTGCCCCCACTCTTTTTCAAGCATCTTAACTTCTGCTCCTGCGCGTTCAGCTAATTCAACTAGCAAATAAGAAAATCGTCCAAAAGCTGGAATTAATACTCGATCTCCTTCTTCGACTAATCCTAACATAGCCGCTTCGATTCCTGAGCGTGCTGTTCCATCAATAGCAAATGTGTTTGTATTTTTTGTTCTGAACGTATTTTTTAACAAGTGTGAAACGTCGTCCATAATGTCTCTAAATACAGGATCATATTGTCCTAAAATAGGCATACTCATCGCTCTTAAAACACGAGGACTTACCTCGACAGGTCCTGGAGTCATAATAATTCTTTTTGGGATAGCGAACTCATTCATAATAAAAAACTCCTCCTTCTATTTTTTATGATTTGAATTCTTTATTTACTAGTGTATAGTACAGTAAGTATCACTATCATTATCTAAACTAGCTAAAGCCCATATTATCTTTAGTGCAAAACATCCAAAAAATAACCAATGATAACTTATCTTATCAGATTGTATCTAAGCATGGGGGAAACTAAATGACGACTCTTAAAGCTATATTAGACTTACCAAGTTTTTCCACTATTCAAGTTTTAAATAAACAAGCAGATTTATCCAGAGAAGTCTATACCATTGAAATATCTGAGACACCCGATGTTGCAGTGTATTTACCTAAACATACATTATTGTTAACAACAGCGATGGCTTTTAAAGACGATCCCAAAAAATTATGCGCCTTTATTCAATCATTAAATGACTTACCAGTAGCTGGTCTTGGAATCAAGCTGGGAAGATTCATTAGTAAATTAGATGAAGAAGTGATTGCTTTTGCGGATAAGTTGAATTTTCCGTTGTTACAAATTCCGAGTACGGTAGGGCTAGGCAGAATCTCTCATCAATTGCTTTCTTATGTTTGGGATCAGCAAACGGATAAATTATATTATGCACTTGATATTCAAAAGAAATTTTCTAACTTGATGATCAAAGGAGCAGACCTAAAAATATTGATTAGTCATTTAGGGACAATTTTAAAACGGCCAGTTATGATGGTTAATCCTTTTACAGAAATTATTGCTGAATCAAAACATTTTCAACAACACTTGAGTTTGGCTAATTATGATCATCAACAATTGATACCCCATTTGAAAAAAATCCAGGATACGAATAAAGAATCAACGTTTCTCTTTGAAATAGACAAGGACAACAAGTTGCTTGTTTCTGTCTTTCCAATTAAAATAAATGCTTATTTTCCTTATTTATTGGTTATTTTCAAAGCGGATCAGATTCCTTATCCTTTTTCTCAATTTGCTATAGAACAAGCTAATACAGTTCTTTTACACACTCTTTATAAGAATCTGAAAATAAGAGAAAGCAAGTTGCAATTAAGGGAAACATTCTTTTCTCAATTAACCAAAAAAACAAATCAAAATGAAAAAACAGTGATGAATTGGTTAGATTACGGAAAAGATTATGGCTTAATCCAGTCAACAAATTATAAGATTATTATTGTTCATTTTGAAAATAGTGAATGGAATACAATCAGTAATGAGCTGGAAACAGATCAATACCATTTGACGTATGAATGGTTAGAAAAACAATTAGCCAATCATTTTGAAGGAGCATTGTTGTTTCCAATTAAAGATAGCATTCATTATGGCATTCTTTTGCAAGAACCTGAATATAAATTAAAGAATAAACTGTGTCTTATTCATCGCCAGTTGCAAGAAAAATTACCCATTGCCCTTCATTTTTCAATAGGCAATGAAGTAAACGATATAAATTCTATTTATTTTTCTTACCAAGAAGCATTAGCGACATGTAAAACGGTAATGAACACGGACTCTCTTGAAATCGTTCATTATTATCAAACAAAAGGGTTTAATCAATTAATTGAGCATACACCTTTAGCACAAGTAGAACATTTTTGTATCACAACCTTGAAAAAATTAGCTTATCCAATTAGTGAGATGGATAAAGAACTAAGAAAAACATTAAAAGTTTATTTAGAATCTCAATGTGATATTACACTAACGGCGAAACTATTATTTATTCATCGCAATACGGTTAAATACCGAATTGTTAAATGTGAAGAAATTTATAAAACGCCTATTAATGATCCAACCTTATCCTTAAAACTTAGATTAGCTTTGGAACTTTCAGACGATACCACTCTAAATTAAATAAAGACTAGATAATAAAAAAAGAGTCTAACACTAGCTAGTTAAAGTTAGTGTTAGACTCTTTTTATCAACCACTTACCCAAAGG
Source organism: Carnobacterium sp. TMP28 (assembly GCF_047553015.1). Taxonomy (GTDB): domain Bacteria; phylum Bacillota; class Bacilli; order Lactobacillales; family Carnobacteriaceae; genus Carnobacterium_A. The sequence goes on from NZ_CP180212.1 coordinate 380,589, forward strand.
TTTAATGATAGTCTAATGCCATTTGATGTTTCGTTTTTTATGACGAAGATAATAGTTCTCAAGATGATAATAGGCACTCCCAATGATTAAGCAACTCGCTAAATCAATGATTAATATGGATTGAGTCTTATCAATATAAGAAGCACTAATCCAAAAGTAAACCATTTGTACGATAAAGATATGATAAGACTGTTTTCCTAAACGTGCTAATCCCTCGTAAAGCCTATTCCATCTTAATTTAGGCAGATAAGTAAGTCCTAAATAAAATAAAAATAAAGGATAGAAAAAAGTTAAAGGATCTTGGCCTTTCCAAGCAGTATCAAATGAATAAAAAGGACCAGTGTAGCCAAAATAATGAACAAAGATAAGGTACACAATACTTAGAAAAGCTCCTATTCTTATTATAAATAAAGCTTTCTTCTCTTCCTGAACAAAGTAAAACCAAATACCTAAAGCAATTGCGAATAAATAACGAAAGAAAAACAAACGATATAAAAATGGAGGTAAATCTAGACTATCACTAGCTAATTCAAAACCTAAATTTACTAAAAAACTGATTAATAACATAAGATGATGGTTTCTTTTAGCAAGATAATAAAGAAAAGGTAAAAAGAAAATCAGTTGAATCATGATAGAAATAAAAAATCCACCAAACCCACCGCGACCGAACAAATAAAAAAAGATAGAAGCTTCTTTTCCAATGAAAGGGCCAATCGCCATTTGACATAAATAAGCTAGCACAGCTGGCAATAAAATACGATTTAGTTTTTTTAAAAGTAAAATTGGTTGATACAAATCAATCAGCGTTTCAAACCGATGCCGTTCATAGGACATGGTATTGTTGAATCCTGCGATAATAAGAAATAAAGGAACGGCTTGCAGAATATAAAATGGTCCGCCGATAGCGAGTACAGTTTGATTGGTTAAACTGTGAATAAAAATAACAAAAAGAATCGCTAATCCTTTTATGACGTCAATTGTTCGATTGTAGACCAAAACTAATTCTCCTCTCTCTTATCCATTATGAGACAGTTTAACTTATTTGAAAAGCAATACGATAAATGATTAAAAATAAGAAAAAAAAGAAGTGAAAAGATAAAGATACAGAGAGAATTTCAGAATAAAAGCAAAAATTTAAATACAAAAATAACTGTGGTACAATAAAAAATAAGAACAATAAAAATGAGGAGTGAAAAGAAAATGGATGGAAAGAAAAGAGTAAATATAAAGCTTGATTTAGTAGTCGATATTGTCTTAAAAAAAGACCAACGAACAGGAACATTAACGAGAGGTCATGTCAAACGAATTTTGACAAATAGTGCTCAACATCCTCATGGAATAAAAGTGATGTTAAAAGAAAACGATCAAGTCGGAAGAGTCCAAAAAATAATAGAATAAGCAAGTTCAAATGACACGATAATTAAGTTCATATGAGCAGTTATTCAGTTTATTTCAAAAAATAAACTTTCTTTAAATGCCTTAACCAAAGGGGTTGACAGCTTTTCCAGGAAAAAACACATAGGTTTTCATTTCACATTTAAGCAGTTAAACGGTATAATGATAGACAAAGCTGTTCGAATTGAGTTCAGTGTATTTCCAATAGGAGGAAAATTGTTATGAAAATCGGTATACCTAAAGAAATCAAAAACAACGAAAATCGCGTGGCTATTTCACCAGCAGGAGTTCACGGCTTAGTAGAAGCAGGACATGAAGTTTTTGTTGAAGAATTAGCTGGAAAAACAGCAGGTTTTACTGACGAAGCATTTATAGATGCAGGAGCAAAAATGTTGAAAAATGCTGCAGATATTTGGGCAGCTGAAATGGTTATTAAAGTAAAAGAGCCTCTACCTGAAGAATATGTTTATTTCCGTGAAGGTTTAATTCTATTCACTTACTTACATTTAGCAGCAGCTAAAGAATTAACAGATAAATTAGTTGAATCAGGTGTAACAGCTATTGGGTATGAAACAATGGCTAAAGACGGCGTATTGCCACTATTAACTCCAATGAGTCAAGTAGCTGGGCGTATGGCTGTTCAAATTGGTGCACAATTCTTAGAAAATACTCATGGCGGAAAAGGCTTGTTATTGGGTGGTACACCAGGCGTTTCAACTGGTAATGTTGTCATTATCGGTGGAGGTGTTTCAGGAATGCACGCAGCTAAAATGGCAGTCGGCCTTGGTGCAGACGTAACTATTTTAGATGTCAACCCTACTCGTTTAGCTGATTTAGGTAATATCTTTGGCAATTCAGTTACAACATTGATGTCAAATGAATTTAATATTGCAGAGCAAGTTAAAACAGCTGACCTTGTCATTGGCGCCGTATTGATTCCTGGCTCTAAAGCACCAACATTGGTAACAGAAGAAATGGTTAAAACAATGGAAGCTGGATCAGTTATTGTGGATATCGCAGTCGATCAAGGTGGAATTGTTGAAACTGCTGATAAAGTAACCACACACGATAATCCTGTCTACAAACGTCATGGTGTTCTTCACTATGCGGTTGCAAACATGCCAGGAGCTGTTTCAAAAACATCAACAATGGCCTTAACGAATGTAACCATTCCTTACGCAATAGAAATTGCTGGAAAAGGTGTTGAATTAGCAGCACAAGAAAACCCTACTGTATATGGTGGAATAAACGTTATGAATCATAAAGTAACGAAAAAAGAAGTAGCTGAATCACTAGACATGGAATTTGTCGAAGCAAGCACATTCTTTAAAAAATAATACAGTCAAAAAAGCCAAGCCTATTATAGGTTTGGTTTTTTTATTTAGAATAGAGTTGCTCAACCTCTATTCCACAATGGTTTAAAATCCGTTATACTGAATAAAAGAAAGCATGAGAGGAGGGATAGTATAGGAAATGAGTCAAAAGAACAACTGATGATTGAAGTAGCTAAGTTGTATTATCAATCGGATTATAGTCAACAAGAGATAGGCACAAAATTTGGTATATCAAGACCAACGGTTTCTCGTTTATTGAAAAGAGCTAAAGATAAAGGATACGTTCAAATAAAAATAGTAGACCCTTTCTTTGATTTGGCTCATTTAGAAGCAGCACTAAAAGAAAAGTATGCATTGAAAGAAGTACATGTTATCTTTTCGCCAGAATCTGATTATAAAACAATCACAGCATATTTGTCTCAATTTGTAGCAAAGTACCTAGAAGAAGTCATTGTAGAAGGGACGATTTTAGGAGTCAGCTGGGGAACGACCATGTACGAAATTGCTCGAAAATTAACACCGAAAAAAGTTAGTGGAGTAGAAGTTGTGCAGTTAAAAGGAGGAATAAGCCATTCGGTTGTTCAAACCTATGCGAATGAAACGATTTCCCTATTCGCTGCGGCTTTCCAAACAACCCCTTTGCACTTAGTACTGCCGGTGATATTTGATCATGTCACAACTAAAAAACTAGTAGAACAAGATCGGCATATGCGTTACATTATTGAAAAGGGTAAACAAGCAACGATAGCCTTGTTTACAGTAGGAACGGTGCGCGAAAATGCTTTGTTATTTAGATTGGGGTATTTTGATGAAAATGAAAAAATACGCTTAAAAAAACAAGCAGTTGGCGATATTTGTTCACGTTTTTTTGATGCAAAAGGCGAAATAAGTGATCAAGAAATCAATAATCGGACAATGGGGATTGATTTACAAGAGCTAAGACAGAAAGAAAAATCTATCTTAGTAGCAGGTGGGCATAGAAAACTAGCTGCTATCGATGGTGCTTTAAAAGGACAGTATGCTAATATTCTAATGATTGATCAATTTACTGCAAAGGAACTTCTTGAATGGAATGAACCAAAAGATACAACCAATTAACCAGTAAAAGGAACGTTTACATTTGATTGTATTTAAGATACAATAAGACTATCAGTAAATGAACGTAATTTCATAAACAAGTGGTCATGTGTTCAATCGAACGAATAAATAAATGGATGTAACTATTAGGAGGAAGAGTAAATGAATAAACTAGCTAATCTAATCGATCATACAGCTTTAAAACCAGGCGTAACAAAAGAGGAAATCTTAAAATTAACAGCAGAAGCTAAGGAGTATGGTTTTTATTCTGTCTGTGTTAACCCAACGTGGGTAGCAGAAGCAGCTAAACAATTAAAAGGATCAGATGTTGATGTATGTACCGTTATTGGTTTCCCATTGGGCGCAAACACAACGGCCGTAAAAGTATACGAAACAACAGATGCAATCCACAATGGCGCAACTGAGGTAGATATGGTTATCAACATTGGCGCATTAAAGTCTAAAGAAGATGACCAAGTTTTAAACGATATTCAAAAAGTGGTCGAAGCGGCTAAAGGAAAAGCACTAGTAAAAGTTATTATTGAAACATGCTTATTAACAGATGAAGAAAAAGTACGTGCTTGTGAATTAGCTGTAAAAGCTGGCACTGATTACGTGAAAACTTCTACTGGTTTCTCAACAGGTGGAGCAACAAAAGAAGATATCGCATTAATGAGAAAAACAGTTGGAGAAAATATTGGCGTTAAAGCATCTGGCGGAATTCATTCAAAAGCTGATTTAGAAGCAATGGTTAAAGCAGGAGCAACAAGAATCGGTGCAAGTGCGGGTGTGGCAATCGTTTCTGAATAAAACAGTAAGTTGAAAATGAAATAAGCATTATCGACCAAAGAAATTAAAGGACTGAGATTCCCTATCTAGCGATGGGTGTCTCAGTTTTTTGATTTTCACTAATGGATGAGAAGTGAAAAGTTGACTCGAATAAGGTATACTGAGAAAGAGAAATTAACCAAAAGGAGCTTATTTATGACAAAAGGGAATAAAAAAATTGAAGTAGAAATAAAAGAGACAGCAAATAACAAAGAAGGTTTTGTAGAATTGTCTTTATCAGCCGGAAAACGTTCAATCGGCTTGATCCAGCAAGAAGAAGGCAAGTCTGTGACGGTCGTTACGAATGCTGGTGTTGAATCAAAAGCAAGAACCATTGATGATGGCATCAATCAACTGTTAATGGATTATAATTTACACCAACTATAAAAGTAAGAAATCATTCATAATAAAAAATCAAATCGAGAAAGGTGTGGTGTTTAGTGACTGCAATTCCAAAAGAGGCTTCTTTCAAAGAAAAAGCAAAAGCATGGTTAGAAATTATAAAACCCAACTGGGAAAGAGCGCAAGTTTCACCTAATTCAGCACAGTTAGCTTATTTTATTTTACTTTCAATTGCGCCTATTTTATTAGTCGTTGCAAACGTCATTCCTTTTTTACCAATTAGTGCATCGGATATACTGCCTTATCTAGAAACAGCTTTACCAGCAGATATCTACAGTATTGTTCAACCAATGTTGTTAGACTTTTTGAGTCAGACACGTGGTGGAGTCATTTCTATTGGTTTAGTTACCTCTTTATGGTCAGCAAGTAAAGCCTTCAATGCGACTCAATTGGTGTTGAACGAAGTATACGGCGTAGAAAAAAGAACAAATTTTATTATTGTTCGGGTTGTTTCTTTTCTGATAAACGTCGCTATTGTCGGAGCAGTGGGCGTCATCATGTTTGCTTTTGTTTTTGGCGAGCAGATTCTAAGTTTTATCGAAAGTCTTTTTGATATTAAGTTAACGCTAATTCAAGATATCCTTAGTTTTAGATGGCTGATTCTATCCGTGGTTTTATTGGTTGTTCTAGCTTTAATCTATTCATTGTTGCCAAATCATGGCATTGCTTTCAACTATGCTATTCCGGGTGCGGTATTTTCTGCATTAGGCTGGTTAGTCTTATCACAAGGTTTTTCGTTTTATGTATCCGTTGCTGGAGGTGCGGCTTCTGGTAGTGGGGCGTTTGGAGTGTTCATTATTCTGATGTTGTGGTTGTATTTATCTGCGATTGTCTTTTTATTAGGTGCGTTGATTAATGTCATTTATTTCCAATATAAAAATGATAAAACCGTTGCTGAATACAAAAAAGAAAAAGAAGACGAAGAAGAAGGAAAAACAAAAGAAGATAAGCTAATGGATTCAGCAAATAAACAACGTGGGAAATTAATAAAAGTCAAAACGGTTCAACAACACGAAAGAGAAGAAGAAAAGATAGAAGTAGAATAAAAAGTCAATGGTTTTTTAAAGATGGAGTTGGGAGTTTATCCCGCTCCCCTTTTTTTTGTAGTTGGTTTCTTATATAATGAATAAGAAACGAAATAGATTGATTGACTAGTTGAATGAAGAGATAAGGAGAATTTTTGACGTATGAATGAGACGAAAGAATCAAAAATAGATTACGGTATCATTTTATCTATTCTATTATTAGCCATTATTAGTATAGCCACTCTCTTTTCTACTACCTACTTAATCGAAGGTAAAGGCATCCGAACGACGATTATGCAGGTTCTTTGGTACGTTATTGGAACGGTTGCGATTATTGTTATCATGCAATTTGATTCTGAACAACTATGGAAATTAGCCCCTATTGCTTATGGGATAGGATTATTGCTGTTAGTTTTAGTCTTGTTTTTATATGATCGACAGACAGAAGCGTTTACCGGAGCAAAAAGTTGGTTCAAATTTGGACCATTAACTTTTCAACCTTCAGAAATTATGAAAATTGCCTTTATTTTAATGTTGGCACGCGTCGTAACGCAACACAATAGCGAATACGAGAAGCATTTTGTTCAAGCAGATTTCTTATTGATTGGCAAAATTTTACTTACGTCTATTATTCCACTAGGCTTAATTTTAATGCAAAACGATTTAGGCACAACCTTAGTTTTTATGGCTATTATCGGTGGGATTATTTTAATGTCTGGTATCACTTGGAAAATTATTTTCCCTATTTTTGCAGCAACAGCCGGTGCCGGTGGAGGATTACTATACATTGTCGCAAACAATCGGGATATTTTATTGAATTTTGGATTTAAACCCTATCAGTTTGCTCGAATTGATTCTTGGCTGAATCCGTATCAAGATTCTGCCGACGCCGCTTACCAGTTGATTCAAAGTATGAAAGCTATTGGTTCAGGTAAAGTATTTGGCAAAGGTTTTGGTGTATCAGAAGTCTATGTCCCTGTACGAGAATCAGATATGATTTTCTCTACAATTGGTGAAAATTTTGGTTTTATTGGTAGTACAGCTTTAATTTTCATTTATTTCTTATTGATTTATCAAATGGTTCGGATTTGTTTTGATACAAAAAATGAATTTTATACCTATATTTCGACCGGTGTTATTATGATGGTTTTATTTCATGTATTAGAAAATATCGGAATGGGCATTGGAATGCTGCCATTAACGGGTATTCCTCTTCCATTTATTTCGCAAGGTGGATCAGCCTTATTAGGAAATATGATGGGTGTTGGTTTAGTGATGTCAATGAGATACCATTACCGTAGCTACATGTTCTCAGAAGATGAAAGTGAATTTTAATTAAACTAGCAAAGGGGGCAACAAAGGATGTTAAGTTTTTATCAGCATAAAACGTGTACAAGTTGTCGTAAAGGTAGAAAATGGCTAGAAGATAACGCAGTGGAGTACCAAACAATCGATATGATTGCGCAACCTCCTTCAAAAGAACAATTAATGGTGTGGATGAAAGCATCTGATTTACCTGTTAGTCGCTTTTTTAATGGAAAAGGCAATCGCTACCGTGATTTAAATCTAAAAGATCGCGTATCGACGATGACAATGGAAGAAGCAGCTGAACTATTATCAACAGACGGGATGCTAATCAAACGTCCATTGGTAAGTGATGGCAGCAAGATTACGCTTGGCTTTATTGAAGAAGATTTCGAAAAAGAATGGCTGAAGTAAAGGGGAAAAATAGCATGGTAGAAACACAAAAAATGAAGTACAGTGAAAATGGGTTATGGATCTTAAAAACAGGTCAACAGTATCGGATTGGATTATCTGAAAAAGGGCAAGATGATTTAGGTGAAGTGATGTTTATTGAGGTTCCTTCTCAGGTGACTAGAATAGAAAAAAATGAAACAGTGATTGGTTTAGAAGGTGCTAAAGCTGTGACTGAATTAACGTCTCCATTTGCAGGGAAAGTTGTTTCGTACCATGAAGCTTTGGCAGATGAACCTGAAAAATTAAATAGTACGGATAAAGAATCCAATTGGATTGTTGAATTGACAGATGTAGATGAAGTAGCTTTTAACGCCTTATCAGATAAAATAAATTAATCGATTGTTGTTGACAGCGCAAAAACCATCTGTTAGAATATTGACAATATCATAACAAAAGCGATGATAAGAAGAGTACGTTCCATACAAACATTTTTAGAGAGCCTCGTTTGCTGAAAAGAGGTAGTGGGAGTAGAACCGAAGATGGTCTTTGAGCTAAGAATGAGTGAATGCATCTGCACAAGCTTATTCCGGTAGCACCCGATAACGTGCCACAGTATAACTAGCTGCAATGAGCTTAAGTACTGGATGAGGTTAATTTAGTGATAAATTAGCGAATTAAGGTGGCAACACGAAAGCAATGACTTTCGTCCTTATATTAAGTAGGTGACTTAATATAGGGACGAAAGTTTTTTTATTTACCTAATAAGTCAGAGAGGGGTAGCGTAAATGATTGAACTAAAAAAGATAAAAAAAGTTTTTCAAACAAAAGAAGGGACGCTAACAGCGGTAGATGAAGTCGACTTAACGATAGAAGATGGCGAAATTTACGGCATCGTTGGGTATTCTGGAGCAGGAAAAAGTACGTTGGTTCGACTGTTCAATGGACTTGAAATTCCGACAAAAGGAACAGTAACCGTTAATGGCCATATCATCTCAGAATTAAAAGGCAAAAAATTAAGAAAAGAACGGCAAAAAATTGGGATGATTTTTCAACATTTTAACTTACTCTGGTCTAGAACGGTATTGGAAAATGTTTTATTTCCGCTAGAAATTTCCGGCGTACCAAAAGCTAAACGACAGGCTAAGGCTAAAGAATTAATAGGTCTAGTTGGACTCGAAGGAAAAGAACAAGCCTATCCGGCTCAATTATCAGGCGGTCAAAAACAACGAGTAGGAATTGCTAGAGCGTTAGCCAATGAACCGACCTTATTGCTTTGTGATGAAGCAACAAGTGCATTAGACCCTCAAACAACGGATGAAGTATTAGATTTATTAGTCGCTATTAACAAACGTTTAAATTTAACGATTGTCTTAATTACTCATGAAATGCATGTTGTTAGAAAAATTTGCAACAAAGTCGCTGTGATGGATGATGGAAGAGTAGTTGAATCAGGCGAAGTATTAGATGTCTTCAAAAAACCTCAACAAGATATTACAAAACGATTTATCCGCCAAGACGCTAATCCAGACAGTGGTGAGACAGATGATGTGTTAGAAGAAATGCTACTGGAGTACCCAGAAGGTAAATTGATTCATCTTGTATTTGAAGAAGAACAAGTTAAAATGCCGGTTATTTCAAGAATTGTACGTGAATACAACGTAGAATTAAATATTATCCAAGGCAATATTCAACAAGCTAAAAAAGGTTCGATTGGCTCGCTATATGTTCAATTAACAGGAGATCCTTTAAGTATTTCGCAAGCGATTGAACAACTTGACCAAATGAAAGTAGGAGTAGAGGTGATTGAACATGTTGTCGAATCTTAAAGTAGGAGCGAATATAGTAGACCAATACATTGACTTTTCAGATATCCAATGGGATAAGATGCAAAAAGCGACTGGACAGACAGTAGGGATGACTATTGGCTCAGTTATCATTGTCTTTTTATTAGGGCTCTTACTCGGTTTGCTATTATATGAAACAAACGGCAAAGAAACGCTAGGTGCTAAACTGCTTTACAGTATCGTAGCTTTCTTAGTAAACATTTTTCGTTCTGTTCCGTTTATTATTTTAATCGTTTTGATTATGCCTTTTACAAAAGTATTGGTTGGCTCCATTATAGGCCCGATTGCTGCTTTACCGGCGTTAATTATTTCTTCGGCACCATTTTATGCTCGATTAGTCGAAATAGGGTTTCGCGAAATAGATAAAGGAGTGATTGAAGCAGCTGAAGCAATGGGAGCCAGTAAATGGGAAATCATTTATAAAGTTCTTATTCCAGAAAGTTTGCCAGCTATTGTTTCTGGTTTGACCGTTACAACCATTTCATTAGTCGGATATACAGCGATGGCGGGAGTCATTGGTGCTGGTGGCTTAGGTAATCTAGCCTACTTAGACGGTTTTCAGCGAAACCAACCAGCTGTAACACTAGTAGCAACACTTATTATTTTAGTTATTGTTTTTACTATTCAATTTATTGGCGATAGAGCGGTTAAACGAATCGATAAACGATAAGGTTACCCGTAAGAATTAGAACAGATAAAAAATAAGAATGAAAAAGGGGAGAAAGATTATGAAAAAATCACTCGTATACGGAGCTATTTTAACTTTAGGATTATCTTTAACACTAGCAGCATGTGGCAATGACACAGCAAAAGAAAACGACGAAACGGTTATAAAAATCGGGGCTAGTAATGTACCTCACGCAGAGATATTAGAATTTGCTAAACCCCTTTTAGAAAAAGAGGGCATAACGTTAGATATTACGACTTACAATGATTACATTGTGCCAAACGTTGCTTTAGACGAAGGTGACCTGGATGCTAACTACTTCCAACACCGTCCGTTCTTTGATAGTGTCGTTGCTGAAAATGATTTTGATTTTACTGATGAAGGTGCTATCCACATTGAACCACTTGGCTTGTACTCTAAAAAATATGAGAGTTTAGCTGATGTAAAAGACGGTGCAATTGTTTTAACAAGCAATGTTCAATCTGACTGGGGTCGTATCATTAGTATCTTAGCAGAAGAAGGATTGGTCACATTAAAAGAAGGCATTGAACCAACAACAGCGACCTTTGATGATATCGATAAAAATACAAAAAACTTGAAGTTTGAATACGAAAACGATCCAGCTTTGATGACAACATTGTACCAACAAGAAGAAGGCGACTTAGTAGCGATTAATTCAAACTTTGCCGTTGATCAAGACATTAACCCGATTAAAGATTCAGTTGCATTAGAAAGCACGAGTTCTCCCTACGCAAATATTGTAGCGGTCCGTTCAGAAGATGCTGGAAATCCAGCTATTAAAACATTAGTAAAGATATTGAAATCAAAAGAAGTACAAGAGTACATCATCAATGAATGGGACGGTGCAGTTGTACCGGTTAAAGAGTAACGATTCATCCATTAAAAAATAGGCTAGTAAACGATCAGTAGCAGAGATTTCTTAAAACGTTCTTTTAAGAAATCGCTACAGTAAATCGTTTTACTAGCCTGTTTTTTTATTCTTTAATAAGAAATGGACGCCTTTTTAACAAAGTCTGTAAATAAGCGTTGCATCTTAGTGTCTTCTTTTAACATTAATTCAGGATGCCACTGAACAGCTACAATACTTTGTTCGGTATCTTTTGACTCAAAGCCTTCAATTAAGTTGTCTTTGCTCCAAGCAACAGCTTGAAAAGAGTCTGCCAATACGTTAATGGCTTGATGATGATAGGAATTAACTAGGTAACTTTCGCCAAAAATACGTCCTAATTGACTTTTTGGATCAAGCGTCACGCTATGAGAGCCGGTACTAAAATATGTTTGTTGGAGGTGTTGAACACTTAAATCCGTGTAATCAGATAAATCTTGGTACAGTGTCCCACCGTACATGACGTTCAATAATTGCATCCCACGGCAGATCGCTAAAATAGGTTTATGCTGAGCGAGTGCCTCTTTTATTAAAGCCATTTCAAATGCATCACGAGCTGGTTCAGTAGCTTGCAATTTCAAATGAGGTTCCTCACCTGATAAGGAAGGCGAGACGTCTTGTCCGCCAGCCAATAATAAGCCGTCGATTTGGTCAATATAATAAGAAGCATCTTCTGGTGAGCTGATTGGAAAAACAAAAGGAACGCCATTAGCAGTTTGAATGCCTTCTATAAAGCCTTGTGGTGTATACGTAATGGGCAATCCTTGTGTTTCGTTGAGTCCACGTAAAATATTTCCAGGAATACCAATAAAGGGTTTAGTCATTTTTTCAACCTTCTTTCTCATTTCAATGGAATCACTACAGGATATAACTTGAGACAATCCGTTTTTTTAAACGTTTATTTAGTTAGTTTACCTTATTATAGTAGAAAAAGTAAGGTGTTTGCTTGGAACGTTATTGCGTATGGATGATAGTTTAGATAAAATGGAGTAGAATGGAATAAAGACGATGGATAAAATAAAGCAAAAATAAAGGAGTTTAACTAATGGCTATTTTAGAAGTTAAAAATTTACATGTTTCTATTGAAGAAAAAGAAATATTAAAAGGCGTAGATTTAATACTAAAAACAAATGAAATTCACGCGATTATGGGGCCTAACGGAACGGGTAAGTCAACATTAGCTGCCGCGATTATGGGACACCCTAGTTATACGGTAACAAAAGGCGAGATTTTATTAGATGGCGAAAATGTTTTAGAAATGGCTGTTGATGAACGTGCACGTGCAGGATTATTTTTAGGGGTTCAATATCCAAGTGAGATTGCAGGCATTACCAATGCAGAATTCATGAGAGCAGCGATCAATGCTCGTCGAGCCGATGACAATAAGATTCCAGTCATGCAATTTATTCGTAAAATGGATGAAAAAATGGGCGTATTGGATATGGCTGAAGAAATGGCTGAACGCTATTTGAATGAAGGCTTTTCTGGTGGCGAGAAGAAACGGAATGAAATTTTGCAGATGATGATGATTGAACCAACCTTTGCCATTCTAGATGAAATCGATTCAGGATTAGATATCGATGCCTTAAAAGTCGTGTCCAAAGGCATCAATGCGATGCGCGGGGAATCATTTGGCGCTTTAATCATCACCCATTACCAACGCTTATTAAATTATGTCACGCCTGATGTGGTTCATGTGATGATGAATGGGATTATTGTAAAAACCGGTGGAGCTGAATTAGCGAAACGTTTAGAAGCAGAAGGCTACAAAGGCATTCGTGATGAATTGGGTATTGAGTTTGAATTAGAGGAAGACTAAGGAGGGAATCAAGATGAGAGAACAAGATTTCAAAGAGACTCTTGGCGATGTCCGGATGTTTTCGATGATGAAAAATGAACCAGCTTGGATGTTGGATTTACGTTTAGCGGCTTTGGAAAAGATTTCTTCCTTAGATCTGCCAATCATTGAGCGAGTACGCTACAATCGTTGGCCACTGTTACAAGTGCCAGATTTTAACTTAGTGGAAGAACCGGTTTTCTTAGCAAATGACTTCTTAACTGAAGAAACGGATGCTCCTCGGATTGTTCAAGTTGGAAATCAAACGGCTTTTGAACAGTTGCCAATGGCGTTAATCGAACAGGGGGTTATCTTTACAGATCTGTTTACAGCAATGGAAGAACACCCGGAGTTAGTAGAAGCAGCGTATATGCAACTAGCGGTCAAATCAGATGAAGACAAACTAACGGCTTTTCATGCAGCCTATATGACGAGTGGACTCTTTTTATATGTACCAAAAAACGTCGTCATTACAGAACCCTTAGAAGCTTTATTTGTGCAAAACAGCAAAGAGACTAACAGTTTGATTAAACACGTCTTGATTTACGCTGATACCAATAGTGACTTTACGTATGTTGAAAAATACCAAACGATTGGCGATAAAAAGAATGCCGCCAATATTGTGGCAGAAGTGATCACTAAACCAGGTGCAAAAGTGAAGTTTTCAGCCGTTGATGAATTAGGTAAAAATACGACAACTTACTTTAACCGTCGGGGTCATTTATTAGGTAACTCAAGAATTGAATGGGCGATTGGCGTGATGAACGAGGGCGATGTGATTGCGGACTTTGACTCTGATTTAATTGGGGAAGGGTCTCATAGTGAAGTAAAAGTTGTGGCTATCAGTATGGGCAAACAAATTCAAGCCGTCGATACACGCGTGACGAATTTTGGCAGACACTCCGTTGGACATATTCTACAACATGGTGTTATTTTAGAAAAAGCCACTTTAACGTTTAACGGAATTGGGCACATTATCAAAGGCGCAAAAGGGGCTGATGCTCAGCAAGAAAGCCGTATTTTGATGCTGTCAGATAAAGCGCGTGGCGATGCGAATCCGATTCTTTTAATTGACGAAAATGATGTAACAGCTGGACACGCAGCCAGTGTCGGACGTTTAGATCCAGAAGAAATGTATTACTTGATGAGTCGCGGTATTCCAAAAGATGTCGCTGAACGTTTGGTTACGCGAGGCTTTTTAGGATCAGTGATTGCGGCCATCCCAGTAAAAACAATTCGTGATGGTTTAGTAGAAACGATTGAAGGGAAGTTGTTAAAATGATGTTCCAAGGTGAAGAGGTAAAGAAAGATTTTCCAATTTTGAATCAAGTGGTGAACGATGAACCCTTAATTTATCTGGATAGTGCTGCGACCAGTCAAAAGCCAACAGCTGTCTTAACTGCCATTGAAACCTATTATAAAACATCTAATGCCAATGTTCATCGTGGCGTGCATACGTTGGCTGAGCGAGCTACCAGTCAATACGAAGCGGCTCGTGAAACGGTTCGAGCATTTATCCATGCGAAAGAAAGCGCTGAAGTGTTGTTTACTAGAGGAGCGACGACTAGTCTGAATTGGGTCGCTAAAAGTTATGGCGAAGCCAACGTGCATGAAGGCGATGAAATTGTGATTTCTTATATGGAACACCATTCAAACATTGTCCCTTGGCAACAATTGGCTAAAAAAAAGAAAGCGACTCTAAAATACATTGAGTTAACAAAAGATGGCCAGTTAGATTTAACTAGCGCAAAAGAACAGATTACCACTAAAACGAAGATTGTTGCCTTGACACACGTGTCAAATGTCTTAGGGAGTGTTAATCCGATTGCCGAATTGACTCAACTGGCTCATAGCGTAGGAGCTGTAATAGTTGTTGACGGTGCACAAGCTGTGCCTCATATGACCGTTAATGTAGTTGAGTTAGGCGTTGATTTCTATGCGTTTAGTGGACATAAAATGTTAGGACCAACCGGCATTGGAGTTTTGTATGGCAAAAGAGCGTTACTAGAAGCCATGGAACCAGTGGAATACGGTGGAGAGATGATTGACTTTGTCTATGACCAAGATAGCACCTGGACCGAGTTGCCCTGGAAATTTGAAGCCGGTACGCCGAATATTGCCGGAGCAATCGGGTTAGCTGCAGCAATCGATTACTTAAACCAATTAGGGATGAAAAACGTTCATGCTCATGAAACGGAATTGGTGACGTATCTGTTGCCAAAACTACGTGCGATTCCTGGTTTAGTTGTTTATGGTCCAACAGATGACAGTATACGTACAGGGGTGGTAACGTTCAATGTGGATGATTTACACCCACACGATTTAGCAACGGCACTCGATATGCAAGGGATTGCTGTACGAGCAGGCCATCATTGCACCCAACCGCTAATGAGACAGCTAGGAGCGTCTTCAACCGCTCGAGCGAGTGTTTATGTCTATACTACCAAAGCAGACTGTGATAGCTTAGTTGAAGCGATTCTAGCGACAAAGGAGTTTTTCAATTATGGCCTTAACTAGATTAGATCAATTGTACCGTCAAGTGATTTTAGACCACTCTAGCCATCCGCATCACCATGGCACATTAGAAGAGGCCACCAATCAAGTTGAGATGAATAATCCAACGTGTGGCGATGTGATTGAGTTGCAATTACACCTAGCCGATAACCGCATTGAAGCGATTCACTTTTCAGGTAGTGGATGCACAATCAGTACAGCAAGTGCCAGTATGATGACCGACGTGGTTCTAGGCAAAACACCAGAAGAAGCACTTGCCTTAGTTGATCAATTTTCTCTACTAGTGCAAGGAAAAGAGCCAGAAAATTTGGATGACTTAGGAGATGCAGCGATTCTTAGTGGAGTCGCAAAATTTCCAGCTCGGATCCGTTGTGCCACGTTAGCCTGGAAAGGGCTAGAAAAAGCTTTAGCTACACCCGATGAAACTAAAACCAATGAAAAAGAGTAACGAAAGGAGTGTTTGAGTGATGAGTAAAGTACCAGAGACACAAGAGTACCAATATGGTTTTCATGATGATGTCGAGTCGGTTTATACAACCGGAAAGGGCATTTCAGAAGCGATTATCAGAGACATCTCTGCTCGTAAAGAAGAGCCAGAATGGATGCTTGATTTCCGATTGAAGTCTTTCGAACGCTACCAAAGTCAAAAGATGCCCACTTGGGGCGCGGATTTATCTGACATTGATTTTGACAACATTACCTATTATAAGAAATCCAGTAACAAACCAGAACGTGACTGGGAAGATGTACCTGAAAAAATCAAAGAAACCTTTGAACGATTAGGGATTCCTGAAGCGGAACGCAAATACCTTGCCGGCGCTGGTGCACAGTTTGAATCTGAAGTGGTGTACCACAACATGAAAGAAGAATTCGAAAAGATGGGCATTGTCTTTATCGATACCGATACCGCCTTAAAAGAATATGCCGATATTTTTAAAGAACACTTCGCAACGGTTGTTCCGCCAACTGACAACAAACTAGCAGCTTTAAACTCAGCGACTTGGTCAGGTGGAACGTTTATTTATGTGCCAAAAGGCGTTCGTTGTGATGTACCGTTACAAATGTATTTTAGAATCAACGATGAAGCGATGGGCCAATTTGAACGAACATTAATTGTCGTTGATGAAGGCGCGAGTATTCATTATGTTGAAGGCTGTACGGCTCCAACCTTTTCTTCAAGCAGTTTACACGCAGCCGTGGTTGAGATTGTTGTTAAAAAAGACGCGTATTGCCGCTATACAACCATTCAAAACTGGTCAGACAATGTCTATAACTTAGTAACGAAACGGGCAACAGTCGATGCAGGCGGTACGATGGAATGGATTGATGGCAACCTAGGTGCGAAAACAACGATGAAATACCCGAGTGTTTTCCTAAATGGAAATGGTGCACGCGGGACAATGTTGTCGATTGCCATGGCAGGCGCTGGGCAAAACCAAGATACTGGTGCAAAAATGATTCACAATGCACCAAACACCTCTAGTTCGATTGTCTCAAAATCGATTGCGCACGATGGTGGAGAAGTGAACTACCGTGGCCAAGTGACCTTTGGAAAAAACTCAGGTGGATCGATCTCTCATATCGAATGCGACACCATTATCATGGATGACTTATCTAAATCAGATACGATTCCCTATAATGAAATCCACAACGGCAATGTGTCATTAGAACACGAAGCGAAAGTATCTAAAATATCAGAAGAACAACTGTATTACCTAATGAGTCGTGGCTTAACCGAAGAACGAGCTACTGAAATGATCATCATGGGCTTTGTTGAACCGTTCTCGAAAGAATTGCCAATGGAATATGCAGTAGAATTGAACCGATTAATTGCTTATGAAATGGAAGGGTCAGTGGGGTAATAACGGAGTATTAGCTAGAAATGCTGTTAAATAGGCGTTTCTAGTTTTTTTAATATATTTATAGGATTAGTTATTGTATTAAGTACTAAATAAAAAGATAGTAGCACATCAGTTGATTTTTCAATCATACTATTATTAAAAGAAATAAAATATGTTTAGTTATATTTTTGAAATAGTTTGCTATAATACGTAGATAGAGAAGAGTGAAAAAGTAAGATAATTATAGTAGCAACCATTTAATAAGGTTTATAATTATAGTTTTATAAGGAGTGGAAAAATGAATAATATGGAATAAATAAATTTCTTGATGAATGAGACTGAAGATAATTTAATGATAAATAACATTCGGCTTTTTAACTTGAAGTATAAGAACTATTAGGACTATTTCAGTAGAGAAATTCAGAAAAAGTAACAAAAGAAAATATAGAAAAATTAAAAAGAAATTGTATATACATCGATTTATTCTTAAATATCAGCGGATAATATAAAATTATATATCAATGAAATTATTGAAGAAAAATTGAGAGTAAATAACAAAAAACATCCAGTAAGTAAGAGTAAAAGAAGTAAAGATAAGTATACAAAATTGTATTAATTTCCGGAAACGTGGGAGAAATCTAATATAAAAAATTTGATTATAGTTCTATAGGCTTTGCAAAAAATGTATTGATTAATTCTAACTAGGCAATGCAACATTATAGGGAGTGAATTTCTAGTGAACGAGGATTTAATAAGTTTCATATTAGAAGGTTTTAGCAATAGTGAATTGAAAAAGATAATTCTGAATAAAAGAATAAAGATAATTGGCATTAGAGAAGTAAATGATAAAACTAGGGATATCGTATTGAAAAATTTAAAAACAAAAAGTAATTTATTTGAAATATATAAACAATGGAAAAATCAGAAAAATAATTTAGTAGAACAACCTGAGATAAAAGAATTCGATATTGACCAGGTTATTAATGATATCAACTTGGGTAAGTTAAGTAGCTTTCGAGGTCTTTCTAATTATTTATTAACTATGATAAGAATAGAAGGTTTTGAGAAAGTCACATATTTTTGGGAAGCAAATAAAGAAAGCTTGGAAAAGACTAGAGTAGTAAATCAAATAGAAATAAAAAATGAAGAAAAACGAGATAATATTATTGATAGTATAAACAAAAATTATTTAAAAGAGTTAGAAAAACTAGAAAAAAAACAGTTTAAAGAGCGTATAAAATGGCAGACTAATGAATCGAAAATGAATAAGTTAATAAAACAACGAGAAAATGAAATTTCAAATCTTCAAAATGACAAAAAAAACTTACAAAAAAAATATGCAAATACATTAAGTGAGTTAAAACAAAACTTAGAGAATAATAAAAAAGAGACAAAAGAAATAAGTAATTTAATAACTCAAAAAGAAAGACTACAGAAAGAGTTTGAAAAACTAAGAATGGAAAACAATGATTTAAAACAAGAAAACATAAAAAAATATGAATTTATTGGTGAGTTGAAAGATGTAAACATATTGAATATTAACGAAATAAAGAGACTAAATTTTTTAATACAAAAACAAAAGAATGATAAATTTTTTTTAGAATCAACAAATGGAATTTCAGAAGTGGAAGATAAAGAAAATCAAAAAAAGCAAGACTATATAGTAAATCAGGAAAATCAATCAGAACATCTGCTTGAAAGTACTGAACAAGTCCGAAAAGAAGAATATCTTGGTAAAATGACTGAAGAAAATACACAAAAAGAAAAAAAGAAGAAAAAGATTTTAGTGTTTGGTGAGATAGCAGGATTCAACTTTAAAGAAGACTTATTTGAAGTTTATACAAGTAGCACAATGCCAGAAGATATGGCACTGTTTGAAGAAGATAATTATGAAGCAATCTGGCTAATCAAGTATAGATTTGTTAAAAAAGGGCAACGTGGCTTAGTTTCAAAGAAATTTAAAAAAATAATAGAAATTAATAATTTTACTGAATTAAAAGGAGCTTATAAAAATGAATCATAAATCTAATGTAGATATGATAGGTGTTTTAGCTAATGAACCAGTTATAGATGAGGATAGATATGTTCAACCTATAACAATTAACAAAAATAATGACACCGTTTTTACGATAATACCATTATCAAACTTTTCATCAGATGTTCCAGAAGATATTCGTTCAGTCCAATGTTTTAGCAATGAACTACTTCAATGGGGATACACAGATTCAGGTACAGATGATCATAATCTTAGGAAAAGTGAATTAGCAGATTTTTTATCAGATTTTCTGATAATATTTAAACCAGAAAAGCGAAAATCGGGTCAAACTGATTATTACTATGTTGCAAGAGAAATTAGGTTGGTGGAGTTACCTGATGATTTTAGCGATAAATCAGTTTATGAACCTATACCAGTTTTTAAACCTAATGATGAAGGACTTGTTTTTCACGATAGTTCTATAGATAAATTCGAAGAACGTCTAACAACCTTTCAATACACAGGAGTAGCAAACAACGTATCCAGAGAAGAAGAAGATTATCCAACTCGGGTTATATGGGAAGATGAAGATAATAGATTTTTGTATACAGGAATCATATTTCAAAATAATAATATTCATGGTGTAAGATATAAAATAAATCCAGATGAATTTAAAAAATATCTAATTAATGATAGTTGGGATGAATTTGTGTGCACTAATGGAGAAAAAGAAGATATTCTATTTGTACCCAACGATAAATTAACACACGAAGATATTGGTAAACTAGAAGAAATATTATTGTTGGACGATCTAAGTTTCGCTAGTGTAGAGTCAAAAGATAGCGTATTAAATGCAAAAGAAATATCTGAAGAAGTTATGTTGGAAGAACAAATTGATGAAGAAGAAGAGTTTATGCAGTACTTCATTGAAGTAACTACAGGTAAAAAGTATAACTTGTACTATGATGAAAAAGATTTATACAATTTTCATACAGCTATGAAAACAGGAAATTTAGTTATATTAGCTGGACTCTCAGGTACTGGGAAGTCAAAGTTAGTTAAAGCATATGGAGATGCCTTGAAGTTGAAAGAAGGTCAATCTAAAATTGTTCCAGTTCGTCCCTTTTGGCAAGATGATTCTGATTTCTTAGGGTATGCGGATACAATAAATTCAATATATCGAGCAGGAGATTCGGGCGTAGTAGATACGTTAATTGACGCACAAAATAACACAGATCAAATGTATATTATTTGTTTTGATGAAATGAATCTAGCTAAAGTTGAACACTATTTTTCTCAATTTCTATCAGTGCTCGAAATGGATAATGAACAAAGAAAAATTAGCTTATACAATCAAGATTTAGCAAATAGATTTTATAATTCTGAAAAATATCCACATGAAATAAAAATCCCAAGAAATGTTTTATTTGTAGGAACAGTAAACTTAGATGAATCTACATTTCAATTCTCTGACAAAGTACTTGATAGAGCTAATGTAATTAATTTAAATATGCTACCTTTTTCTGAATTAGTAAATGAAAGAGAGTATCCTGAAAGTAAAAAAAATGCAGGGAAAAAAGGTATGGACTATGAAAAATTCAGAGAGTTTTCCCTAGGAAATGAGGGTTTAATTAAAACTGAATTAGTTTTTTTTGAGAAGTTGCATAAAATAATTAATGAATCCAATAGACATGTTGGGATCGGTTGGAGAATAATAAAACAAATAGACGAATATTTAAAAAATATTCCAGTTCAATCTCCAATAAAAAAAGATGAGGCAATAGATTTACAAATTGTTCAGCGGATACTAACAAAAGTTAGAGGTTCTGAAGGACAATTATCAATATTATTAGGAGATAGTACTAATCCTGGAGAACTTCTGGATTTATTGGATGCGAATAAGGAAATCTCTTCGTTTAGTGAGTCACGAAAAGTTATTCAGCATAAAATAAAGGAGCTAAAAATCCATGGTTACACCATGTAAGTTATTTTTAAAAAGTGATCGTTACGAAAAAGAATTGATTTTTTTTGGGAACGATAATATCGAATCTTTTAAATTATGTGAAATTCCAGAGTTTAGTGAACTAATTGAATTATCTGTTTCTGCAGGAGCAGAGGTGTTAATCAAAATTGAAGGATTTGATTTTATGGATAATGTTGAAATCGACGATGATGGATGGTGGAAAATTGGAAAAGAACAAATCTATTTATATTCATTTAAACATAAAATAACTGAGCCTTTAATACCTGGTTATTATCAAGTACTCTTAAAGGATGCTAAAAATAATGTTCACTATAGTTGGTTTAAGATAAATCCTAAGAATATGAGTGTCTCTGAATGGGAACTTATGAAATCTGAGATAGAAAAAGAAGTTGTTGGCTTATCACTTGACATGAAATTTAGAAATACGGGAAATAAACATGATAAGAGTTCAGTAACTTCAGATAATATAATTTTCAATAAGATAACGGTACTAAATGCAGAACTGCCTAAGTTTACAAATATACTAAATCAAATAATACTTAATCCTAAAAGTGAAATTGGAAAGAATTACTTTTGGCAAGAAAAAGGAAAAAGATTCAATATTGATCAACAAACAATAAAACATTTAAGTAGATTTCCTGAAAAGACAAACTTAATATATACAAGTAAAAGATTTATTAATTATGATATAAACTCAAATAGAGAGCTAATGTTTATTATTACTCAGGTTGAATTATTTTTAAAACAAATAAAGAGAACACTCGATATTTTTTTTGAAAGTGTAATGTTGGAAAAAAATAATTTTAAACGACTAAAATTTATTGATAATAGTTTGAAAGTAGTTGAAAAATATAATTTTATTATAAAAGAAGTACATGCTCAACCTTGGGTAAGTGAAATTTCAAAATACAATAATGGAATAAAGAATATTAGTGGTGTTAGAGATATAAAATATAATTATATGTATAAATTTTATTTAAAAGTTACTTCTAATAAACCTAATAAACAACTTGATAGTAACTATCAACTGTATTGGAAGAGTTCCGCTCTCTTGTACGAAATATGGGGATATTTAAAGATACTTATCATGATAAAGGAATCAGGATATGTACCAGTTTCAGGTTGGATATTTGATGATTCAAAATACGAAATACCGTTTATCGTAGATGGAACAATTGTTGTCTTTGAAAAAGATAATGTTAGATTAAATGTTGTATACAATAAAAAAATTCCTAGAGATAATGATGGCCTTGATCTATATAACCCAGTTTATATAAAAGCTACAAATAATAAGCCGGATATACGTATAGATATCTTTAAGGATAATAGCTATTTTGGTTCAATTGTGATGGACACCAAATATAGGAGCTTTACAAGTTTGTGGCAAAATGATGAAAGAGTACCAACTCAGTTAAGGAATTATAAAGATTCAATTAAGTCTAAAATACTATTTAAAAATTCATCAATAGAACAATTAATGAGACCATTTGCAGGGAATATAACTCCAGTCTTAGAAGTCTGGGTTTTATTTCCAAGATCCGGGAATGTAAAACTTGAAAATAAAATTCAAATAGATGAAAAGATATCATTTAAAGAATTTTCTCCTACCAAAGACCTAAGTAGTATGAAAAAAGAACTAATAGAACTTATAAATAGTAGAATAAATATTTCTTGAAATACTGTTCTATTTTATAATTTGATATTCTAGTAGAAAAAAATTTTTTTTACTATATCACATGAATTATTCAGGACTACTTCAGATGGCTATAATTGTTAATCTCATCTAATTTTTAAAATACAGATATATTTCATGAGACTGGTCTGTCCAATAAGCTATAAATTTTAGTTCAAAGCTAATGTTTCATAAAAAAAATTAAAGAATAAAAAACGGCAATAACATTTCGAAAAAAATAATAAAGTATGAAGTAAACTATGGTTTTAAAAAGTATGAATCAATCAGAAGTATAAATATTTTAAACATTATAAAAACATTTTATGAGGAGTATTTATGACAAAAACAGCTGAAAAAACCGTTAGAGGTTATGAGCAAAGAAAGTTATTTGATGAAAGGGAAAAACATGGATGTATAAAAAAAATCAAAGAAATAGAAAGTATCGTAAAACAACAAGTTTATGTAGATGCTGATAGAGTCTTTAGTATTTCAATGATTTCTTATAACGATACATCGGAATTCGAATGCAAGTGTGATAAATCATTTGAAGGGTTACTGACAACCGTGGGAGTCTGTCAATACGTATGGGTTGGTTTAACAGAAGATGACTTTGTTATTGTTATTGGTAAAACGAATGCTAATTTATATAAGCAAATGTATGGTGATTTATTTTATAAATATAAAGAATGGGGAACAAGTTTGACACCTCGTTTTATAACAGAAATAGTAGCAAATGAAGAGCAAAAGATAGTTTGGAATGCATTAGTAGACCAAGTTAATAGTTATATAAAAAAAGCAATAATAATTCCTTTTAATAAGAATTTAGAAGAAAGTGCTTCAATACTTGAAAAAAAAATTGGAAATCTTCTTCTAATTGATAATGATATCCCAATCTTAAATAAACGTTCACATAATTATAAATAAAGATAAAATGTAAATTTATTTTTAATTCAGCAAAAAATAGTGGGGAAATTAAGTAGAATAAATGAAGAATAGTGTAGAACAATTAATATTATTTCTCAAAAAGTATCTTTATTTGTTGTTAAACTACTTTTAATCAAAAGTATGTTATTCTTCGAATCTGACTAATGTTCGAATCAATTTCAACCTATCATCAAAAGAAGTTATGAGACATGTATAAAGTGTTGTATCATAGCTATTCTCAAAGTTTCATCTCTAACTTAAAGTTATGACTGAATAGTAGCAAATTGATTCTTCAATTAATTTCTCTACATGTTAAGTTGGATATATTATTCACTACGTATCTAAAAATATTAAGAAATATTTTAGGTGGTAGTCAAAATTTTATAGTATGTAATTTATCTATATAAGAAAAACATTATCCTGATAATGCTCAGAAGATATATTGGATATATTTAACTCACTTATTGGTAATATTAAAAAAGTCGGAACAAAAGGAATAATCAATTTAGGAAAAGCTGTGCTAATGGATGGTGCAGGAGTAGGTTCAGCATTTGATTATGCCACCACCAAAGTAATCGCTCATAGAGCAGGAAAACTCTTTCGGGCTGGTGGGATTATCGATTTCCACGCATTAAGTAAATAAGATAACTAAATGGTTTGGAGGAAAATTAAATGAAAGCGGATTTAGATAGGAAGTATTTTTTTGTAGATACTTTACTTGATGGTAGTGACCAACTGGATAATTTTATAGAACAAAAAAATTGGAAACTTGAGTTAGAAAATAAAGAGGATGAAGAACAGAATAAAAAGACTATGGAGCTACTTAGCGAAATGAGTGTAGGAGATTACATCGTTGCTAAAACGACCTATACACGTAAAAAAGATTTACCATTTGAGAATCCCAATAACAATACCGTTTCAGTTATGCGAATCAAGGCAGTTGGGATAATTGAAGAAGGATTAAACGATAGTCAAAAACTGTCTGTGAATTGGATACAAGATTATCGTCACGAGAACAAAGAATGGTACTTCTATACGAGTAAGGAATCTATCTGGAAACTTGACGTTCATCAATCAGACTTTTCAAAGAAATTAATTGAGTTTTCTATAGGTCAATCAGAACAAGATTATCAGTATTTCTTAAATGATCCAGAGTTAAAAGGTCAATGGTTTGGGAAAGTGACGCTTACTTTGAAAAAAGGAGTACCACTTAGTGTACGCTATGAGGACTTGAAAAATAGACAGTTGCTTTCGTTTAATGTAAATAATAAAGAATTTACAAAAGAAACGGTTAAGAATTTTGCTTGGAAGCGAATTGTAGAAGAAATAGCTTTATTTTTAGATATTCCAAACAAAGTGAATACAGTAATCACTGTGGAAGATGTATTTCCAGAAATTAAAGATGAAGAACAGCTTGAAAAATTAGCAAAAAGCTTTAAAAATACGGTTGGGTTCTATCCTTCTAAAGAGAAAATAGAAGAACAAAAAATAATCCAACGTTCGAGTTCACAGAGTAATATTTTAGAGGTCAAGCTTGGAGAAAAAAGTGTTTGGTATGCTACTTTCGCAGGAATAGATGCCATCATGCTAGTACAAGGACTATTAAATAAGTACGGTACAGGTGAAGAAAAGGTAATTGTCGATTATTCAGCAACTAAGAAAAATAAAAGTATTAAAGAAAAAAGAGAAAAAGAAACAATTGGTGGTATTGAGATAGTGGAAACGGAAAAAATAGAACAAGTGGGTCTAAATACAATTTTATATGGTCCTCCTGGTACTGGTAAAACCTACCAAATTGAGGAATACAAAGAAAAATTAGTTGGAAACCAAGTGACGAAAGAACAAGACTATAACTTTGATGGGTATTCATGGAGAGAGATTATTTATCTTGCTTATAAGGCACATAACTATAAATCACTGACAATCAAAGAAATAGAACTTTCTAAAGTAGTACAAGAATATAGCAAGACCAAAAAAAGTAAATCCATCTATGGAACGTTAAGTACGACAGTAATTGAACATGCTACAAAAGAGAGTACTACTTCTGCTTATCGTCAAGGAACAGATTTTTTTGAAAAAAAGAATAGTCGATGGGCATTAACTGAGTTAGGAAGATTGGATGCTGCTGAAGTTCCTGATCCATTAGAAGAACAAACAGAAACAGATTTCTTTTTTGAATTCGTGACCTTCCATCAGTCATTTGGCTACGAAGACTTTATTGAAGGGATTAGAGCTGAGTCAGTTGATGGAAAGATCCACTACGAAGTAAAAGATGGGGTATTTCTACGTTTTTGTAGAAAGGCAAAAGAAGATTTAGAAGATGGCAATAAGAATACATTTTTATTTGTCATTGATGAAATAAACAGAGCCAACATTAGTAAAGTGTTCGGTGAATTGATTACATTAATAGAAGATAGCAAACGGATTGACTATAAAGATGGAAAATGGACGGGTATGACAGCAACGTTGCCTTATTCTGGTGAACGTTTTGGCGTGCCAAGTAACGTTTATATTTTAGGGACAATGAATACAGCTGATCGATCAATATCAATGATGGATACAGCATTAAGAAGACGGTTTGAATTTGTAGAAAAAATGCCCGATTCAGATGTCATCCGAGAGAATGTTGGCGATAATGGGATTCTAGGTGATATCGACGTAGCAGAGGTATTAGACGTTCTCAATAAGCGTATTCGGGTTCTTTATGATAGAGAACATACGCTAGGACATGCCTTTTTTATGGGTATTGAATCAATAGAAGAGTTGCAAAAAACCTTCGAAAATAAAATTTTGCCTTTGCTTCAGGAATATTTTTATGACGATTTCAGAAAAATAAAAGCTGTACTCAACGACAGTCAAGAAATTTATATCCGAACGGAAAAAGAGAATGTAGCAGATCTTTTTGATAGAAACCTATTGGATGAATGGATAGAAGAAGAGAGTGGACACCTCGAATTGATTTCATCGGTTTCATTGGCAGAGTTTGAACGGTTTGTTGCAAACATTGTCAACAACACGTCTAGTCAATCAAATGAATAGAACGATTACGATTGCAGAATACGACCGAATCTATGCGAATGATACTTTTCAAGGCGTAAAAATTGCAAAAAAAGATATACAAGAATTAAAGGATTTTATTGATGAGAGTAACAGTGAATCTTCAAGTATGTCAGATTATTTACGACCTATCCGTAATGGCGTTCAAGCCAATCAATATGTAGGTGTATTGCAGACTAAGTCAGGACTCACAATTGAAATTTTGCCTAAAATTTCTCGCACACATCCAAATGATGAACAAGTTAGAGAATTATTTATTCGTATGCTGCGTACAGTAAAAAGGATTGATGGGAAAAACTTTGGTCAGGCCAATTTAAGTACCTATAAAAAGCCTATTTTAGAACTATTTATTGCGATGTTTATTGCTGAAGTAGATAATATTTTAAAAAGAGGGTTGAAATCTAGTTATATCACTAAACAAAGCAACGAAACCTTTTTAAAAGGGAAGTTACTGTTGCAACAGCAAATCCAGTATAATGCGATAAACAAAGCGAAGTTTTATACTGAATTTGATGAGTTTGAGGTAAACGGAGCAGAAAATCAATTGATCAAAACGACGTTAAGTTACCTATTGGGAGTCTCTCATGATCCACGAAATCAACGGTTAATGAGAGAACAACTAGTTTATTTTGAAAAAGTACAGGTGACGTTCCAACCCCAAATGGCTTTTCAAAAGGTTTCAATAAAACGACAATTTCAGTATTACGAGCAAGCTTTAAAGTGGGCTGAGATTTTTTTGAAGCAAAAATCGTTTACTTCATTTAAAGGAAGTTCGTTAGCTTTTGCTTTATTATTTCCAATGGATAAAATTTTTGAGGCTTACATAGCCACTAAGATGAAAAAGGCTCTGCCTCAGTTAAAAGTAGAAACTCAAGAACAACGATACTTTTTATTTGATGGAGACGATAATAATAAAAGTAGTTACCGTCTACGTCCAGATGCTGTCATTCGCTCTACTCTTGAAAGCGAGCAGGTAGTGATTGTGGATACAAAGTGGAAACTTTTAAAAGCAGATGGACCATCACAAGCGGATTTGTATCAGATGTATGCGTATTTTACACGCTACAGCCATCATTCAGAATCACTAGCAAAAGTGATTTTATTGTATCCTAAGAGTGATGATTATAAGGAAACGACTTTTAAGAGCTTAGATTTTTCTACTAATAGACTAGAGCTTGGAGCAAAAATTGAAGTGAGATACATTGATTTGTTTAGCCCAACGATTGAAGATCAACTACGAAGCCTCGTTGCTAATAAATAAAGTATAAAAAGACTGTAAACACACTCAGTGTATCCAGTCTTTTTGTACTTTATTCGAATTATCTACTGCATACAGTCTCTTACTCTGTTATAATAGCGCTCGATGTAGTAAAATAAATCGAACCAATCATTTTGAAAATGGTGCTATCAAATTTTTAGCATAGTTAGAGTTAAGTTAGTTGGGATAAAAAGTATTTCTGTTAAAATAAATAAACTAAAAAAAGATAGTGAATAGATAAGAAGCAAACTCACTTTACTTTTCAATTTGTTAGACGAAAGGATTTTAAAATGAAAGATAATTTTTGGCAAGAATTGCCACGACCGTTTTTTGTATTAGCACCCATGGAAGACGTGACAGATGTCGTATTTCGTCATGTAGTCGCTAAAGCTGCAAAACCTGATGTTTTTTTTACTGAGTTTACGAATAGTGAAAGTTACTGTCACCCAGAAGGCAAAGAAAGTGTTCGTGGGCGGTTGACGTTTACAGAAGACGAACAGCCAATGGTTGCTCATATCTGGGGAGATAAACCTGAGTTCTTTAGAGAGATGAGTATCGGTATGGCAGAACTAGGGTTTCGTGGATTAGATTTGAACATGGGTTGTCCAGCACCGAATGTCTTCAAGCATGGCCGAGGATCAGGATTGATTCTGCGTACAGAAGTTGCGGCGGAATTGATTGAAGCAGCCAAAGCAGGTGGCCTTCCAGTAAGTGTGAAGACTAGATTAGGAGCGGCTAGTGTCGATGAATACAAAGCTTGGCTAACGCACTTATTGAAACAAGATATTGCGAACCTATCGATTCACTTACGTACCAAAAGAGAGATGAGTAAGGTAGATGCACACTGGGAATTGATTCCAGAAATCAAGAAATTGCGTGATGAGATTGCACCTCAAACCTTGCTAACAATTAATGGCGATATTCCTGATTATAAAACAGGCATGGAGCTAGCTGAAAGTTACGGAATTGATGGCGTGATGATTGGACGTGGAATTTTCCATAATCCATTTGCTTTTGAAAAAGAACCTAGAGAGCATGGGCCAAAAGAATTGTTAGATTTATTCAGAACGCACTTAGATTTATTTGATCAGTTTTCAGAAACGGATACACGTATCTTCAAACCACTGCGTCGTTTCTTTAAAATTTATATCCGTGAATTTAAAGGAGCAAGTGCTTTAAGAGTCCAATTAATGGAAACTCAAACAACAGCTGAAGTTCGGACATTGTTGGATGAATTTGAAGCGAAGTATCTTGTTGAGAACGAGACGGTCTTAAACTAATTAAAAAAGCTTGAAGAATCAGTACATGATTTTTTAAGGCTTTTTTTGTAAGAGAAGAGATAAAGTAGAAGAAAAGAACAAAAATAGCAAGGAATTAAAAACTGGAAATAGAGCATATAAGTATTTAATGCTGACAGTAAAAAAGGAGTGGAATGGATATGGATAACAAAGAATTACCCATCATACCGGTTAATGACTTTCCTGAATACAACGTAGCTACTCAAGACTACTTGTGGCCGGTAATCGTGAAGTACCATGAGCAACCAGAGATTAAATTTTTTACTTCTAAATCAGAGATAATGAAAGCATTCCGCCTATTAGATGCTATAGGTGAAAGTGATTCAGATTTGCCAATAGCAATAGGTGATCGTACATTTAAACAAGACAAGTTAAAATCGCTACATTTTGAAGGGCGAACGTATGCTTTTTATGATCAAGAATAAACTTTTTAAAATAGGGATAAAAAAAACTAGTTTCTAGAAAATATAGAGTTCGTTTTTTGTTTAAGGACTGATTTATGGTTCAAATGATTTAAATACAGACTAATTCCAGTTACAATCAGTTCTGTTAGTACGAATGAAAACCATACACCTGTCATAGTCCAAAAATAACTCGCGATTAGAAGGATAGGAACAATGAGGACCAATCCTCGTAAAAGTGAAATGAATAGGGCTTCTCTGACATGTTCTGTCGCACTTAAGATCATGGTGGTTACAATCGTTACTCCGGCAAAAAAGAAGCCAAGAAAATAGATTTTTAAACCGACAGCTGCTATTTCTGCTACACGGCGATTGTTTTCACTGTTGAAAAGGTGTATCATGCTTTCAGAAAATACGAGTATAATCGTATAGAGTGTAAAAGCGATTAGAAGAGCGGTAACCAAAGCATAGTGACGGATCTTTTTAAGTTTATCGAATTCTTTTAATCCAAAATAGTGGCTGATTAATGGTTGGGTACCTTGAGCTAATCCAGTGAAAATCGCAATGGCTACTAAAGCTAAATTTGCTACAATGGCATAGGCCGCTACTCCATCATTTCCTTCTAGTCGTAAAATAACCCTGTTAAAAGTAATCAAAGCAACGGCTGAAGAAATTTCAATCACAAAGGAAGACAAGCCCAAACTGAAAATATCCTTAACACGTTTTAATTCTAGTTTAGTTTTAATCAACTTGATTGTGTTGTTCTTTTGTACGAAATGAATAAGTAAAACAAAGATACTTATAATGGGAGCCAGCCCGGTTGCAAAAGCAGCACCAAATATTCCCATATTAAGCGGGAATATAAATATATAGTCTAAAATAATATTTGAAAAACTACCGACCAACATGGCAATCATGGATAAATTTGGGTTGTTATCATTTCTTACAAAAGCTAATAGAATGTTATTGACTATAAAAAAGGGTGCGAAAATGAGAATCGTAGTCAGATACGTTTGTGTTAATGGGAGAGTGAGGCTATCTGCTCCTAGACCACTAGCTAAACGTTTTGCGCCAAAAATACCAATCAAGAGTAATAGTACTCCTACCATGAGACCTATTTTTAAAGAGATAGAAAATACACGAGTAGCGCTCTCTTTCTTTTGTACTTTTAACAGAATGAATTTAGTAGCCCCGCCAATCCCGATCATTAGACCCAGTCCGTGTATGATACTATAAATAGAAATTGAAAGATTCAGTGAGGCTATGCCTATAGAGCCTAAAGCTTTAGAAACAAAGTAGGTATCCGCCAAAATGTATAGAGAAAGACCAATCATGCCTAAAATATTGACACTGGCGTACTGAATAAATTTTTTAAGAATTGATGGTTTCATTTTTTCTCCTTTCAAAACAAAAAGGTATTCTGGTAACATTCCTCCAAAGACCTAATGGAATGCTACAGAATACCTTTTAAACTTCACCCGGTGGCAAAGTTTAGGCTTATATTTTTACTCTTCAAAGTAGTATAGTACACGTTCTATAGATGGTCAAGCAACCGAAATCTAGTTCATCATAAAATTCAAACAAAAAAGTTGACTAAACCTAGTTTCCAAACAGAATAGTTAGGAGCTCTTTTTTTCTAATTCACTATTTTTAAACGAATAGGATAAGTCATTTTATGGTTAAATACTGTTATTTTAGTAGCGATTCTTTCTACTTTCTAATTAAAATAAAGATAGCAGAGCGTGTTTCTGATCTAAGAAAAGTGTTTTTTGACAATTTTTATCTTTTACGAAAAAAAGCTCCCAAGACAGCTGTTTTGGGAACGATTGAAAGTAGTTATATAGAAGAATTTGACTATTTAGTCTTTATTATCCACCTATCATTTTAAGTAGAAGACCTAGAAGTGGTCCATAAAACGCGTAGTCCGTTTCACTTAAGATACGCATAATAGGGGCGTAACTCCCAACCATTGGTAAAAGAAATGCTTGGCCAAAAATAAGGATTAAACCATTTACAAAAGAGCCAATCAGAGCGCCTCTTCTTCCACCAAATGCATTACCAAAAATACCTGTAATGGCGCCTGTGAAGAATGTCGGGATTAAAGCTGGAAAAACAACGATTGGATAATTTAATAGGCCTAAAACGAGCATACCCACTAACCCAGCGACGAGGCTGGAAAGAAAGCCAACGATAACAGAAGTAGGGTAATGAGGAAATAGTAATGGGATATCTAATCCAGGAATTGAATCTGGGATAAGTTTAGTAGCAATTCCATGAAACGCTGGAATAATCTCTGAAAGCATCATTCGTACGCCAGTTAGAATAACAGTAATCCAAACACCAAATTCAACACCACGAAGAATAGAGTATACAAAAATATCTTGTCCGTTACTGATATTTTCAGCAACCCATCCAGCCCCTGCAAAGAGGGAAATAGATAAGAATAAGAGAGACATGACAAGCGTAAGAGCAATAGTCATTTCTCTTAAGAAACTTAATTGCTTTGGTATATGCATCGTCTCTAAATCATTCTTTTTGTTTCCAAATAATTTTGCTAGACCAGCAGAAATGAGAAGTCCGACTGAACTAGAATGAGCAAGAGTGAATCCTTCTCCACCTTTGATGTGTTTCATAAGTGGTGCAACATAGGCACAGCTTATCGTCATATAAAATCCTAGTAAAAGTGATCCAATTAAGACTAAAGGTATAAGTTCAAGTGAGGTATTAAATTTTAATAAAGCCGCGATTAATCCAGCATAGAAGAAAGAAACATGTGCTGAAAGGTGAACGTATTTCCATTTTGTAAAGCGTGCAAGAAGTAAATTTACCAAGAAACCAAAAGCAAATATCAAAGCCATTTCAGTTCCTATCTCTGATAAACTTTCTGTTTGGGCAGCACCGATATCAGTAGGTACTGCCTGAATGTTAAAGATTTTAGAAAACAGTGGTTGTAAAGGGAGAAGGGCAACACCTAATGTTTGCCCGCCTATATTGATCATGGTAAAACCAATCATCGTTTTAATGACACTTGGAAGAATCTGAAACCATAGTTTTTTCTGAGCAATCATTCCTATTAGGACTACAAATCCAATAATAAAGACAGCTTGCCCTAAGATAGTAGTAATAAAGTACATAAATAGTCCCACAGTTTATCTCCTTTTACGATAAGTTTTTTATTGTTTCTAAAAGTTGTTCTTTCAAGTAAGGTTTATCTATCATATTATCCATTCGAACAATGCGGACTGAAGAACTGCGTAGTGTATCCGCAAAATCAGAAGTCGTAATTAAAATATCATAGCTGTCTGGATCTACGGAACTGATATCTGATGCTTCAACATTAGCCTCAATTTCTTCAGCGTCTAAAATTTGCTGCGAAAATAGGCGCATCATTAAACTACTTCCTACTCCAGCTCCACAAACGGTCACAATTTTAATCATTTTTAGCTCCTCCTTTTATAATAGCTAACATTTCCTTAGCTGATGTTGCTTCCTTTATACCTCTTATCTTTTCTTCATTTCCTAGTATATCTACTAATTCAGATAAGGCTTCTAAGTGAGATTGATGATCCACTGCACATAATCCAATCACAATTGTTACGGGATCATTTTTTGGATGTCCAAATACTACTGGTTCTTTTAATGTAACGAGACTCAAACCGATAGCTA
Organism: Carnobacterium sp. TMP28; assembly: GCF_047553015.1. GTDB lineage: Bacteria > Bacillota > Bacilli > Lactobacillales > Carnobacteriaceae > Carnobacterium_A. The sequence continues at coordinate 414,193 of NZ_CP180212.1, forward strand.
ACACTCCTTCTTCTGGTCTAGCGTGAGGCATTGCAATGCCTGGTGCAATAACGATATAGCTGCCATTAGTTGCGATGTTTCTAATCATGGCATTGATGTAGCTTTCTTTTGCATAGCCTTTAGTGACAAGGAGTTGACCGACCAAAGAAACGGCTTCATCTCGTGTTTTGCATTCATAATTGACTTGTATCATATCGGGGGTCAGTATATCTAATAATAGGGTCATAGTACTCTAATGGCTTCTTTCATTTGAAAGACAAAATCTTTTACGTGAGGGACGCATGTCTCTCCATACTTGCCACATATTTCTACAATGGCTGAACCGACGATAACGCCATCTGACAAAGCAGCCATTTTTTTTGCTTGTTCTACAGTCGAAATTCCAAAACCAATAGCGCAAGGAACGGTACTGTTTTTTCTTATCCTTTCAATACTCTCTCCAATGTCATTAGAGAGAGTATTTCTTGTACCCGTTACTCCTAAAGAAGAAACACAATAAACGAACCCCTTTGCTTGGCTTGCGATTGTAGTAACTCTTTCTTTAGACGTTGGGGCAATAAGTGAAATGAAGTCTATCTCATATTTAGTACAAGCCATTAAAAATTCATCTTTTTCTTCAAAAGGCACATCAGGAACAATCAAGGCATCAACGCCTATTTCTTTCATAGTTTTAATGAATCGTTCGATATTATATGAAAAGACGACATTTGCATATGTCATAAATGCCAGAGGAACTTGAGAGTTCTTTCTGACTTTTCTAACCATCTCAAAAATTTTATCAGTAGTAATATCGTTTTTAAAAGCTCTTAAACTAGAAGCTTGTATTACAGGACCTTCTGCTGTGGGGTCAGAAAAAGGAATACCTAATTCTATTAGATCTGCTCCCGCTTCTTCCATGGCATAGACGAGTTTCTCAGTGATTTCTAAGTTTGGATCCCCACAGGTTATGAAGGGAATAAAGGCTTTACCATTTTCAAAAGCTTGCTTCGTTCTATTCATTAACATCTTCCCCCCTATATCTTGCTATTGCAGCACAATCTTTATCGCCACGTCCCGATAGATTTATCACAATTATTTTATCTTTCGATAGGGTAGGCGCAAATTTCATAGTATATGCGATGGCATGAGCACTTTCGATTGCTGGAATGATTCCTTCCATTTTTGAAAGATACTCAAAAGCAACGACGGATTCTTCGTCGGTTACTGGAACATATTCTGCTCTGCCACTATCATGTAAGTGACTATGCTGAGGACCGACACCTGGATAATCAAGACCAGCTGAAATGGAGTGAACAGGTGATATCTGGCCATCTTCATTCTGACGGAAATAACTCTTCATCCCATGGAAAATCCCGACATTACCAGTTGTAATACTTGCAGCAGTTTTTTGTGTATCTACTCCTTTACCAGCAGCTTCACATCCGATTAGACGAACGTCTTCATCTTGGATAAAGTTATAAAAAGCGCCGATTGCATTTGAACCGCCTCCTACACAGGCGATAATAGCATCAGGAAGTCTACTTTCTTTTTCAAGGATTTGTTCTTTTATTTCTTTGGAGATGACAGCTTGAAAGTTCGTTACCATAGTAGGGAAAGGATGCGGACCTACGACAGAACCAAGAACATAATGAGTGTCATCAATGCGTTTTGTCCACTCACGCATTGTTTCCGATACGGCATCTTTTAAGGTTGCTGTACCCGCGGTGACTTCATGTACAGATGCACCTAGCAGTTTCATTTTATAGACATTAAGAGCCTGTCTTTCTGTGTCTTCTTTGCCCATAAATATCTCGCATTCCATTCCGAAAAGCGCAGCGGCAGTAGCAGTTGCTACGCCATGTTGACCAGCACCTGTTTCAGCGATGACTCGAGTTTTCCCCATTTTCTTCGCTAATAAAACTTGTCCAAGGACATTATTAATCTTGTGAGCACCTGTATGATTCAAATCTTCTCGTTTAAGATAAATTTTCGCACCACCTAAGTCCTTCGTCATTTTTTCGGCATAATAAAGTCTAGAGGGTCTACCGGCGTATTCATTTAATAATTCACTGAGTTCATTTTGAAAATCCTCATTATTTTTATAATAGTCATAAGCCGTTTCTAATTCTGAAAGAGTACCCATAAGTGTTTCAGGTATATATTGACCTCCATGAATTCCAAATCGTCCTTTTTTTATTGTATCTGTCATCCTATTTTCCTCCTATGTGTTTGTTTTACAGCAGCTACCATTTTTTTCAAATCTTTACTTTTATTCGTTTCGACACCAGATGATAGATCAACACCAAAAGGTTGAATAAAAGCCGTAGCTTCTTTGATATTTTCTGAAGAAAGGCCACCTGCCAAAAAGAATGATCGCTTTATCTTTTTTACCCGTTTACCTGTAAGTCTTCGCAATTTTTTTATCTAGCCATTATCTTCCTTTCCATGAAGTAGAACGATATCAATTGGATTTTTTTACAAATCCCAGTGACAGCTTGGTAGTGTACATCTACAAAGATGCCTACTGCTTTGATTTTAGGGTTTAATTTACTTTTTAAATTCTTTGCTTAATCGAGAGTCAGGCTTCTATGACTTTTTTGGAAATTGATAATAAAGCCAATAAAGTCAGGTATAGCTAGATACGTATAGTCAATTATAATTTTCTTAACGCTCAGTCTTAAAAGAACTTCTGCAAATAACTCAACAAGTATTTTGTTGCCTGCTGGATTCGATAAAGGCCCTACCTAATAGGTCGAAGATAGTACGAATGGCAAGTTCTTTTCTAGTTGGTGCAATATGCTTCCTTAATTATTATGGATCTCCTTTCATTTTTAAAAACAAAAAAACTCGCCCTTAACAGAATAAACTGTTAAGGACGAGTAAATAAACCCGTGGTACCACCCCAATTTATGGCAAAGCCATAATCTCTACGAAATACTAACATATTCCAGACTACTAACGTAAGTCATAACGTCACATTGTACTCGATTGTAAAAACAACCTTTCATTGCGCCCTCTACGGTCCATTTAATAAGCAGTAACTGCTTGGTTCACACCACACCAAGCTCTCTGTAAGTTCTTTTCTTATTTTTATCTCCGTATCATTGGTTTGTATATTAATAATTTAATTATTCACAACTTTAACACGATAGTCAAAATTGTCAACTGAAGTGTTTTGATAATAGGTCATAAACTTTTTGAATTGCTATTAAACAGAGTCAAGATTATAATGAAAAATTCCAAGGATAATAGTTTTTGCGGCATCTTTTTTTGTAGATTTTTCAATTAAACTTTGTATTTTTTTCCTTTCCAATGTAAAATGTACTTGGGTCATATGACTGTCTCCTAGACATGTTTTTGTGGTTAAAAATGTCGTACTATAAAGAGGCTTTTATAGGGTTTTTTCTTTTTAAAAATTATATGGACTTTATCTCAAACAGGGTGTACTTTTTTTAGAAACCGACGTACACTTTTGAATAACAATACATATAAAGTAGTATACCTAAATTTTATAGGAGGAGTGTGAATGAAAAAAAGATGAGACTGATTAGCTCATTTTCGTATTTTTTTTCCTTTTTATTGGAATCAAAGATTTTACAATTGCTAATAATGTGTCTCCCCTTATCCTGAGGCGGACTTATGTAATAAAGAATTTGAAACAATAAAAAGTGTCGCTAATCCAAAAATTCAAACACTCTCAGATGGAGAGCATATAAAAGATAAATTAAAAATTATAGAAAAGGACGTGGAATGAGTGACTATTCCAGTAAATTCATTCACATGGTTATTGGCTGCTTTGCCAATAATTGTACTCTTAATCCTCATGGTAAAGTTTCAGTGGGGAGCGGATAAAGCCGCACCGGTAGGACTAATTATTTCATTTCTATCTGCAATAACGGTTTACAAGTCTAGTTTATACCTGATACTTCTTGAAAGTTTGAAGGGGATTTGGACTTCTGTAACCGTTTTACTGATAGTCTGGACAGCTATTTTACTTTATGAAGTAGTAAATGAGGCTAAAGCATTTGAAGTGTTTAAACACGGGATGCAAAAAGTGACTCCCAATGAGTTACTCCAAGTCTTAATTTTCGGCTGGATATTTATAAGCTTCTTAATGGGAATTACAGGATTTGGTGTGCCTGTAGCAATAGGGGCACCACTATTAGTAGGCATAGGAGTAGCGCCTATCTGGGCGGTATTTATACCTTTAATTGGACATGCCTGGGGCAATACATTTGGAACATTAGGAGTAGCTTGGGATGGCTTAGTTGTCCAGACAGGCATAGGCGATAATCCAGAGCTGTTACTTAAAACAGCTTTATGGGCAGCTTTATTTATCTGGATATGGAATTTTATTTCTGGACTAGCTATTTGTTGGTTTTACGGAAAAATAGAAGCCTTGAAAAAGGGATTACCTGCTGTTATCTTAATCTCTTTAATACAGGGTGGTGGGCAATTAATCATGTCACAAATTAACCCAACACTCGCAGCTTTTATACCTTCTAGTGTCGCATTAATCGTTGTTTTATTTTTAGGTCGAACAAAGATGTATGGCAGCGAATGGCACGTAGAAAACAGTCGCATAATGGATAGGTCAAAAACAGAAGAAGGAGCCGTTAATTATCCTAAAGATATGAAAATTAACCAAGCCTTTTTGCCTTATTATCTATTGACAGTTATAACGTTATTTGTCTTGTTAGTCAAGCCTGTGAAAAGTTTCCTTGGCCAAGTATCGATAGGCTTTTCTTTTCCGGAGACAAGCACAGGTTATGGCTTCGTAAACGTAGCCTTGGAAAAATTCGCACCTTTTGCACCGTTTACCCATGCAGCAGTTTTCTTAGCTCTTTCTTCACTAATAGGGTATTTATACTACAAAAAGAATAATTGGATAGAAGATGGTGGAGGAAAAAGGGTCATTAAAAAGTCTTTAGAAAAGACCATTCCATCTGGATTAGCAGTAATAGGTTTTATTATTATGTCACGTATTATGGGAGGAACAGGTCAAACCATCGTTTTAGCAGAAGGGATGTCGTCTGTATTTGGTAAAGAATTTGTTCTGTTATCACCGGTAGTGGGAATGCTTGGATCATTTATGACGAGTAGTAATTTAGCTTCAAATATATTATTTGGAGATTTCCAATTATCTGCAGCTAAAATATTAAACTTAGATCCCGCGTTGTTATTAGCCGCTCAAACTGCGGGTGGAGCAATAGGAAATACAATCTGTCCTGGTAATATTATTTTAGGGACAACTACAGCAGGAATATTAGGGCAAGAAGGAATAGTTTTGAAAAAGATTTTACCAATAACGGTCTTTGCAGCTCTAATCATTGGGGTTATCATGTATTCAGTATTGATTGTGTTTTAAAAAATATGACATAATGAGATTTCCTAATTTTATTAACAGCCCTTAGTAAAGAAAATTGCTAAAGATGAATAGATATTATACTATTACATTATATGATTCATACCGTCTATTACATGAGTCAAGTAAAAAATAAGTCTTAGTCTTTTTGCAAAATTTACATGCTCTATACTAAACGATAAAGGTGGAGTTAATATGAAAAAGGTGTTTGGAAAAAAATCTACAACTGATGAATTAGAAGAGTTTAAACAAGTAGAAGTAGCGGATCAAGTTAACACAGAAGATGCAGACAGTGAATCCGAGCAAAGTTCAAAAGAATTTGACTCCTTCTTCTCAGATGTACTAAAAAAACTGCCAACAAAAACATCCGCTATCGTACTCAATACGTATGATAAATCAAAAGAGCAAGCTGAAAAAACACTGAATAAAAGCAAAAGTCAATTTGATACTATTTTTGACACGTTTTTAGAAGGTGTTGATGAAGAAACACGTAAGAAATGCCATAAAACAGTTCATGCTGCTTCTTTAACGGCAGTGATTATTGGTTTTTCGCCTATTCCTTTTTCCGATGCTTTCTTGCTAGTACCGGTTCAATTAACAATGATGGCTCGTTTGCATAAGATATTCGGCCAGTCATGGTCGGAGAGTTTGGGTAAAAGCTTGTCCAAGGAATTAATCATTGTTGGTTTAGGTAGAAGTGCAGTTGGAAATATCCTGAAGTTTATTCCAGTGGTTGGGAGTGTTGCGGGTGCTGCAATTAATGCGACTGTCGCTAGTACAATAACAGAATCTTTAGGATGGATAACGGTAAAAATGCTAAATGATGGGGAAGATATTTTTGAACAAGCTACCTCGTTTAAAGGACAGTATCGCTCGTTAATGAAGTTGCTTAAAAATTCGAATAAATCAGTAAACTAAAAAATATAAAAAAATTAGAAAAGAGATAAAGCATGAGATGCTTTATCTCTTTTTTGTAGCAATAAAATTAATTTTTTTGAATCATTATCGACTAAACTGCGTATATACTCTGTTAAAAAATAACGCATACTTTTAAATAAGAATACATTCAGTTAACTGTAGGAATACGTATGAAAAAGATCAGGAGAGTTAGTCTTATTCTTTTGTTTGCATTATTTTTTATTGGAATAAAAGAGGTTACAGCTGCTAGTTATGTTAATGTCCACTTTATAAACGTCGGACAAAGGGATACGATTTTGATTCAAACACCTAACGAGAATATTTTGATAGATGATGGGGGAAAAGGGAAAGGCCCTCAAGTCGTTAATTATTTAAAAAGAATGGAGTAACAACGCTTAGTGCAGTTGTTTCCACCCATCCTGATGTAGATCATGTTGGAGGCTTAGCTTATGTAATAAAGACCATGAAAGTCAATAAAGTATATGCTCCTAATATCAGTCATACTACACTAGCCTATAAAGATTTTCTTTTAGCAGTCAAAAGTAAGAAAATGAAGATAACAGTCGCTAAATTAGGAGTAGAAATCCCAACGCAAGCTAAAGATATCACGTTGAAATTTCTTGGACCTGTTAGAGCATATGGTAAATCAGATTTGAATAACTGGAGTGGAGTATTGCATCTTAAACACAATAAAAAATCGTTTTTATTGATGGGGGATGCTGAAAACGCAGCTGAAAATGATTTATTAGCTAAAAAATTAATTTCTAAAGTTGATGTATTAAAAGTAGGACACCATGGTTCTAAGTATTCTACTTCTGCAAAATTTTTAGAAAAATCTATTCCTACTTATTCTATTTTATCTGTAGGTAAAAATGGCTACGGCCATCCGACATCCGACGTATCTAACCGATTAAAAAAGGTGAAATCAATTGTCTATAGAACAGATAAGTCTGGCAATATTGTATTTAGCTCAAATGGTATAAAAATCACTCCAAGGATGGTGAGGTAAATGGAGCAAGGGATTATTGATCGTTTTGAAGGTGAGCTAGCCGTTATTGAATTCGGTGAAGACATGCGAGATATTCCTAAAAACAAATTACCGGATGATAGTAAAGTTGGAGATGTATTGATTTTTGAAGGAGATACTATCACCATCGATAGAGCAGGTACAGCTAAGTTGAGAATTGAAATAGAAGAGTTAATGAAGGAATTATTTGAAGAAGAATAGTGGATTACAAAAAACTTTATCCTTACTCGGATAGAGTTTTTTTATTTTGTAGCTTTATCTAGTGATATATTTTACAAATTAAATGACTATAGTATAATTAATATTCAAACGTTTAAATAAGGGTACAGTAAAGAAAGGGAGAGGCTAATGTTATATGTGTATGAGGGATTTTTTTTGAATCTTTGTGTATTAATTTCTTCGTTATTTGTTTATAAACAATTATTTAAAAAAGAGTTTAGTAAATATAAAACTAAAAAAGATTCTGTTTTCAAGGGATTTCTCGCGGGTGTACTTGGGATTATTTTAATGTACTTTAGTATTGATACAGGAGTAAACTCTATCATAGATTTACGGATCATTCCATTGATGCTAATTGTATTATATAGTGATTGGATTTCAGCTTTTGTAACGGTTACGCTTATCATCTTTGCTAGATTTGTAATGGGTATAAATGCTCAGTCTTTTTCTAACGTTATTTTTATCCTTTTTTCATGGCTTATTTTTCAATATATCTCTAAAAAAATGAAAAATAGATGGGTTTGTATTTTAGTTATGCTTGGATTAAGTTCTGTAATAAACACTCTATTATCGATACTCATTCCTTTGACAACGACTATAAACATTCCATTATTAGTTAATTACAGTATTATTAGTATTTTAGGTGGGCTAATTTCTGTTTATGTAATGGATTACTTAATTAAAAGCGAAGAACTATTCATGCAGCATAAAAATTTTGCCTTTACAGACCCTTTAACAGGACTCAATAATGTTCGTAGTTTTGATAGAGCATTCAATGAAGCAAAAAGAAGGCAAATGAATACCAATGAGAGTCTTTCTATTATGATTATAGATATTGATTGTTTTAAACAAGTAAACGATACTTATGGGCACTTAGAAGGGGATAAAGTACTTATAAAATTAGCCACGCTGTTAAAATCATTTCAAGGTCCAAAGGAAGTTGTTTCCCGAAATGGAGGAGAAGAATTTTCAGTCCTAGTTCACAATTGTACACTCAATGAAGCGCGAGAAAGAGCAGAAATCCTTAGGAAAATAATTGAAAACTCTTTTTTTATCATTAATAATGGTACAAAGGCAATTCAGATTAGTGTTTCCATAGGTGTAACAACTTTTTCTGATAGTACAAAAGAAATGGATAATCTTTATGATCATGCTGACCAAGCTCTTTATATAGCTAAACGAAATGGTGGAAATAAAGTGACTCTTTATTCGTGATTTTTTAAAATATCAAATTAGAAATAGTCGAATTTCAAAAAATTTGAATACGATGTGATAGTTAAAGTTCGTTAGCTTAAATTAAGATAAAATAAAAGCTAGATGATAGTATGACTACATCGATAGAACGATTCATATTTAGCACATAAAACAGATATAAAGTAAAAACTAGTCTGCGAAACGATACACTTAATTAAATGCTAATAGAAACAAAGGAGATCATTACATGGATGAATCAATAAAGATATCGGTACTTGATGATATCCGAAAGCATTTACGAGAAGAAGATAGAGAACAATTCTCATATTTAGAAGGACTAATAGAAAATAATCAGTCAAAAGCCATGCTAGAATTAGGAGATCTATGTTTAGACAATCATTTTTCAAGAACGAATCATATTGAACAAGCTGTATCCCTTTATCAACTTGCGATTAAGTATGGCAATACAGAAGCGATGAACCGCTATGGTGTGCTGTGTTTCAACACTGGAGAATATGAAACAGCTTGCGAGATGTTTCGCCTAGCAGTTAGACAAGAAAAGGACTCAACTGCATTAACTAATTTAGCGAAAATGTATTATCAAGGATTAGGTGTGAAAAAAGAGTACAATCAAGCGTTTTGCTTGTTTCATCAAGCTGCGGAACTTGGTGATAATGAAGCTATGTTTTGGCTAGGGAAATGTTATTACCAAGGACTAGGAGTAGAAAAAGATCGAATCAAAGAAATTGAGTGGTATAAAAAAGCAGCTGAATCTGGTAATACAGAAGCTTCACTGCATTTAGGACTTTTGTATAAAAGAGGAATGGGAGTGGAAAAAAACAAAGCGCAAGCTAAAAGGTGGTACGAAAAAGCGGTTAATCAGTACGAAAGAGAAGCATTAGTAGGAAGTATTGAGGCAATGAATCAAATCGCCATGATTTATTATAAGCATTTAAAGGATTACAAGGTGGCGATAAATTGGTACCTTAAGGCAAGAGAGCTAGGAGATGAAGAGGCTGGCTATTTTATAGCAGAAATATACGATGAACGATTGAACAATCTAAGTAGTGCCATTGACTGGTACGGGAAATCGGCGGAATTAGGCAATAGTGATGCCGCCTTAAGACTTGCCTTAATTTATGAAGAAGATAAAAAAGACGAAAGAAATTCTATTAAGTGGTTCGAAAAAGCCTATCAGTTAGGTTCTGCAGAAGCTTTAGAGTTCTTAGGGGATGCGTATAAGAAACAATCAAATTTTGATAAAGCAAAAGAGTGCTATGAAGAATTGATGCATCTAGAAAATCATCAAGAAGAGGGGATTCTTGCATTAGGCAACCTGCATGAAGAGAGTGCTAAGTACGAGGAATCAAAAAAATACTACGAAAAGTTGGTTGAACGAGGCAATAAAGAAGGCATGTTAGCTCTTGGAGATATGTACGCAAATGGCAAAGGCTTAAACATAGATTACCATCTAGCTATTAAATGCTACGAGAAGGCTATTGAAGCAGGAGATTACTCCATAGCGGAATCTAGAATAAGAAACGTAAAGATTTTTAATACAATCTCCAATAATGAAGGAATAGCGCAAACTGACTTATATAAACAATTCTTACCAGAAGAAAAAGAATGGATTATGACTGATTTACGAGAGTTAGATAGAAAGAATAAAGTAATAAGAGTAAAATCAGGTAGTACCTATAAGCTCTTTCTTAAATAGAATGATACGAGTGAACGAACTAGTTCGTTCGTGACAACTACTAAATGAAGCTAAAATAAACAGAAGAACAAGCCACTTAAATGAATAGTATCTTCATTTAAGTGGCTTGTTCTTCTAGTTACTTAATCTCCGCAGTATACGTCCATGTTTTTCCATCATCATCAGACTGGTAGAGGACTTGACTTCCACCGTGGTAATCACTATTTTCACCTTGTCCTATTTGGAGAAAGAGTGACTCATTTTCTCTATACGGAATTCCTGGGAAATCAAAAGGATTGGCTTCTTCAGCATCGTTTAAAGGAATTTCAACAGCTGGGAAAGTTAATTTCTCAAATGTTCGCCCCCCATCCGCTGTTCGATACAGTTCTGCATAATCAGATCCACTATGAGATAGTCCAATAAAGCCAAGATTTTTAGTGATAAACGTTATTCCTGAACTGATTCCTATTTCACCTAGAAAAGGATCAGGATTAATGGTTACCCAAGTCTCTCCTCCATCAATAGTTTGATCCAGTACATAAAAACGAGAACCTAGAGCAGCATCAGCTACTTTTAATTGGTAACCGACTGTTTCGCTTAAAAAGGCTGTTTCATCTTCATTGGTTTCATGAGTGTCTATCGCTACTTTTTCTTGTAGAGAAGAGCGTATTAAAGAGTAGTCAATGAAGCGTATCGGTGTAATGCTTGGTTCATTAGGCGTATAAATAGAAATAGTGTAACCAGTTACTTCTTCTTCAGTTGATTTTATTGGAAAAGTCATCCCACTTTTATCAAAGTAACGAATGCTGCTATCATTGTATCCCCAGTTGCGGTAACCCGTATAGTAAATACCAAGTGTTTCTTCATCCCAATCGTTAACGGTTTCTTTAATAGGCAGGTGCTTGACACCGTCAATTAGTGGCTGAAGTCTAGCTGTTTCATTAAAAGTTGACTGAGTAAATCCGTTTAAAACCACATTTATTTTCTTGCTTTTTGAACGGTCATAATCGATTAAAAAAGTTTTCTTTTCACTCTTATCATTTAACCCATATAAGAAGCTATAGAAAGAAGTGATTTCTCCCTTTTTATTGAAGGTTAATTCGAAATGATTATCGATATACAATTCTTTAGGCAAATCAATACTAGATTCTAGGTCTTCAAATAAGCCATCTAAGCCGTCTTGATACACATTATCGTGCTTGAAAAGAACCGTTCGTTTATTAACTAACTCATCAATGACGAAAGCCAATCGCCCATTTAAATGGGTCCCACTCTCGTAGATACTTTTACCTGTTGCAAGTGTAATCAAGATAAGAGAAGTCACACTTAAAAGAAAGATAAACTGACTGAATCGGTTTAGGTGATAGGAAGGTTTCTTTTCTTTAGGTTTCTTTTCGTAACGGTTTATCATATACCAGTAAAGGCAGCCAGTAAACCAGAGAAGTAAACTAAGAAAAATAATTAAAATAATAGGGACTCTCAGTCTAATACCGCCGTACTTAGCAAATAAAGATAAGTAGTAGCATCCGATTCCATAGACAATGACGACAAGAGGATTAAACACAAGTGCACGCCAATTGTAATTCTTATTAGTCAAACCAGTTCAACTCCATTTGCTGTAAAATGTATTAAAACACTAGAATAAGTCTAGCACGTCTAGTCTTTTTTACCAATGCTTGTTAAGTATTCTTAAGAAAAAGAAAGGATCTGTCTGGTGAAAAAAGAACTAGAATCAATATACATTCTCTCTTAGTTATTGGTATAATAGAATCAATAGTCAAGTTACTTGATACCGCTTTCTTTAACGGGATTAGTAAAAATTGGATAGGGGAGATCACGGTTATGAATGACAATATCTCACGGTTTTACCATGCATTTAACGAGCTTCAAGATGTGGTTGCTAAAAAGATGAACAAATCAGCAGAGACTAATTTTGGTTCGTTATTAGGAATAGCTCGACTCCAAAAAGATAAAGTGATTCTTAGTTATATGGACAGCTTAGATTTTTTTCGTGAATTTAGAAACTTATTGATTCATAAAACAATTAGTGGAGAAGAAGCAATAGCAACGCCTAGTAGTTTATTAATAGAAGAAATTGAGATGATTACTGAAAAAATTAAGCACCCTAAAAAAGTAAAAGACTTGTTTTTAAGCGAGGTTGTAACCTTTGACCAAGGCGATAAATTGAGTTTAGTTTTAAAAAAAGTAAAAGAAAAAAGTTATTCTCAGTTTCCCGTATTTAATGACAATAAACTTGTCGGTATTGTATCTGAAAATGGGATTACAAATTTTTTAGCTAATTCTATTTCTGAAGATTTGATCTCAATTAAGGATATTACAATTGAGGAAGTATTGGGTGCACATGAAGAAAAACGATTATACGAAGTAATCAATGAAAATAAATCAATCTTTGATATTGAATCTATCTTTAATAAAAGAATAAAAGAAGGCAAAACAGCGTATGTTTTACTTATTTCAAAAAATGAACACATCAAGTCCCCTACTGATATTGTCGGAATAATGACACCTTGGGATATTCCAGAAATAGTGAAAAATAAATAAGGATGTTACATTCAAAGAAAGAGGAAGAAAAAAATGACATTACAAAATAAAATCCAAAATGAAATGACTGCATTCAAAAATGAACTGTTAACAAAAGATAAACAAACGATCTATGACCATGCGTTTAAGATAACAACTTATGAAAATGCAGAAGTTTTTTTAATTCATTATCTTGATTTTTTAACAAAGAAAGAATTAGATTATTTAAATGATACAGATGAGATTCTTTTCCAATTTTACAGTTATTTTTCTGAATTAGAAAGCGGAGAAATTGATGAAGAAATGGTAAGAGAATTTTTAAACTACATTACTTAAACTAATTGTGGTTTCGCTAACAGAATAGAAACGAGCTAGATTACAAAAGGGAGAGTCTTATTTTATGGTAGAAAAGTATCCTATGACAGCAGTAGGTAAAAAAGAGCTTGAAGAAAAGTTAATGTATTTGAAAGTGGAAAAACAAAAAGAACTAACTAACGAAATTAAACAGTTGCGTAGTTTTTGCCATTCTTCAGAAGATGCAACCTTTGATGATGTGTTTAAGAAACAATCTTTATTACAAAACCAAATAGCCTTGATTGAAGATAGGCTTTATCATTCAGAATTGATTGAGCCTAAGAATGAAACATCTCCAACTGTAAGAATCGGAAGCACCGTAACCTTTATGGAGTTACCTGATGGAGAAGAAGAAAACTATACCATTGTTGGTGCGCTAGAAGTTAATCCCGCAGAGCATAAAATTTCAATAGAATCACCTATCGGAAAAAGCTTATTGGGAAGTAAAGTAAACGATGAGGTATCCATAGATATTCCTTCTGGGGAGATTAGAGTGAAAGTTGTTGGTATTGGGTAGGATTAAAGAACTATAAATATAGTTATAGAAGTAGCTTATAATGTAAGATTAATTTGCATACTGATTGTGATAGATGAATTAATATAAGATAACTTTTTACTAATTAGTTAGTATAAAGCTATCTTATTATTTTTGCTAAAATGTATGATTTCGGTTTTTAAGTTCTAAAAAATAGATCGGTAAAGGAATCAAATTCGCTCATTAATTATTCTTGTATTAAAAAAACTATCTGATAGATAATAGAGTACGTTTTTAATAGCTAGACTATTATAGAAAAGCCTAATAAATATACGTTTTTGATATAAATAACTGGTAGTTTTTATGTTACAATAAATAGGAAACGCTTTTACAAACTATATTTTTAGTGAAATTAAAGAGGTGGATTATGGAAAATAAGGTAGATTATAACAATAAAATAAAAGAAACGGTCAGTAATGCCTATCAGAACTTAGCAAAGCAATATGGTACTAATGTAGATGAAATAAATAGTCTGAATGATTGTTATGATTTATATCGTGAATTGATTGAACAAAAAGTAGACGAAACTATTTTAAGTAATATAAGAGAAATTAATAAATTACTTTATAAAAATAGAAAAGAGAATTACAGCTATTTAGAACAGGAATTTAAGAGTATTGTATTTTTTTCAAAGAATTTAAAAGTTGAAATTGTTGAAGAAGAGAGAGTGAATTTAGCTTCATATAAAGTAGGCGACTCTTTAAAAGAATTAATGCAAAAGTTTGAAGTAAACTTCAAGCAATTGTTTAATTTAGTTTTTAAATCAAAAGATCAATACTATAATGCATCTTTTGCTACAAAAGATATAGAATCTAAAATAAGGAATCTTAAGTTCCAGAAAATATTAACAAACATTGAATTCGATAATTTATTTGATATTGTTACGATTGAAAGAAAGATAAATAATAATGCTTCATCGGATTTAAATGAAGAACAAATGAGAGTTTATTTATCTCTCGTTCAGAACAATTATAACTATTTTGAAAAGAGTCAAAATTATTCAATAGATAAAGAAAATAATTTGTTGGAAATTTTATCTTATTTAGCAGATACGTCTAAAGAAGCAATTGTCAATTCTGACCAGTTTAACTCTTTTAAAAAATATATCCATGTTAAAAGACAAATAGAAAAAGAGTTTATAGATTTAATGGAGGAAAACGTTGAAAATCGTCATTCTTCACTAACACTTCTATGTGGAAATGTAGGAGATGGGAAATCACATTTATTAGCATTCTCTAAAGATAAGTATCCAGAACTATTTAGCCAAATAGACATCCACAACGATGCTACAGAAAGCATAAAACCTGAGTTAACCGCAATTGATACATTAGAAATTATATTGAAAAATTTCGATGATAATCTTATTGAAAATACGAATCAACATTTAGTTTTAGCAATTAATGTAGGTGTTTTGAATAATTTTATTCAAGAAATGAAGAAAAAAAATTTGTATCAAAAATTAACTCAATTTGTAGAAGATAGTGGCTTATTTGATTCTTCATTGAATTACGAGCATAAAAGCGAACACTTTCATCTTGTTTCTTTTCTTGATAATTCTTCTTTTGAAATTAGTTATGAAGGTTCTGAAAGTATCTATTATGATGACTTATTTAATAAAATATTTTCTGAAAATGAAAATAATCCTTTTTATAAAGCTTATTTAAAAGATAGACAAGAAAAAAAATCTGCGCAGCATAATTATAACTTTGAAATTATGTTAAACAAAAATGTGCAACAAACTATTAAATATCTTTTGATACGAACTCAGATAGAATACAAAAATATCATTTCAACAAGAGCATTATTTAATTTTATATATGATATTATTGTCCCTAGCGAAGATGCTAAAGAAAAAATAACAGGATTTCTTCCATATTTATTGTTTGAAAATAAAGAAAAATCTCCTATTTTAAACTCTATTTCTAAATTAGATCCAGTTAATATTCAAAACAATCAAATAGATCAGTTAAATATTGAACTGTACAACACGAATAACTATTTAGAAAAAGTCAAAGGTTATTTTTCTCCTGCTGAATTCGAACTAGTGAATCAAATTTTTTCAAGTATAGGATCAGAAAATATAAAAACCCACAAAAAAAATATGAGTGGCTTTTTAAGATTAAAATTTCTATTAAATTATAATCATGAGCTATTTGCAGATAAATCTTATAATACTTTTATGGAATATTTATCCTTAAGTAAAAAAGGTGAATCTATTAATCCATTAGCAGCTTTGATAAGAGATTCAGTATATATCTGGAATGGATCTCCAAAGAAGCATCATTTGTTCATTAATAGTAAACATGTCACTGCTTCAGTAGCAATTGCAGTTGAAATTATATTAAATTTTAGAGGGGTAATAGCAACAAATAATACTAATTATAATATTTTATTGAAATATGCAGAAAGTACGAATAATCAGAAAGACTACAAAATTGAAATTGATTATAAGCTATTCAAATTATTATATGCTACAAAAAAAGGATATATTTTGAAAGAATTCGATAAGAAACAAGGAATAAATTTTACTGAATTCATTGAAGAAATTATCAATAATAAACAGTCTTTATTTAAGACAATAGTCTTAGATAAAGATACTGGAGTTCTTATCGAGTTAACAAATAATGGTATAGAATATGAAATTGAGAGGGTGTAAGAGTGAACCCAGAAGTAGTTAAATTAATAGAGAAATTAAAAATTAAACACATTCAAAAAAAAATAACTTATGAACGAAATTTCGTAGGTAAATTACTACCTTTTTATACTAGAAATCCAGAAAGAGCAAAATATTCAGAGGGTTTTAAAGGAGTATTAGGAGTAGTAGCTAAAGATAGTCTCGATAAACAAAATGAATTCATGATAGATTATGATGAATATAAAAAAAATATTAGCAATAAGTTGATAGTTAATGAGGATTTAGATAAAGACAAACTCATCCAAAAACTATTTAATATAGATTCTTTGATAGCTATAAATCATCCATATGTGTTATCCTTTCAGCCATTAATAAATAGTGATAGAGAAAAAAAAGGTGAGATTGAAGTTGGCGTATTTATTAACAAGCTATTTGATTTAAGAAACAGTGAAAAATGGATAAAGTTTATTTCTTCTAAAAAAATAAAGAATGTAGTAGAAGGAATAGTTATTGATACCTTACCTATTATTCCAGAAAAAAAAGGGACGAGTAGAAATTTTATATTTTTTAACGAGAATTATTACAGAAAATTAATGAAACAAGATTTAGAACTTTTGCTAGATTACCAAGATTTTTGTATTAAGTATATTGATTTATTTTTAGGATATTATTACTTTTTTTATGTTACTCAAACGATTATAAAGATAGGGAAGAAAAAAGATAATAATGAAATAATACCAATGTATTATGCATTAGATACAGAAAAAGTTTCCGGAACAAGAGAATCTATCAGAAATGGATTTAATAAAATTAAAGAAGAAAATAAATATTTGCTAGTTAACAACGATCTACTTGATTATTTAAATATGCTCATTAATACTGAAAAATATTATTTGATTTCTGAGATACTGGATCCAATGTTTATTTATAAGGAAAAATTAACGTTAAATCTTGCGCAATTTTTAGAAGAATATCAATTTATAAAAGATAAAAATGATAATAATGATTTTAAAAATAATGATTTAGCTAGTAATGTATCATTATTGAGTAAATGGTTATTAGAAGATTTAAGTGCTGAAACTAGAAGTCGTTTCCCGTTATCAGTAGAAGAGATTGGTAAATTATATTTTTTAAGGAACAGAGGACGGTTAGGAAATGTTTTGAATGCTACGGAGGAACTGGTTCTTTTATTTACTGGACTCATAGTGGGAGAAAAGCCCAAACTTTTGAAAGATGTATTTAAAGGTTTTGAATTAAGAGGCATGTTCTTCGATCGTCTTACTAAGGGAGAAATTATTAATATGTATGAAAGAATGAATTTATTAGATAAAAAAAGTGATAGTGGGGATGCACAATATGTCAAACCAATATTATAACTTCTTAATTAAAAAGCTACTAAAATGGATGGAAACCACCTCGATAAATGCAGGAGATAGATATTATATTACTTTAAACGATCAAAGGGAAGTAAACTATTTCATCGATGCTTTTAATAATCAAAAATTAGAAAAAACTAAAGAATTTAATCTTTATTTAGAGGATATAGATTATTCAACTGTATCTTTTATGGTAAATAACTTGAAAATAGTTATTGCAAATACAGATGAAAAGGTTACCAATGATTTTTTAGTTACCTTAAGAAATAAAGTAGGCGAGCAAAAAGGTATTTGGGAAAATACAGCGTTGCTTTTTGTGTGTGATGACGTATTAGATAGTATAGTTGGTGGAGCATCGAGCTTAACTAAAACAGGGAGTCCTTTTCATCCTAATACAATGAGAAGAGATATTCGAGAAGAAATAAAAAGTACGAATCTATCAACAGTAGAAAAATTAGTTTTACAAACGATTGTAGATGAAAATTTTAAAGAAACAGAAGATATGACAAGACTTACCTTATTAGATTTTGAGTCTGTATATTCACTATTATATCAAGAAAGTTTAACTCCAGATAATTACAATCAATTAGGTTATTTTTTTGATGAGCAGATACAGACTTATCAAAGTGATGAAGATGTTATCAAAAAAAGATTAAAAGAAAATAAAGAAATCTATAGTAAAATTGAAAATTTTCATACCAGTGAAAATGTCAAAGATAGAATAACAGGTATAGTTGATGGAGAAAATCTAATTAATAAGCTATCAAAGTCAAATTGGATGGAAATTGATTACGAGTCTGTAAAGAAAGGAGAAGAGGAATTAAAAAAAGTAAAAAAAACAAAAATAAATTATCTTGAAGAGAATTTGAGTAAAGTGAATCAAGGTTTTGAAGTTTGGGATAAATCAAACGAAACAGATCTGAATAAGTCAGTAACAAAAAGAAAGCAACGAAATTTAATTATTTTTGTAAATCCTTCTCTAACAGATATCACATTTAGGCTTCCTTTTGATGATTCTGTTAAAAAAAGTTCATACACTAAAACGAATACTTATCTTTATAAAAATAATTATATGCTTAGAGAACCTGAATTTTCATATGATACAACTGGAAAAAATTTAGTTATCAGTATAAAAGATTATGATTCAGAAAGTCTTTATTTTGGGTTAATCACTTATAAACATGAAAACTTAAATCCTTTAACATTCAAATTTAGTTTTACTATTCTTCCATTTGATTCAAATCTGATAAATCAAATAAAAACAAATTATAAAATCTCAGTTAGTAAAAAGAAACAACAGATTGAAATTATAAATAATATAGAAAGTTTGATTGTTGGAAATGGAGAAATAACAGAGAGAGTGATTCTGCGTCGAAAAGGTGAGAATGTAGAATTATCATCAGATATTTCTAGTGAAATCGACTTTAAAAAGTATCAAAATGAAACAGATGAAATAAATATAGATTTTAATTTAATATACAATAATCTAGCATTGCCTATATCCATGCAAGATAATAGTCCAATAAATATTCCTAAAAGTGCAATTTCGATTGAGAAATATAGAAGAGAAAATGCAGAAGAAATGCAGTATAATTTAGGACAACTGAATCAAGGAACATCTACGTACTATCCATTTAAAAAACACAAACAATTTTTGGAATATGAAAATAAATTAATTGAAGATAATATATTCTATGCAAGTATGGAACAAAATGAGTTAACAAAAATAGATATAGAATTACCTTTAGAAGTTAAAGAAGCTTATTTAAAATTATTTGAAGTATGTAAGAATGAACAAACTCTTTTGAGTATTTGTTCTCTTAAGGATGATATTTCAGAAGCAATAAATAATATCTATAGAATAATTAGTAAAACATTGAGTGACCTTAAAGAAAATGAAAGAATAGAAGAACAGATTCGAAATATATTTAAAATTGGACAAATATACGATAAAGATAAAGATATTATTTTAGTAAGTCCAATTAACCCTATGCTGATTGTGTATAATAAAATACTAGATACAGAAATTGCATCAGAAGAATTACCTGAATCCATTATTAGCAGATTAAATTCAAAAAATTTGTTACCTTTTATTGAAGAAGAAAATAAGCTATATGAATCTTACTATGACAAAGAAATACCGAGATGGTTATTTTATAATGCGTTAGATGGGAAACAAAATAAATTATCATATAATACGCGTAATATAGTTTCTTCAAAGTTGAAAGATTTTTATAAGCATTTTAAATATCTTTTTGAAGTAACACCTGAAATAGCTTTAAATATTCAAATTATTAACATAACTGACGAAAAAGAAATTTTAATTGGTGTTATTGATTATATTTTATCGGGTATAAAAGCAGGAACGTCATTAAAGAACTTAAATACTATTAATATTTATGTGCAAACAAATCAGTCAATAAATACCTCTGACTTTAAATATTTATTTTCTATTAATAGTACATTAGAATTTGAAGAATTTTTCGGAAAAAAATTAAAAAATTACACAAACGGTCTATATAGTGAAGTTGATTTGATTGATACAATAAAGAATAAAATAAATGTATTCTACAATGCATCACAAGATCACTATTATCATATCACTTTTTATAAATTTGAAGAGACCCCTAGACAAAGTAGTTACGAAACAGATAAATTATTAATGAATTATTCACTATCAGGACTTACTAATAGTATGGTTTTTACAAAAAATGATCAAGAATATTTAACTGGTTTTGGTACAGATGGAGACCGGAATTCAAGTGATTTAATTACTTTTATGTCTTTGTGGAATAGTTTTTCATTAGCTGTAAGAAGCGAAGGAATAAACACATATCGAAGAAATGAATCAGTTGTTAATAATATACAAACTATTAATTATCAAGATTTAAAAGAAGTTTTTGATAACAGTAGTTGGGTGACATTTGTCAATCCTAATGTAGATTTAAGCTACTTTACTGATAATAATCAAGATTTATTTATTATTCATTATACGGATCAAACAAATTCACAGTCATATGAATCTATCACTATCACTAAAAAAATCTATCAGTACGAGGATGTATTAAAAGAAAATCTTTATCGTTACCATAAAGAGTATAGTGAGGATGATATTGAGAATATTATACGATCATTTAATATATTAAATGGTGAGTGGCTACTTAATATTATTGGTCAAAAAAAGAATCCTAATATTATAAGAGAAAAATTAAGTATTATATCAGCTTATAAGAATGCCCTTGCAATATTAGACTCTCCTAATTTTTATTGGATTCCAATTTCCTTAGAAGAAATTTTACGTGTATCTAGGATGGCTGGACTCGATAAAAGTTCTGATTTATTTAGTAATAAGATACTTGATTATAATGGTGCTACATCTGACGACTTACTTTTCATGGGAGTCGAAATTACGGATACAGAAGATATCAAAGTACATTTTTTACCAATAGAAGTTAAAATAGGTATGAATTACAATAATGTATTAACAAAAGCAAAAAAACAAATTAAACAAACATATAATATATTTAAAAATGAGTTAGTAGATAAAAATAAAACTTTGTTTAAGAAAAAGTTTTATAGAAACTTTTTTATTCAGATATATTTATCTAATCTTGAAAAATTTATTGATAATAGATTATGGGAAGATAAAGATTATAAACAAGTATATGAATATAGAGAAAAATTGCTGAATGATAAATTTGAAATTTCGGAAGAAATTAATGAAATTTATGGTAAAGGAATGGTTTTTTCTTTTAAAAATGAAAATCACTATAGAAGAATAGATATAGAACCTGAAAATGAAATCACAATTGTATCTTTTACAGAGACTGATGCATATTTAGATATTAAGTCACCTATAGAAAAAATTGTGAAAGATACAAAAAATAATAGAAGAAGCTTACCAAGTGATAAACTATTAAAACACCTAATGTTAGCTAATAAAAAACTGAAGGTTGAAGTTGAAGCTACCGAAAAAGTAATAGATACAGAAATTAGTGAGAGCTTATACACTAAGTCTAATGAAACTTTAGATAGCAAGATCGTTGAAGTAATAGATGATGAGCCAATTGAATCACTGGATACAGAAGCAAGTACAGAAGCAAGTACAGAAGTAAATATTGAACCTATTGAAGACTCTGATTTGGAAGACAGTAAAGAAGGAGTTGCTGAGTTTAATAAAATAGTAGATGAAAAGGTTAAAAGTGTAATGAATACAGGAAATAATAAGTTATCTGAAGCGCGTATATTAATTGGAAATATAAAAGGTTCCAATGAGAAACTTTATTGGGAATACGGTCATCCTAAATTAGCAAATCGTCATCTATTAATTAGCGGGAAATCTGGCCAAGGAAAAACATATTTTATGCAGTGTATGTTATATGAATTATCCAAACAAAAAATATCTAGTTTAGTTATTGACTATACTAATGGGTTCGTTCAAAATCAGCTTGAACAAGTTTTTGTTGATAGATTAGATGATAAATTGAAGCAATACATTGTCTATACAGATTTA
Organism: Carnobacterium sp. TMP28; assembly: GCF_047553015.1. Classification (GTDB taxonomy): domain Bacteria; phylum Bacillota; class Bacilli; order Lactobacillales; family Carnobacteriaceae; genus Carnobacterium_A. The sequence continues at coordinate 436,545 of NZ_CP180212.1, forward strand.
TTACCTATTAATCCTTTTAAAAAGCAGCAAATTGATTTAGGTACGGGCACAAAAATTGATGAGTCTACACAAGATATGGTAGATAGAACAGTACAAGTTGTTGATTTTGTATTTGATTTAGGAATTCAACAGAAACATCTATTAGGTCAAATTATAACAGATACTTATTCAATGAATGGTGAAAAATTAACCTTTACTCATATAAAAAATAGGTTAGTTGATGCTGAGGATAGTGGATCTAAAACATTACTAGGGAGGATTAGCCCCTTATTAGATAGAGATCCATTTTCATATAAAGAAGATTCTTTTAACTGGAATAATGTTTACAATGACAAGGGAGAAGTTCATATTATTCAGTTAGTAGGCTTTCAAAAAAATGTACAAAGAATTTTAACAGAATTTCTATTATGGGATTTGTATAATTTCTCTGTAAGTTTTGGAAATAAGAATAGACCATTACCTATTCTATTGGATGAGGCTCAAAATTTAAATCATAAATCAGATTCGCCGGCTACAAAAATTATGAAGGAAGGTAGAAAATTTGGATGGTCTGCATGGTTTGCTACTCAGTCGTTATCAGCTATAAAGAAAGCTGGAGGAGATTTGAGTGGCTTGTATAACGCTCAGGAGCAAATTCATTTTTTACCTACAGAAGATCAAATTTCTTATTTAGCAGGAATATTATCAAGCGATAACCAAAGTAAATCAGGTTTGGAACAAACGTTATCTGACTTACAAAAAGGACAATGTTTAGTGAGTGGACCAGCTATAGTTAATGGTGAGTTGAAAAATACTATTCAAGTCCTTGAAATATCACCTTTAGAAGAAAGATAGCTGACAAAAACTTCATAAATTCTCTATGGTATTTTGATAATTAAATCTTAATTCATACACATGATACACTACAGTATCAAAGAATAATAAACTAAGCAAAACCGATACACTAATTAGTGTATCGGTTTTGTTTATTTAATGGCATCTAACTGTTGATTTTAAAGTAATCTGAGTGCAATACACTAAAGTTGGCACAGAACTTGCATTACAATAAGTGACTGATGAAATAGATAAGAACTGAACTATCTAATTGGATTGCTTATCTTAGCCTTGATGGTTTAAAGTAGGCGCTTTGTTAGAAGTGAGGAACTTATTAAGAAGTAGATTCAAAAAACGAAAAAGAGGCCACTTAATTTTGTTGATTGCATCTAAATCAGTAAAAGGAAAATACATTATTTAGGAGGTAGAAATATGGTAGGAATTATACTAGCAAGCCATGGCGAGTTCGCAGAAGGCATCTTACAATCTGGAGCGATGATTTTTGGAGAACAAGAAAACGTCAAGGCTATTACGTTAATGCCAAGTGAAGGACCAGAAGATGTAAAAGCAAAAATGCAAAAAGCTGTTGCTTCTTTTGATGACCAAGATGAAGTTTTATTCTTAGTCGACTTATGGGGTGGTACTCCATTTAATCAAGCGAACACATTGTTCGAAGACCATAAAGAGAAATGGGCAATCGTTTCTGGGTTGAATTTACCAATGGTAATTGAGGCATACGCTTCTCGCTTATCTATGACGTCTGCTCATGAAATTGCAACACACATTCTTGAAACAGCTAAGGATGGTATTAGAATTAGACCTGAAGAATTAGAACCAGCAGAAGCAGCAGGTGTCAAAGTTGCAGAAGATGGTTTACCTAAAGGACACCTTCCACCAAATACAGTTGTTGGTGATGGACAGATCAAATACGTATTAGTACGTGTCGATTCTCGTTTATTACACGGGCAAGTTGCTACAGCATGGACAAAATCTACTCAACCAAACCGTATTATCGTTGTTTCCGATATCGTTTCTAAAGACGTACTTCGTAAAAAATTAATTGAGCAAGCAGCTCCTCCAGGTGTTAAAGCGAATGTTATTACAATTAATAAAATGATTGAGATTTCTAAAGACCCTCGATTTGGTACAACAAAAGCTTTAATTTTATTTGAAAACCCGACAGATGTTGTTAGAGCAGTTGAAGGTGGCGTAGACTTTAAAGAAATCAACGTTGGTTCAATGGCCCACTCAGTTGGAAAAGTTGTTGTAAATAATGTTCTTTCTATGAGTAAAGAAGACGTAGAAGCTTTCAATCAATTGAAGCAAAAAGGCGTTAAATTTGATGTGCGTAAAGTACCAAATGATTCAGGTTCTAATATGGAAGACATCCTTAAAAAAGCTAAAAACGAATTAGCACGCGCTAAATAACAGAACAAAATTAAATTAAATAGGAGGCCTATTATGTCTATTATATCCATTATTTTAGTAATATTTATTGCATTTCTAGCTGGTATGGAAGGAATCTTAGATGAATTCCAATTTCACCAACCGTTAGTCGCATGTACATTAATCGGTTTAGTTACAGGAAATCTAACAGCCGGTATCATTCTTGGCGGAAGTCTTCAAATGATTGCACTTGGTTGGGCGAACATTGGGGCAGCCGTAGCACCAGATGCTGCATTGGCATCCGTTGCATCAGCAATTATTCTAGTATTAGGTGGACAAGGTGTTGCCGGTATTCCAGCAGCAATCGCAGTTGCGATTCCATTAGCAGTTGCAGGTCTTTTCTTAACAATGGTTGTTCGTACATTAGCTGTACCTATCGTACACTTAATGGACACAGCAGCTGAAACAGGAAATTTCAGAAAAATTGAATTATTACACATTGGCGCAGTATGTATGCAAGGTGTTCGTATCGCTATTCCAGCAGCAGCACTTTTATTCATTCCAGCAGCAACAGTTCAGAATTTCTTAGAGTCAATGCCTTTATGGTTAACAGAAGGTATGGCAATTGGTGGCGGAATGGTCGTTGCAGTTGGTTATGCACTAGTTATCAACATGATGGCAACAAAAGAAGTATGGCCATTCTTTATTCTTGGTTTCGTAGTAGCAGCAATTTCTCAATTAACTCTTATCGCAATCGGAGCAATTGGTGTTGCATTAGCTCTTATTTACTTGAACCTTTCTAAAATGGGCGGCTCATCAAACGGTGGAAGCAACTCAGGCGATCCACTCGGCGACATCTTAAACGATTATTAATCCTAAAGGAGGAGAAGAGACATGGCAGAAAAAATTATACTAACTAAAAGAGATCGTTTAGCCGTTGCATGGCGCTCTACATTTATCCAAGGTTCTTGGAACTATGAACGTATGCAAAATGGTGGTTGGGCTTTCTCAATGATTCCCGCAATTAAAAAATTATATACAACACAAGAAGATCGTGCCGCAGCACTAAAACGTCACTTAGAGTTCTTTAACACTCACCCTTATGTTGCTTCACCAATCATTGGTGTTACTTTAGCACTAGAAGAAGAACGTGCGAATGGTCAACCTGTTGATGACGTAGCTATTCAAGGAGTAAAAGTAGGAATGATGGGACCGTTGGCTGGTGTCGGCGATCCAGTATTCTGGTTTACTGTACGTCCAATGCTAGGTGCTCTAGGAGCATCATTAGCATTAGGTGGAAGTATTCTTGGACCAATTCTTTTCTTCGTAGCTTGGAATGCTATTCGTTGGAGTTTCATGTGGTATACACAAGAACTTGGCTACAAAGCGGGTTCTAAAATTACTGATGACCTTTCAGGCGGATTGTTACAAGATATTACTAAAGGAGCCTCTATCCTTGGTATGTTTGTGCTAGCCTCGCTAGTACAGCGGTGGGTAACAGTTAGCTTTAAGCCAATTGTTTCTGAAGTTCAATTAGATAAAGGTGCTTATATTGAATGGGATCAACTTCCAGCAGGAGCAGAAGGCATGCGTCAAGCAATTGAACAAGCCAACTCAGGTTTGGCTTTATCTGCTACAAAAGTAACAACCTTACAAAATAACCTAGACCAGTTAATCCCAGGATTAGCAGCATTAGGACTAACATTCTTATGTATGTGGTTATTAAACAAAAAAGTTAGCCCAATCATTATCATTCTTGGTTTATTCGTAGTTGGTATTGGTGGACATTTAATCGGACTTCTATAAACTCAAAAAGATAAACCGATAAAAAATCTGTAGATTAAAAAGTCTGCATACATTAGAGTGGTTGAGCTTGTTCTCAGCCACTTTTTTTATTGGTTTAACTTCTTAAAAAAGGTATAATGGATGAAATAAGATAAAAGAAACGGAGCGGATAAAATGGTTGAATCAATTAATACAAAGGTAGATTTGGTAATAGATGCCACCGCTTTTACTGGGTTAACAGATTATGGAAAGATTATGATAGGAGACAAGGGGTTTGAGTTTTATCATGCGCGTGATCCGCGTAAGTTCATTCAAATTCCGTGGGAAGAAGTTAAGCTGGTTATTGCTTCTGTGATGTTTAAGGGGAAATGGATTCCGCGTTACGCTATCGAAACAAAGAAAAACGGAACGTACACATTCTCTTCGAAAAAACCTAAAAAAGTTCTTCGAGCAATAAAAGAATACATCGAACCAGAATATATTGTCCATTCGTTGGGGTTCTTCGATGTGCTTAAGCGCGCTTTTAAATCTTTTATGACAAAAAGATCAGCAAAAAAAAATAAATAGACTAATGTGTAAAACCTAAGATAAAAATCTTAGGTTTTTTTAGGTTATTTGTTGATTAATTCACAAATACATAGTAAACTGTTTAAGAAGGTTTTAATACGCTTTCACTTTTTTTAGAGAAGTGAGTATCGTTTTATAACTAAAAAAAAATGGAGGTAGTATAAATGTTAAACAAAAAAAGAGGATTATTTTTAGGTCTTTGTGCATCACTTGTCATCATGTTAGCAGGTTGTGGAAGTGACGATGAGGCAATGGATAAAGAGTCAATGGCTGCTTCATCATCAACAGCTGAAAGTACAGAAGTTGTTGCAGGAGCATCAATTAGTAGTAAACCAGAAGATTTAGTTATGGGACTTAGCGAAGATGGTGGCTGGATCTTTGCAGCAACCGATGATATTACATTAACGGAAGATCTAGTTGTTGCTGGAACTTTCTATGATAAAGATGACGACAGTGCAGATATTTACCGTAAACTAGCTCTATATGCACAAGATGAAGACCGTACAGTAACAGCTGAGTACACATTAACTGTACCAACAATTACTGTTGAGTCTCCAAACTTTAAAATAGAAAATGGAACAGTTGTTGGCGATATCATTGTTAAAGCAGAAGGCTTTACTCTTGCTAACTCAACTGTTGAAGGAAATGTTACATTTGATTCTCAAGAATTAATGGATGCATCAACTTTTGATGGCGAAACAATTACTGGAGAAACAACAGTAGCTAAATAATGTTCTAAATAAAATAAAGTTTAATGAATAGCCCATTCAACGTTAAGTTGTATGGGCTATTTTTACTATCAATCGATTGAGTACGAATTGACATAACTGGCTAATTCTTTCATATGATTTCTGACAAGAGGTATTCTGTGGTACGATTATGTAAACAACTTAATCTGATTTTTGTGAAAAAGTTACGCATGAATAGGTTAAATGGTTAGATACTATTTTTTAAAATGGGAGGAATAAAGATGTGCACATCTTTAACGTACAAAAAGACTGATTTTTATTTTGGTAGAAACATGGATATTGAGTATTCATTTAATGAAAAAGTTGTGATTACACCACGTAAATTTTCTTTTGACTTAAAAAAATATAAGAAGTTAGAGAGCCACTATGCCATGATAGGTATGGCAACAGTAATTGAGGACTACCCTCTATACGCTGAAGCAACTAATGAAAAAGGTCTTTCAATAGCTGCGCTAAATTTTCCAGGAAATGCCGTTTATTTAGAAGAAAAGCAAGGTCAAATTAACATCACACCATTTGAACTGATTCCTTGGTTATTAGGAACCTGTACGACAGTAGAAGAAGCGAAAGCTGCTTTACAAAAGACGAACATAGTAAATGTACCTTTCAATGAACAGATTCCTTTAGCGCCACAGCACTGGATGATTGCAGATCGTGATCAGTGTATCGTAGTGGAACCGATGGAAGAAGGGGTAAGAATCCATGACAATCCATTTGGCGTCTTAACGAATAATCCACCGTTTGAATTTCACAAAATGAATATGGCTAATTATTTAAATCTTACAGCACACTATCCTACAGACCGATTCAGTTCAGAAATAGACTTGAAACCTTATGGAGTTGGGATGGGGAGCTTAGGTTTACCTGGCGATGTTTCTCCTGCCTCTCGCTTTGTACGTGCGACTTTCCATAAGATGAATGCTATTTCTGAGGATAATGAGAATGCAAATCTTTCACAATTTTTCCATATTCTTGATTCAGTAGCTATGGTCCGTGGCAGTTCTCTTACTAAAGAGGGAAAAAACGATATTACTTCTTATGCTTGTTGTGTGAATACAGAAAAAGGTATTTATTATTATAAGACTTACGAAAACAATCAATTGACGGCTATTCATATGCATAATGAAAACTTAGATTCAGATGAATTAATAACAGTTGAACTCATTAAAACGCAACAAATCAATCATGTAAATAACTAAAATAATAACAAAGAGAGCTATTCCCTAAGTGTATTGGGGAATAGCCTTTTTCATCTATGACTATTTAATCATTTAAAATTTCTGCTACATAACTACTATTTAACCAAAAGCACTGCTTAGTAATTTTTTGGCCATCATTTAAAAGATACTTATCTTGCCCATCTCTAGCTTTCGGTCTAATATGTGCTACACCGTTAAAAGTAGATTTTGGAAGATTATTCCTTTCTACGACTTTAGAACCCCTTATGCAGTGTTCTATCTTGATTCCTTCTTCTAATATCTTTTTTGTTTCTAGCCAAAGATTTTTCACCTCATTATCCAATATCGTTGAAGGCATATTCCATAATTTAACTTTTTTAAAGTAGAGTAGTCTATTTGGATTGCTTTTTTTGCTTTCTTTATATTCTAAAACAATAAATAAAATTTTTGATTTATCGAATCGGTTGTATAAAAAACTATCTTCCCATTTAATTTCTTTTTGCCACTCGTTAAAATCAATTTTTTCAAATGACATACTTTCTTGAGGTTTTCCATTTGGCTCTATGCGAATAGTTTTGAATTTTATATCTGCTTTAGCAAATTCTTCTATATCATTTAGTTTTGTCCCTCTAATCCCTAGTATGGTACTAATAAATTGAGGAATATAGGATTTACTGGATTTATTTATTTTGATATTAAGTTCTTTCGAAAGTTGAGATAAGCTTTTACTGTAATAGGGAGAAAACTTTAATTCAATTAGTTCTTCAAGTGTATTATCTTTTAACTTATCAAAAGAAGCTATTTTAATAAGTTTATTTCCAGCTAACTGTTTTCTTACTAAGGTAGTCATATAAGATTGTTTCAAAGAATAAGCACGTTGTTTGGCGAGCACTTCAGAAAAGGGTTGTGATCGCATACTCTTACTATTAGCGCCTTTTGTACAGGCTCCTAAATAAAACGTATCTCCTTCAGAAAGTTCGTGTGCTTTTCCAGCTATAATTTTATTTACTATAATTTGCCAATCGTGCTTTATAATTTCCAAGTCTTCTTCAGGATATGTATAAATAAAACTATCAATGATTTTGTAATCTTTGCTATTTATTTCAGGAAGCCATAAATAAAACATTAATAATAATTTTTTATTTTTATGCCAAAAACTAGAATGATTAAAACTAGCATAAGGTTCAGTCATATAGTCAATGATATTTAAGACAAGACGTTCTTTTGATGAAAAAGTTTTATTTTTGTTTATTTTAATAGGTGTCACTTTTAATTCAATATCTAATTCTTCAAAGTCTGGTCCAGCTTTTGAATTTATATCATAACCAAATAAACTTTCTTCAATAACGTGACCAAATTGGCCCTTTGTCGTTTTATCTAGTCTATTATAAATATCAATTTCAGAGAAAGATTTTCCTTTAGCTTCATTAGCCTTATCTATTAACTCTTTTTCTGTGAAATACATTTATTTTTTCCTCCTATTCCTAGTATAAGATTTACTGTTATTTTAACATAAATAATAAAATTGATCTTGATCTTTGTATATTTTTAGTGTATAATAAAAATTGATAGTAAATTCGAAAGGATGTTCGTTATTTTATGGAAAATAAAAATTCACTTAATGTACTTGAACTCTTTGCTGGCGTTGGTGGGTTTAGAGTTGGATTAGAACGAGCCGATTCTAATTTTTTTGTAACTAAATGGGCTAACCAATGGGAACCAGGACGTAAAGCGCAAGATGCGTTTGATAGTTATAATTCCCATTTTCCTGATAGTCAAAATATTAACGAAGATATCTCAACTATTCCTGATGAGTTTTTTGAAAATAACAATATAAATTTATTAGTCGGAGGATTCCCTTGTCAAGATTACTCAGTAGCTAGAAGTTTATCAGGAGGTTTAGGTATTGCTGGAAAAAAAGGTGTTCTATTTTGGGATATCATAAGAGTGATTAGACTTTCACTTCCAAATTACGTACTTTTGGAAAATGTTGATCGTTTGTTAAAATCTCCAGTAAAACAAAGAGGTAGAGATTTTTTAATTATGTTATCTGCTTTCAATAAACTTGGTTATTCAGTTGAGTGGAGAGTTATCAATGCTGCTGAATATGGATTAGCACAAAGAAGAAGGCGGATTTTCATCTTTGCTTATCGAAATGATGAAAATTTTTATAAAAAACAAATGACTATTGCTGATACTGATTTATTATTATCAAAAGGATTTTTTGCTGAGCAGTTTCCTGTTGAAAAAGATAGTGTTAAAAACAGAATAATTGAAGGGACTATTTCGAATGATATTGTAGAAGTTTCAGATGATTATTCTGCTACACTATATAACTCTGGAATTATGAGAAATGGTAAGTATTTATCTATTGAAACTAAACCGGTGTACGAAAAACCGATAACGTTAGGCGAAATTTTAGAACCAGAAGAAGATGTAGATGAAAAGTATTATGTAAAAGAAGAAAAAGTTGAGAAATTTAAATATCTGAGAGGCCCAAAAAAGATAGAGCGTACTTCAAAAGATGGTCATAGCTATACTTTTTCAGAAGGAAGTATGTCAGAAACAGATGATTTAACTAAACCAGGTCGTACGATGTTAACTAGTGAGAGTTCAATAAATAGAAGTACTCACTTTATTAATGTCAATGGAAGATTTAGAGTATTAACCCCTATTGAATGCGAAAGATTAAACGGTTTTCAAGATGACTGGACTAATGGAATGCCAGATAGAATGAGATATTTTTGTATGGGTAATGCACTTGTTACTGGTATAATTGAAAGAATAGGTTATAGAATTAAAGAAATAACGCCTGAAAATGAGTTAACTAGAAAACCTATTCAAACTGAGTTAAATATATAAGGTAATTAATAGATAACACCATAAGTCCTCAACCTTTTTTTTATTTGAAGAGTTTTGGGCTTATTTTTTTTGCCTCTATAAAAAATCGCATTGGAACAAGGTATAGCAGATGAAGAAATTAGTAAGGGGCTTCAATGTGAACTAGGAACGCCAATCTATTTTATTAATCGTATTCGTTACGTTGAGGACCAACCCTTTTCAGTTGAGTACAGTTATTTCAATAAAGATATTATTCCATATATTGGAAAAGAAATCGCAGAAGATTCTATTTATAATTATATTGAAAATGATTTGAAACTAACGATTGGTTTTGCTGATAAGTATATTTTTGTTGAGAAACTTTCTAAAATAAATAGTGAGTATCTTGAATTAGAAGAAGCAGATCCATCAATGGTTACAGAAGAAACCGTCTTTCTTTCTAATGGTAAAGTTTTTAATCATTCAACAGTTATTCATCATTACAAACAGGCTAAGTTTTTTGCATTAGCTAAGAATTGGTGACAACGAATCAGAAAGCTACTTTCTTTGTTTAAAGAGAATCTAACTAATGATTCTACGTCAGTCAAAAAAATAGTCTTATTTTTTGTGAGATTTTTGCTAGTTTAAAATATTTTATCTGATTAAAGATTGTGACTAACTTTGTGGGTAACTTTTGATTTAACTAATCTTAAGTCCTTTTGGTTATCAACAGATTTTCGTAAAAACTGTTGATAACCTTACCTAATGTAAAAAAATAAATTTTGTGCTAGTCTTTTTTTGTGAAAAGATAGCTTTGACAATCTTGTGTGGGTAGTCCATACTAAGTGGAATAGTTTTTTCTACGAATACAGTAAAAGAAATGACTACATAGAGGAAAGAAAGGAAGTATGGGCAATGTTTTTATGTAAAACAACTGGAGGCATTACCTATTATCGTATGACTCATTTTACCTCATCACTATAAAAATTAGGAGTGTAGAAAATGAAGAAATTGTCAATACGAGAAAGTTTTGCTTTACTATTTTTATTATTAATTATGATCGGTGTCAGTATTATTAAATTTAATTTGGATCCACAAACACCTTTATTATTAGCCATTACTGTGCTAATTATCTGGGGAAGGTTTCGTAAACATAGCTGGGAAGAGATTCATGAAGGCATTCAAAAAGGTGTGAAGACTGGTATTATTCCAATGATTATTTTCATTCTAATTGGTGCCTTGATTGCCATTTGGATTGCTTCAGGGATTATTCCTTCGATGATGGTCGTTGGATTTAAGTTACTAAATCCTAGTTTCTTTATTCCATCTGTCTTTTTAATTTGTGCCGTAGTGGGTACGTCGATTGGCTCAGCCTTTACGACAGTTTCTACCATCGGATTAGCTTTCTTAGGGATGGGAACAGCTATGGGCTTTGCTCCTGGTTTAGTAGCGGGAGCGATTGTGTCAGGGAGTGTTTTTGGAGATAAGATGTCTCCTTTATCTGACAGTACAAATTTATCCGCAGCAGTAGCTGAGGTAGATTTATTTAAACACATAAAGAACTTAATGTGGACAACGATTCCGAGCTTGATTCTATCCGCTTTATTGTTTTTGTTTCTTGGCATGAACAAGCAACTGGCAACAACGAATCAAGTTGCTGGGTTAACAAAGGTGATAGAAACAAATTTTACAGTAAGCTGGTTAGCAGCTATCCCAATTGTTCTTATTTTCATTAGTTCATGGAAAAGAATTCCAGCCATCCCGACACTCTTGATTAACATTGCTGTATCGATTGGATTGTTAAACATTCATTCGCCAAAAGTTAGCCTTTCGCAGATGTCTAGTTACATTCAAGAAGGATATGTTTCAACAACAGGCAACGAAATAATTGATGCGCTGCTGTCAAGGGGTGGAGTTCAAAGTATGATGTGGTCTATTTCATTGATTATTTTAGCTCTTGCTTTAGGCGGTTTGTTGATGGAATTTAAGATTATCGATACGGTCATGGCGCCAATTTCTAATGCGCATTTATCCATAGGAAATCTAATTCTAGTTACAGCCTTATCTGCTATCGGGGTAAATGCTTTAGTTGGTGAACAGTATTTAGCAATTGTTTTGCCGGGAAATGCCTTTAAGAAAACATACAAAAAGATGGGATTATCCCCATTAGCTCTTTCACGTGTCTTGGAAGATGCGGGTGCAGTGATGAATTCGTTAATTCCATGGGGCGTTAGTGGTGTCTTCATCTCAACTGCTTTAGGTGTTCCAACGTTAACGTATTTACCATACACCTTCTTTTGTTTATTTTCGCCAATTTTAACCGTAATAAGCGGTTATACAAATATTGGGATCAAAAAACTTAAGCCAGCAACATTGACTGACTAAAAAAAGTCAAAAGTGCGTTTAATCGTGCTTTTGGCTTTTTTTATTTTTTAAAAGTAATCCTCTAACTTGACTTGTATAGGTAGAAATCTCTACTATAAAGGTAATCGATTTGCATAATCATATACTAAAGGAGATGGAAATAATGGAAACAGTTACGTTAACAAATGGAACAAACATACCACTAGTCGGAACGGGAACGAATACGTACGGAAAAGTAGAAAATAAGTACAAAGGCGAGTTGAATGATGATTTTAGTGCATTAGAATCAGCAATCCAGGCTGGTTATCGTTTAATTGATACGGCTATTTATTATCGAAATGAAGCAGGTGTAGGCCAAACGATTAAAGACAGTGGCATTGCTCGTAAAGAGTTTTACTTAACAACAAAAATTCCTGAGCTTGATGAGTATGTTGGGTCTAAAGAAGTGGTTGAACAAGCTTTATTGAAGAGCCTAGAAAACTTACAAACAGACTACATTGATTTATACTTAATCCATCAGCCAATTGAAGACAAAAAAACGCTAAAGAGAGCATGGCAAGTACTGGAGTCATTCGTTGATGCAGGAAAAATTAAGTCGATTGGTGTATCTAACTTTTCTATTAAATTATTAGAAGAGATGAAAGCTTATACTAGAATTCAACCAGCGGTTAATCAGATTGAATCTAATCCATCTAATTGGAACAATGAATTAATTGATTATTTAAAAGATCAAGCAATTGTACCAGAGGCTTGGGGACCATTAAGTAGATTAACTGAGGAACAACGAGCTAAGCTAACCGCTATTGGGGATAAGTATGGGAAAAACTGGGGACAAGTATTGCTTCGTTATCAAATTCAGAGAAAAGTCGTGGTTATCCCCAAATCCCATAACAAACAACGTCAATTATCAAATTTAGAGTTGTTTGACTTTAATTTATCCACAGAAGATATCCAAGTGATTGAAACCCTTTAATTACCCATTTGTTTAAAACAAAGGCTTTTTAAGTTTTGATACTTAAAAAGCTTTTTTACTGCTCTACTCTAGATTTAAGCGATGGAACGGATCAGTTCAAACATCCAACTACTTCACTTGTCCAAACCAAAACAAAAACGACCGATTGATGGACTAGAGGGAGTGAACTGGTCATTTATGCGTTGAAAACGCCTGAGTGGGGTAATAGTTTTGATTCACTTGTCTATTTTGAAGCGATGAAGTCTGTTTACTACTCTACTCTAGATGTAAGCGATGGAACGGACCAGTTCAGACATCCAACTACTTCACTTGTCCAAACCAAGCCAAAAACGGCTGAGTGGCGGACTAGAGGGCGTGAACTGGTCATCTAGCGTTGAAAACGCCTGAGTGAGGTCGTATTTTTGTCAGACTTGTCTATTTAAAAGGGTGAAGAATCCATTGGTGGGTTATAATGAGTGTAAGAAAAGAAAGTACAGATAAGTGTGAGTCATGTTGGGAGGAAATAAAAGTGAAGCGATTGGTTTTAGTTTCATTTATAGCAACCTTATTCATCGTATTACTAGTAGGGTGTGGAAATAAAAAACGGATGGAATCCGTTGATGATAGTCAGCCAGCAAGTGAACCAACATCAAGCAAGGTAATTCAAGAGCAAGAATTGAGCAGTGAAAAATCTGAGTCAGATCCTAGAGATCAAGCTATCGTACCGACCCTTTTTATTCATGGATACGGCGGAACAGACTTTACGTTCAATGAGATGTTGATCCGTTTTGAAAAGGAACATTACGGTAAACAGGAGTTAACTCTGACTGTTGAATCAGATGGGACTATTTTTGAAACAGGCAATTGGCAAGACGATTCTTCTAATCCATTTATTCAGGTTTTATTCGTAGAGAACAAAGACAATGAATGGAATCAAGCGGATTGGATTAAAGCCGTATTGGTTCATTTGAAAACAACCTATCAGATAGCTGAAGTAAACCTCGTTGGGCATTCAATGGGAGGGGTTAGCAGTTTTAGGTATGCCGTTGCTTATGGAAACGAGCAAACACAACCAAGGATTAAACGCTTAGTTGCTATTGGGGCGCCTTTTAATGATTTTGTCGTTGGAAATGAAAATCAAACACTTGAAGAATTGTATCAAAATGGTCCATTAGTCAGTAGTGGACGTTACAGCGAATTTTCAACTATGATTGACAACTATCCACCTACCACGCAAATGTTAACGATCATGGGAGACATAGAAGATGGTTCTGAAAGTGATGGGACAGTTTCTGTTCGTAGTGGCTTAGCGATTGGCTATCTAATGCAGTCCAACCAATTGGATTACCGTCAAGAAGTTGTAACCGGTAAAAATTCATCTCATATTCAGTTGCATGAGAATCCTAAAGTAGACCGACTAATTGTAGACTTCTTAGAATGGACGAGATAATTCTAAGTAAGCTAAACTAAAAAAGAATGAGTGGATTGTAAAAACTAAAAGACTAGTAAACGGATGTAGGAGTGGAAAAATGTGGGGAAAACAATAGGAGTGATTTTAGGTATTCTAGTCATTTTGTTGCTAATCGGATTAGGTGTTGCGGGAGAGTTCTTTTATCGCAAAGCCGTAGCCTTAAATGATAAAGCGTTTATCGGACAAGCGATTGTTGCGGGTGTTTATCCGCTGGATGATCCGTGGAGAATGGAGCGAATGTGGTACGAGAACGCCAATCGTGAGATTCTTACGATTCGATCAACGGATAACTTGATCTTATCAGCAATTTATTTAGCAGAAAATCCAGATTCTAAAAAGGTAGCGCTATTAGCTCATGGCTATACGGGCAATTTGAAAGAGATGGCTCCGTATGCTAAATTGTATGCTGAAATGGGCTTCAATGTTCTTGTGCCAGATGCTAGAGGACATGGCGAAAGTGAAGGGAATTATATTGGATTTGGTTGGCATGAGCGAAAAGATTATTTGCAATGGATTGAATTGATGATTGAAAAGAGTGGTAAAGACGCTGAAATAGCTTTATTCGGTATTAGCATGGGTGGTGCAACAGTGATGAATGTTAGTGGTGAACACTTACCTACTAATGTTAAAGTTATTGTGGAAGACTGTGGGTATAGTTCTGTAACAGGTGAATTAGCTCATCAGTTGAAAGAAATGTACCACTTACCTGCTTTTCCTTTAGTGCCAATCACTAGTTTCATCACCAAAATCCGATCGAATTATTGGTTTAGTGAGGCGAGTAGTGTGAACCAAGTGAAGAAAAACAAGGTCCCCATGCTATTTATCCATGGGGAAAAGGATACATTTGTTCCAACAAAAATGCTTGATGAGGTATATGAAGCCAATGCGTCGTCTAAAAAAATGTACCTTTCACCACGTGCAGCACATGCAAAGTCTTATCAAGAAAATAAAGCAGACTATAAGCAAGTGGTACAGGAATTTGTTTCTACCTATATTAGTTAATCGAGAACAAATAAAAAAAATTTCAACCAAACATGTTGGTTGAAATCTTTTTTTATATTTGTACGCCTAATTTCAATCGTTTGACTACACGAGATAAAGCAAAACAAATACTGAAATACAACAAAGCCATTGCAGCAAACATTGGAATAACATAGTTTGTGTTTTGACCGTAAATAATTTTAGCATTATGTGTAATCTCAGGAAGCGAGATGATGATAGCTAAGGACGTATCTTTAATTAGTGAAATGAATTGACTTAAAATAGGTGGAACCATCGCTTTAAAGGCCTGTGGAATAATAAGATACAACAACGTTTGACTATACGTTAATCCAGTTGAAAGACCGGCTTCTGTTTGCCCTTTAGGTACGGAGTTTAGTCCAGCACGGATAATTTCAGAAAGCATAGCTGACTCAAAAATAGTCATGGCAGCAATCGCCGACCAAAAAATATCTAAGCGAATGCCAATTTGTGGCAAAGCAAAGTAGGTGAAAAAGATAATCAATAAAAGCGGTAAGTTTCGAATTAAGTCAATGAGTAACCCGACTAGCTTTGAAGCGACGGGGATCTTCAAGTAACGAACTAAGCCTAACAAACTGCCAATAATAAAACTGAAAATAATGGAAAGAACCGCAACTTCCACGGTAACTAGGAGTCCATCCAACAAGAAGCGGATGTTGACCCATGATAAAGCCTCTACAAAGTTCAAATGAATTTCCTCCTTCTACTCGTTACTCGCTAAGCGACGTTCAATGTGTGCCATTAAGTAAGTTAATGGCAAAGTAATAATTAAATACAAAAGACCGATTAAAATATAGGTATCAAATGTATTAAACGTTGTGCTTGCAATCAAGTCTCCTTGATACATTAAATCAAGACCAGCTACCATAGCCAATACAGATGAATTTTTAACAAGATTGATAAATTGATTGCCAAGAGGCGGAATAACAATTTTAACCGCTTGAGGCAAAACAATGTAGCGCATTGTTTGGCTATAGGTAAACCCAGTTGAAAGACCAGCTTCCATTTGTCCTTTTGGAACACTCAAAATACCTGCTCGGATGGTTTCAGCAATAAAAGCAGACGTGTAAATTGTCAATCCAATTGTTCCAGCTGTAAATCCATCAATTTGGAACCAATACAATGGAACAACAACATAGAAAAACATCACGATAATCAGTAAAGGGATGTTTCTGAAAAACTCAACGTAAGCACTAGCTAATAATCTAATGACTTTATTTGTTGAGATTTGAAAGATAGCGAATAAGGTACCGATTAGTAAACTAAAAAATAAGGCAATGACACTTGAATATAAGGTGAATGTAAACCCTTCAAGCAAAATACCTGAATTGTCATTGAAAATTTGAATCATAGGTGACACCTCACTTTATCTATTGAAATAAGTACACTAATTAATTTAATTTAGGAATCCATTTTGCGTAGATTTCATCGTAAATTCCATTCTCTTTAATGGTTTGTAAAGCTGCATTAATCGTTTTAACAAAGGGCTCTTGTCCTTTATTGATAGCAATTCCATAAGGTTCATCCGTAAAGTTATCACCAGCTAAACGATAGTCTGGATTTTTAGCAATGATACCTAATAGAATAGCATTATCCGTAGTCATGGCATCACCTTGGCCAGATTGCATCGCAGTAAAAGCTTCAGAATAATTTTCTAATTCAAGAATCGTTGCATCAGGTGCATACTTTCTGATATTTACAGCAGAGGTAGAGCCTTTAACAGCTAAAACAGTTGTTTCACTAGTTAAGTCTTCAATACCTTGGATTGAGCTATTCATTGGAACGAGTAAGGCTTGTCCGGCAGCAAAGTAAACATCTGAAAAATCAACTTGTTTTTTACGTTCTTCGTTAATGGTCATCGTAGCGATAATAACATCAATATTGCCATTCTTTAATAAGGGGATTCTTGTTTTCGATGTAACTTCAACAAAATGAGCATTCTGAGCATCACCGGTAAGTTCTTTTGTTAAAGCTTTTGCGATATCAATATCAAATCCTTCAATTTCTGTTGTTTCAATGTTATATAATCCAAATAAACTTGTATCTACTTTCACTCCCCAAGTAATTTCTGGGTTTTCTTCTAGTCGGTCGTTAATATCTTCTGTAGACAAGCTTTTTGTGCCACAAGCTGCTAATAGAAGTATTGGAAAGAGTAAAAGGAGTAAAGTAGCTGGTTTAAACGTTTGTTTCATTTAAACACCCTCCTTTTGATTAATGATTAATAATTTTGCTTAAAAATTGTTTGGCTCTTGGTTCTTGTGGATCTGCGTAAAAAGCAGCGGCTTCACGGTCTTCTAAGACTTGCCCGTCGGCCATAAAAATAACACGGTCAGCTACTTCACGAGCAAAGCCCATTTCGTGGGTAACGACAATCATCGTCATGCCTTCTTTAGCTAATTTTTTCATAACGTCTAACACATCTTCAATCGTTTCAGGATCAAGTGCACTTGTTGGTTCGTCAAATAGTAAAACGTTAGGATCCATTGCAAGCCCTCTAGCAATGGCAATCCGTTGTTGTTGCCCACCTGAAAGTTGAGAAGGATAAGAATCTTTTTTATCTAGCATATTGACCTTATCTAATAGCTTTTCAGCATTCTTTTGTGCTTCTTCTTTTGTTTGTTTCAATACTTTCATGGGTGCAAGCATGATATTTTCTAACACTGTTTTATGAGGGTATAAGTTGAAGTGTTGGAAAACCATTCCGACATTTTTTCGGATTTTAGTGATGTTTGTTTTTTTATCATGAATATTGTATTCATTGATTGTCAAATCGCCTTTTGTAATGTCTTCTAGACCATTAATACAACGCAACATGGTACTTTTACCAGAACCAGATGGACCAATGACTACAACGACTTCCCCTTTTTTGAAATGTAAATTAATGTTTTTTAATGCATGAAAGTCACCATAATATTTTTCAACATGTTTAAATTCAATCATGTAGACACACTCCTTAATCAATTTGTGAAGATAAATAAAGGAGGAAGACTAAGTGGGGATTCACCCTCCTCTTATGCTCCCTATCCTAAGATGAAACAGCTGTTTTAAAAAAAGTTAGACTAAAAAATCACTAAATAAAATAGCCATCAGCAGAGCTGGATAGCTTTTATCTTTTCAGATATACAGTTAAGGACGTACAAAAATAATCTAGTACAAAACGACATGATGTAGTCATCATACGCTGCATTGTTCGCTTTCTGTTGGTTTAGTTAAGCTATGAACCCTAAGATTAGCATTAAACTAGTTGAATTGTAAATAAAAATTAACTGAAAGTTTTTTATAGCGGATAAGATTAATCGAAAAAACCTTTTATCTCTTAGGTTTGTGAGATAAAAATAAGGAAAAAAAGAAGAATTGGCTTTTTTTCTAAAATTCAAGCGAAATCTTATGAATATTGGTATACTGAAAGTATCTATATTTTAGAAAGAGAAGGTAAATAAGCTATGGAACGTATTCATATTTATCATACCAATGATCTCCATTCTCATTTTGAAAATTGGCCAAGAATTTCTGCTTATCTTCGAGCTAAAAAAAAAGAAAAAATTCAGTTAAATGAACCGTGTTTTTTGTTTGATCTTGGAGACGCATGTGATCGAGTCCACCCTCTAACCGAGGCGACAAATGGGCAAGCAAATGTGACATTATTGAATGAAGTCCATTACGATGCAGTAACAATTGGAAACAATGAAGGCATTGGCAGTTCAAAAACAGAGCTGAATCAGTTATACGATGAAGCGAACTTTAACGTTATTTTATCAAATGTTTTGGACAAGAAAACGGCTGCCTATCCAAAATTTACTCAACCTTTTGATATTTTACAAACAGAAACAGGACATAAAATCGGCTTATTTGCCTTAACAGCCCCTTTTCCAACTAGTTACGAACCAATTGGTTGGAAAGTAAAAGAAGCAGATGATGTGATACCCGATATGCTAGAGTTATTGACCCCTCTTGTGGATACGGTTATTCTATTGTCCCACTTAGGTATTCTTGAAGATCGAGAAATTGCTGAAAAATACCCAATGATAAAAGTCATCTTAGGCTCACATACTCATCATTTATTGCCAGAAGGCGAACGAGTACGCAATACACTGTTAGCAGCAGCTGGAAAGTTTGGAAGATATGTTGGCCATGTAACTCTTGACGTCGAAGGGACTCGCTTAGTTTCCGCGCAAGCAACAGTCACAAAAACAAGCCAAATGCCAGCGGTTGATCGAGAAGAAGAGTTGATAAAAGGGTATGAACAGTTAGGTCATCAACTTCTAAACGAACAAGAAATTGCCTTTGTTCCTAAAGATTTATCTGTCAGTTGGCAAAAGAACTCTGATTTAGTTGAGATTGGTTTAGAGGCGCTTAAAGATTATGCTAAAACAGACGTAGCGATAGTGAATGCGGGTTTGTTCATGCAACCGATTAGTAAAGGGATTGTAACCAACGATGAGTTGCACCAAATTTTACCGCACCCTATTAGAGTCATGCGCTGTACATTGAGTGGCAAAGAGTTGATTCGTTTAATGTACGAGATGAATAAAAATCATCTTTTCTTACGTAATTTCCCAATTAAAGGGATGGGGTTTAGAGGCGAAATTTTTGGTGAGATTTGTTATAGTGGCATTCAGCTTGATGAAAAAACAGGCGAAGTGACTTGGCAAGATGAGCAAATCAAAGTAGAAGAAATGTATACTTTTGCTACGGTCGACCACTTTCTTTATATTCCATTTTTCCCGACGATAGAGTTGAAAGGAAAGAATGAAGTGTTGTTTCCTTATTTTATCAGGAATGTTTTAGGACAGTATTTGCAAAAAGAATTTCCGATTAGACACTAACGAATAAACGAAAAACAAATACCAATAGAAAATGTAGGTGAAAAAGATGCCAGAAAATGAAAGTGATCAAAGTGAACAGACAACTAAAATAGAAGAACAACCAGTAGAAAACAAGTCTAATGAAAAAACGGTTAAAGAAGAAGAACACAAAAAAATAAGAAAACAACCATCAAGAGAATCACATAGTAAAAAGCGTATCCCTTCTAGAAAACGCACAAGTGAAAGGAAAGAAACAATGGCATTGGGTTCAGCGTTGCAACTAGAATCAGAATTAACGGGTGAAAAAATAGAGCAGCTTGTTTATCGTATAGATGCAACGATGATAACGATTGATGGAACAAAGTATGAAATTGTCAAAGACTACAAAGAGGCTTTTGATGGCGAGCGCTTAGGGGAAAGATACAGCGAGATTCTTGATAAATATGACTATATTGTGGCGGACTGGGGATTTGAGCAATTACGCTTAAAAGGCTTTTACGACAATCGCAACCGAAAAGTTCCGCAAGACCAAAGGATTAATAATTTAGAAGACTATTTATATGAATACTGTAATTTTGGCTGTCCTTATTTTGTTGTCCAGCGGTTAGAAGTGAAAAAGAATAAGCCTAAGAACGAAGCAGTAGAAAAAATAGAAAAACCGATTAGAAGAAAAAGAAACCAAAAAAGTAAAAATGCAACGAATCAAAAACAAGAAATAAAAGAGCAAACACTACCAGCTGAAGTTGAAAAAGGAAAAAAACAAGTTTCTTCAAGGCCTAAAACAAAACCGAGACCAAAACGCGATTTTGTTAAAAAAGAAGTAAAGACAACGCCTATTGAGAAAAAACAAGCGCAAGAAAGTGAAACGTTTAAACCAACGAATGAGACCAGTGGTAAGCGTCATTTCAGTATCCGACGCAAACCAAGTGAAACAGAACAAGAAAAAGAATAGGAGTTGACGGAATAAGTATGGATTACAAAGGCTATTTAATTGATTTAGATGGAACAATGTACAATGGAACAGAACCTATTCTTGCAGCAAAAAGATTTATCAAACGATTACAAGATAAACACATCCCCTTTTTATTTGTTACGAATAATGCGACGCAAACACAAAAAGAAGTAAGAGACAATTTGCAAACAAATTTTGATATAGTTGTAAAAGAAGAGCAGGTCTATACAAGTTCTTTGGCAACGGCTAAGTATATGAAAAAATTAAATAAAGGCAATAAAGTTTTTACTATTGGAGAAACAGGTTTAAAAGATGCTTTAGCTAAAGCCGATTTTATAGAAGACAAAGAAAATCCTGATTTCGTCGTTGTAGCTTTAGACCGTCAAGTGACGTACACTGATTTTGAAATAGCAACGTTAGCTATTCAAAAAGGAGCTCAATTTATCGCGACAAATAAAGACACGAATAGACCAAGTGAAAAAGGCATGGTCCCCGGTGCCGGCTCATTAGTAGCATTGGTTGTTGCTGCAACTCGAGTAGAGCCTACATTTATTGGGAAACCTGAGTCGATTATTATGGATGAAGCAGTGGAAGTAATTGGATTGAAAAAAGAGGAAGTTGTCATGGTCGGTGATAATTACGAAACAGATATTTTAGCTGGTATTCAAAATAATATTGATACCCTACTGGTTTATACTGGTTTTACGAAGCCAGAAGATTTAACAGTAGATATGAAAAAACCTACGCATAGTATCCGTTCGTTAGATGAGTGGACGATAAGATGAAAAAGACAGCTAGTCACTTTTTTGGTTTAATCAGTTTGTTTTTATGTATTCTAACGTTAGCTATTGCCTTTACAATCAATTTCACTCCACTATATGCATTTGATGTTACTTATTTTGCTATTCCTGAATCACTTGGCTTCAGCAAAGAAACGATTATGGATAACTACTCTATTTTATTGGACTACTTAAACAAGCCTTGGGTCTCAGAATTAGTGATGCCAGACTTTCCTAGTTCAGAAGATGGTCTTTTTCATTTCTATGAAGTAAAGCGATTATTTTTATTAAATTATAGTGTAGCTAGTCTATCAACAATCGGAACGTTCCTTTATTTGAGATACATTAAACGCACGAAACAGACATGGAAACTTATTCGCCCATTTCAATGGGGAATGATTATGCCCTTTGTTGTTTTAGTTATTGTAGCTTTAAATTTTGATGCCTTATTTATTGCCTTTCATGAATTGTTTTTTAACAATGATGCTTGGTTATTTAACCCTTCAACGGATCCTATCATATTGGCTTTACCAGAAGCATTCTTTATGCATTGTTTTATTTTAGCTTTTTCTTTGATAGAGTTAGCGATGGCAATCGGCTATTTTACTACTAAACGATTAGCCTTTAAAAAAAGATAAAAAAACAGTAAGCACCCTCTACCTTAAGAGGAGGTGCTTACTGTTTTTTTTGCAAAATGAATCTGATGCGAATGGTGTGTTAGGACTCTTTAGGTAAGAGTTCTTTCTTTTTTATCGTTAAATAGCGTTCGTCGCAGATTATTTTACTAGGTCACTTTTTGATGGATTGGCGTGAGCTAGTCTACTTGCAGCTGCAGCTGCGATAGCTCCGACGATATCATCCATGAAAGTATGGATGTTATCTCCTTCATGACTATTTAGTTTAGCTAAAATACCGGGCTTTATTTTGTCGATATACCCATAATTTGTAAATCCAATTGACCCGTAGACATTAACGATTGACAGAGCTAAAATTTCATCAATTCCATAAAGTCCTTCATCATTTGAAATGATACTTTGCAAAGGCTCCATTAATTGGTTTTGCTCCGCTAGAATGTCTAATTGAATCCCTGTTAAAATGGTATTTTGAACTTCACGTTTAGATAAGACAGCTTCAACGTTAAGTAAACATTCTTCTTGAGTTAAGCCTTTTATATAAGGTGTTTGTAAAAATAAAACCAAATCTGCTATATCCGTTAATTCTACTCCACGTTCTTTAATCAAGCTAAGTGCCTTTTGATGCAATCCTTCACTTTCTTTTACCATGTGATAAAACCTCCTATAATCAGTAAATCCATTATACCGTAACGAAAGGAAATAGTTGGACAAAGTGTCTTTTAAAATAAACTCGTACTGTGCATGGGTTGAGCACGTTCGTTTGGATTGATGTAACTCATAGCATTATTAATAGCTGTAGGAGCTTCACCGAATCCGGTTGCAATGAGTTTTATTTTACCATCGTAAGTACAGATATCACCAGCAGCATAAATACCAGGAACAGTGGTTTCCATTTTTGTGTTCACAACGATTTCGTTATGTGTTACGTCAAAACCCCAATTCTTCATAGGTCCAATAGAAGAGGTAAAACCATAATTAACGAGAAAATCATCAATTGCTAGTATTTTTTCTTGGTCTCCACGGACTTCTTTCAAAGTGACGTGGCTTAAAGAGCTATCAGTCCCACTTAGAGACTCAGGAACAAAGGGGGTCTTTATTTCAACACTGGATTTTTCAAGCAAAGAAACACTGTGTTCCAGTGCTCTGAATTTAGTGCGACGATGAATGAGGTAAACTTTTTTAGCGATAGGCTCTAGCGCTAAGGCCCAATCAACAGCGGAGTCTCCGCCCCCACAAATAGCAACGGTTCGGTTTTTAAACTGTTCAATATTATTCACGTAGTAGTGAAGAGTTTTGCCTTCATATTTTTCCGCCTGCTCAATTTCTAAACGTCGCGGTTGAAACGCACCATTTCCAGCGGTGATAATAATGGCTTTTGAATAATGAGTAGCTTTATTAGTGTGTAATTCAAAAATCCCATCATGGTTTTTTTTGACAGCCAGTACTTCTTCTTCCAAGCAGATGGTTTGATCGAAGCGAGACATTTGAACAGTTAGGTTGTCAATTAATTCCTGGGCACCAATGACGGGCATAGCAGCAATATCATAGATGTCTTTTTCAGGATAAAGCATAGATAACTGACCACCAAGTTGGGGCAGACTTTCGATGATTTTGACTTTTGCATTTCGCATGCCGCCATAAAAAGCTGCAAACATGCCTGTAGGGCCACCACCAATAATGGTGATGTCAAATAATTCTTCAGTTGTTTTCAAGGTTATTCCTCCATCTAGTAATAAGTCTATCAGGTGTATTTTAGTATAACGTGAATTTTTTTGGATTCAATACTCTCAGATACAAATAAAAACATCTTTATTAGGAAGACTACCACTAGTCCACTAAAAGATGTTTTAAGATGGTATCAGACCAAACGACATTTTTTTAGAATCCGATACTTTGTAAAATAGTTCTAACAGCAAAGGCAACACCAATACCTGTCAAAATTCCAAAAAAGACTTCAATTGGTTTATGGCCTAAGTATTCTTTCAAATGAGTTTCTTTTTGTAGGGGTTGTCTGCTATCCGGTTCTTGGGAAATTCTTAAAACTTTGCTGCTGAGATTTTGAAAATCAATGATTAAATGGTTCAGTAAGATTCCTTGTTCGCCACTTTGTCTACGAACACCCATTGAATCAAACATAACAATCATACCAAATGTACTTGCAATCGCTACAAAAGGCGAACGAACTCCTTCTTGAAGAGCTAATGCCGTGATTAAAGCCGTCACAGATGCCGAGTGAGAACTAGGCATACCGCCAGTTGAAGTGGCTAATCCCCAAGTAGTTTTCCGTTGTAAAAGAAAGGCAACTGGAATTTTAATCAACTGTGCAAAGATAATCGCGGTTACAGCAGCGATAAGAGGAAAATTAGATAAAATTGCCATAATGTACCACCTTTTTTAAGTAAAGCTTTTTTATTTTCTCTATCATACCATGAAAATAGAGTATGCTTAAGTTAAAAGAATTAAAAAATCATTTTTTTTGATTCTAAATGAGGTTTAAAATGGTAAGTATAGAAAGAAGATTAAAATTAGTTCCTGTATTTGAATAAAATCATTGGTAAAAATGCAAATTGTTAAGTATGATTAAGAAGTAAGTAAAAATAAGGAGGATACAACATGACTCAATTTTCTCAATTATCAAAAGAAGTAGCAGACAACGAAAAAGTAGCAACAATAAAAACAACAATGGGTGACGTTAAAATTAAACTTTTCCCAGAGATAGCTCCTAAAACAGTTGAAAACTTTTTAGGCTTAGCAAAAAAAGGCTTTTACGATGGCGTTATTTTTCACCGTGTCATTCCTGAATTCATGATTCAAGGTGGCGACCCATCAGGTACTGGAATGGGTGGAGAAAGCTTATGGGGAGATTCTTTTGAAGATGAATTTTCAACAGAAGTTTTTAACTTGTACGGTACACTTTCAATGGCTAATGCTGGACCTAACACAAACGGAAGCCAATTCTTTATCGTGACAGCTCCAGATGGCACACCTTGGTTGGACTCTAAACACACTGTTTTTGGCCAAGTAATCGAAGGCATGGACGTGGTTGAGTCTATTCAAAACGTTAAACGTGGCCCTCAAGACAAACCCGTTAATGATGTTGTAATCGAGACAATCGAATTAGCTTAAGTTCAAAACAAAAAAAACTCGTCGCATGAGGTGCGATGAGTTTTTTTTATTTTGATTCAGTAAAATAACAAGCAGATCTGTAAGAAATAAAGAGCAATGAGAACCAATAGAGAAAACTAAAAAGAACCCCCAAGGCGTTAATTGGAAAGAGGAGTCCTACAGTAGGACTTAAAAGTCGGTCAAGAGCAATAAAGATTAAAATGGTTAGGACAGTTCGTTTTATAGGCAACAGTGAAACCTCCAATGGTAAAGAATCAGTGTAGAAAATTAGTAGATGAGGATAGTATACACTATTTGGAGGATTCTCGCTCGATAATTCTATAAGCAGTTAAAGAAAAGGTACCACTAAAACACAAAGACTCTTTTTGCTTTATTTTTTTGCTAGGTTAACTGTAAACGCCCTCATTTTTTAGGACTTATGCTACAATAGAAGAGAAAATAAAAGTGAGAAGGGACTGTTTAATGAATGATTTATGGTGCAATTGAAGCAGGTGGAACAAAATTTGTTTGCGCAATAAGTGATGAACAAGGAGAATTAAAAGAGAAGATTAGTATTCCAACAACAACGCCTGAAGAAACACTGGAACACGTGTTTAATTATTTTGATTCGTTCGAGTTAGCAGCGATAGGCATTGGGTCATTTGGTCCAATAGATGTTAATCTAACCTCACCAACTTATGGATACGTAACAACAACGCCTAAAACAGCTTGGAAAAATGTTGATTTTTTGGGAGCTGTCAAAAAAAGATACGCTATACCTGTAGGATGGACAACAGATGTTAATGCAGCAGCATTAGGAGAGGTGAAAAAAGGAGCAGCCATGGGCCTTTCGAGTTGCGTTTATCTAACAGTTGGTACGGGTATTGGTGGCGGAGCAGTTGTGAATGGAGAGTTATTATCTGGATATAGTCATCCAGAAATGGGACATATTATGGTTCGTTTGCATCCAGATGAAACGTTTAAAGGAACGTGTCCTTACCATGGAAATTGCCTAGAAGGTATTGCAGCAGGTCCAGCTATTGAGCAAAGATATGGAAAAAAAGGTCATGAATTAGCTGATGATCCAGCTGTTTGGGAAATGGAAGCTTACTATATTGCTCAAGCATTGGTAAATTATACATTAATTGTAAGTCCTGAAAGAATCGTCTTAGGTGGAGGGGTTATGAAGCAAGCACAACTTTTCCCATTAATCCGCCAAGAATTTGAAAAACTAATGGGCGGCTATGTCGAATTGCCACCACTAGAAGAATACATTGTTCCGCCAGCTTTAGGAGATAATGCTGGGATTACGGGCTGTTTGTTGTTAGCAGCAAAACAATTAGCTAAGTGAGTAAATAAACGGACTCGATAAAAGCCACTTTTGAAGTGTTCCTTTATCGAGTCCGTTTTTATTTTTACTGTTGGAAAGCCACTTTAATTCGTTTTAGCCCTTCTTCGAGAAGTACTTTTGGAGTTGCAAAATTTAAGCGCATATACTGTGAGCCTCCTGGACCGTAGTCTGCACCAGCGTTTAAGGCGATTTTGCCTACATGGATAAAGTGATTCATCAATTCTTCGTCTGTTAAACCAAGACTAGAGCAATCAAACCAAAATAAATAGGTTCCTTGTGGTTTCATGTAGGGTACATCAGGCAGTTGTGTATCAAAAAAGTGACAAACCATTGCCAGATTTTCCTCAAGCGTTGCCATCAATTGTTCTAACCAAGGGCCGCATTTAGCAAAAGCAGTCTCTGTTGCAACATAGCCAAACGTATTTAAGCAACTGTGTTCAATAGCTTCTTGGTAAAGATGAATTTGTTTGTAGAGTGTTGGGTTGTGGGCAAAAATCATAGCTAATTTTACACCTGCTATATTAAATGTCTTAGTTGCAGCAGAAAGGGTTAAAACAAAATCTTGGTAACTTGGATCTAAAGTAACTAAAGACGTAAATTGGAAAGGTGAAAAAATTAAGTCGGCATGTATTTCATCACTAATAATGAGTACGTGGTATTTTTTACAGAGTTCAGCTAAAGTTAAGAGTTCTTGTTTAGACCAAACACGTCCACCTGGATTTTGAGGATTACATAAAACAAATAGCTTCACTTCTTCTTCAACTAGTTTCTTTTCGATGTCTTCGAAATCCATTTTAAATTGGTTGTTCTCCAACAATAGTGTAGAACGAACACAGCGGCGTTTGTTTAATTCGATCATAGCTGAAAAAGGTGTGTAAACAGGATCGTGAATCATAATAGCGTCTTGTTCGTTGGTTAGCGCTTGAATAATAACGGCAATACTAGGGACAACCCCGGGTGCAAACAAAATAGCGTCTTTTGTTAACTCCATTTGATGATGTTCTTTTTGCCAGTGAATAATAGCATCATAAAGAGTATCAGGAGGAGAAGTGTAGCCTAAAACACGAGTATCAAGAACCTCTTTTAATGAATCAAGTATGGGTTGTGGACTAGAAAAGTCCATATCGGCTACCCACATAGGTAAAACTTCTTCACAACCGAATCGTTCATCTAAATTATTCCATTTAAGTCCTAAACTGTCTTTACGGTCGATAACGTCATCAAACGAATAGTCCATATAAACACTCCCCTTGTCTTGTAATAAACTAAATTTGTTCATCTCTGTTCTAGTATACGTTAATAGAGATAGCGATCCCATAACTATTTATCTTTCAGAAAAAAAGAATCAGGCTTTGAAAGCGAATACTATTTTCATAAATTTTATCGTTATGATACAATTAAGAAGCAAAGAAGTAGAAGGTTTTTATAACGGTATTAAAAATGAGGTGATCGGGTGGATTATAAAATTGGAATGATAGTTAAAGGGAGAATAACAGGTATTCAACCTTATGGTGCATTTGTTTCTTTGGATAAAGAGACTCAAGGATTAATTCATATCTCCGAATGCACGCATGGGTACGTTAAAAATCTAAATGATGTGCTAACTGTTGGAGACACAATGGATATTGTAATTTTAGATATTGATGAGTATACAAAGAAAATTAGCCTGTCATTAAGAGCACTAGAAGAGCAAAATCATTTCCAGTACCATTCTAAAAAAAGAAAATATCGTCAAGAAAAAACGGATCGTGATGGGTTTGATACGATTCGTGAGCTAATGCCGCATTGGATCAAAGAAGCTAAGGATGATGAAGCAAGACAAATAAACTGAGTAAGATTTATTTGTTTTTTGTGCTGTATTAAAAATTCAACTAGTGACTAATTGGATTTAAAAACTTAAGCGTGAGGTGTTCGGAAATGACAGAAAAACAACGGGTAGCTGGAACTATAATGACGCATAACCCAGAAGGTAAATACGTATTTCTAGTGAAGGAAGAAAATGAAAAAATTTCCTTTCCAGTAACTCAGATTCTTGACACACAGACAGGGCTGGCGAGTATTTTAGAAGAATTAAAAAAACAGTTAGCTATTGATATCCAACATCTAAACTTATTTGAATTAACGAATGCAGTTGTTAACGGAATGAATATTCCCTTATTTGTCTTCGAAGTTGCAAACAAAGAGATACAAGTAAGCACGATTTTAAAAGAAAATTTAGCACATCTCTCTTTTGTTCAGTCAGCGACTTTAACAGAAGCTCTTGAAGAGTGGGAAATTACTGGTGTTCCACAATTTTAAAATAAGAATAAAAAACAGCATGCTACGCTAAATCATGTTGTTTTTTTCTTGCTATTTTCTTGCTATTTTTATAAAAAACTACTAAAGTTAAGAAAGTATCATAAATGAAGCAAGCAGGCATTTATAAATACATAAAATGATGGAGGGATTTACATGGGACACATTAAATTTGACTATTCAAAAATCGACAAATTTGTTCAAGCACATGAAATTTCAAATATGCAACAGCAAGTGACTACTGCGGATCAAATGTTACGTAAGGGAACAGGTGCAGGAAGTGACTATTTAGGTTGGATTGACTTGCCTAAAAATTACGATAAAGAAGAATTTTCTCGTATCAAAGCTGCAGCAGAAAAAATCCAGAATGATTCAGAAGTTTTAGTGGTTATTGGTATCGGTGGATCATACCTAGGTGCTAAAGCAGCACTAGACTTTTTAAATCACTCATTCTATAACGTTCTTCCTAAAGAAGATAGAAAACAGCCACAAGTTTTCTTTGCGGGCAATAGTATTAGTTCAACCTATCTAAGTGATTTGATTGATGTTATTGGAGACAAAGATTTTTCTGTTAATATCATTTCAAAATCAGGTACAACAACAGAGCCAGCAATTGCGTTTCGTATTTTCAAAGAAATGTTAGAAAAGAAATATGGCAAAGACGAAGCTATAAAACGAATTTATGCAACAACAGATAAAGCAAAAGGTGCTTTAAAAGAAGAAGCTAATGCACAAGGATATGAATCATTCATTATTCCAGACGATATCGGCGGACGTTTTTCAGTCTTAACAGCGGTAGGTTTATTGCCTATTGCAGCAAGTGGAGCAGATATTGATGCTTTGATGCAAGGTGCAGCAGACGCAGTAGATGCTTTTAGTAGCGATAAATTAGAAGAAAACGAAGCGTATCAATATGCAGCTATTCGTAACGCACTTTATCGTAAAGGCAAGACAACTGAGATATTGGTGAATTACGAACCGAACTTACAGTACTTCTCAGAGTGGTGGAAACAGTTATTTGGCGAATCAGAAGGAAAAGATCAAAAAGGTATTTTCCCAGCAAGTGCCAATTTCTCTACTGATTTACATTCTGTCGGTCAAACCATTCAAGACGGACAAAGAAATATCTTTGAAACAATCATTAAAGTGAATAAAGCCAAACACACGTTGGTTATTCCAACGACAGCTGATGACTTAGATGGATTAGGTTATTTACAAGGCAAAGAAATTGACTTTGTTAATACGAAAGCTTTCCAAGGAACTTTACTGGCTCATACTGATGGAGATGTACCTAATTTACTGGTAACGATTCCTGAAACGGATGCATACACTTTAGGCTACTTGATGTACTTCTTCGAAATAGCAGTCGGTATTTCTGGATATTTAAATGGTGTAAATCCATTTGATCAACCAGGAGTAGAAGCTTATAAAAAGAATATGTTTGCTTTATTAGGTAAGCCTGGCTTTGAAGAATTAGCAAAAGAATTAAACGCACGTCTATAGACCAATCAATCAATCTAGATCCTGACAACGTGCAGCCGAAGCAAGCAATAATTAAGTTAGTCATTGCTTGCTTTGACTGCACCGATAATCAGGATTCTTTTGTTTTTTTAATTGAAGAGAAGAGACTTACTACTATATAATAGATTGGAAGTGAAAATTATGATTAGAAAGTTAGTTGTGGAAAAAGCTGGGCTAAACGATGAATCAGTGATTAAAGATATACTAAAACAAGCTGCGCAGTGGTTACAAGCAAAAGGCTCAAATCAATGGAGTGGGATTTTAAAAGGTGAAGATAGACACAATACTGCGCAAGCTATTGAACGCGGAGAAGTTTTTATAGGTAAAATAGGCGATCAAGTAGCTGGACTATTTGTTTTATGGAATCAACAAAGTGAATGGGATGAAGAATTTTGGGGTAAAGATTCAAGTGATGACTATCTGTATTTGCATCGCCTAACCGTTCAACGCAATTTTTCAAATCAAGGTATAGCAAAGCAACTCCTATTTGAAGCAAAACACTATGCTAAAAATAAAGGGAATTCAGCAATACGTCTAGACTGCATAGCAGATAATGCTTACTTAAATGCCTTATATCAAAATGCCGGATTTACTTTTGTTGGAAAGAAAGTAGATAGGATAGCAGATGGTGAAAAAAAAGATTTTCATCTCTATCAATGCGATCTGGATTCATTTAACTAAAAGATTCGCTAAAAAAAGAAAAAAAGTTGCTTTTCTATTGACCAATATTAATAAACTTGTTATATTAATAGACGTTGCTACACAAGTTGCGCAATTAAATAATGAAACAAAGTGTTAAAGAAAAAACATGTATTATGTGCTTGACAATGAATAACCATTCATGATAATATATTGAAGTCGTGTTGAACGAGGAAAACACTATTGAATAATTATACATTAATAAAAAAAGTTATTTTAAAGTGTTGACAAATTAAATGGCTTCTGGTAATATTTAGAAGTTGTCAAAACGACAACGCAATCAAATTAGACCTTTGAAAACTGAACAAAGTAAAACAATAAACTGTGAACGGCGGTTCGGCCAAGGGTCGAACCAAAAGAAACAAAGTGAATAATTATTCGCTAGCAAGTCATTTTAATGAGCTTCAAGCATCGTTAAAAAGCGAAACAATCCTAACGGGTTGCTTCAACTTTTATGAGAGTTTGATCCTGGCTCAGGACGAACGCTGGCGGCATGCCTAATACATGCAAGTCGAACGCTTCTTCTATTGAGTGCTTGCACTCGATAGAAGAGGAGTGGCGGACGGGTGAGTAACACGTGGGTAACCTGCCCATAAGTGGGGGATAACATTCGGAAACGGATGCTAATACCGCATAATTCTGATTGCCGCATGGCAGACAGATGAAAGGTGGCTTCGGCTACCGCTTATGGATGGACCCGCGGCGTATTAGCTAGTTGGTGAGGTAATGGCTCACCAAGGCAATGATACGTAGCCGACCTGAGAGGGTGATCGGCCACACTGGGACTGAGACACGGCCCAGACTCCTACGGGAGGCAGCAGTAGGGAATCTTCCGCAATGGACGAAAGTCTGACGGAGCAATGCCGCGTGAGTGAAGAAGGTTTTCGGATCGTAAAACTCTGTTGTTAGAGAAGAACAAGGATGAGAGTAACTGCTCATCCCCTGACGGTATCTAACCAGAAAGCCATGGCTAACTACGTGCCAGCAGCCGCGGTAATACGTAGATGGCAAGCGTTGTCCGGATTTATTGGGCGTAAAGCGAGCGCAGGCGGTTCTTTAAGTCTGATGTGAAAGACCCCAGCTCAACTGGGGAAGGTCATTGGAAACTGGAGAACTTGAGTGCAGAAGAGGAGAGTGGAATTCCATGTGTAGCGGTGAAATGCGTAGATATATGGAGGAACACCAGTGGCGAAGGCGACTCTCTGGTCTGTAACTGACGCTGAGGCTCGAAAGCGTGGGGAGCAAACAGGATTAGATACCCTGGTAGTCCACGCCGTAAACGATGAGTGCTAAGTGTTGGGGGGTTTCCGCCCCTCAGTGCTGCAGCTAACGCATTAAGCACTCCGCCTGGGGAGTACGGCCGCAAGGCTGAAACTCAAAGGAATTGACGGGGACCCGCACAAGCGGTGGAGCATGTGGTTTAATTCGAAGCAACGCGAAGAACCTTACCAGGTCTTGACATCCTTTGACCACTCTAGAGATAGAGCTTTCCCTTCGGGGACAAAGTGACAGGTGGTGCATGGTTGTCGTCAGCTCGTGTCGTGAGATGTTGGGTTAAGTCCCGCAACGAGCGCAACCCCTATTATTAGTTGCCAGCATTCAGTTGGGCACTCTAGTGAGACTGCCGGTGATAAACCGGAGGAAGGTGGGGATGACGTCAAATCATCATGCCCCTTATGACCTGGGCTACACACGTGCTACAATGGATGGTACAACGAGTCGCAAGATCGCGAGGTCAAGCTAATCTCTTAAAGCCATTCTCAGTTCGGATTGCAGGCTGCAACTCGCCTGCATGAAGCCGGAATCGCTAGTAATCGCGGATCAGAACGCCGCGGTGAATACGTTCCCGGGTCTTGTACACACCGCCCGTCACACCACGAGAGTTTGTAACACCCGAAGTCGGTGAGGTAACCCTTTTGGGAGCCAGCCGCCTAAGGTGGGATAGATAATTGGGGTGAAGTCGTAACAAGGTAGCCGTATCGGAAGGTGCGGCTGGATCACCTCCTTTCTAAGGATATAACGGAACCGTCACAGTTGTTTTACTTTGTTTAGTTTTGAGAGGTCTAATCTTCTCAAAAAGTAAGTAGTTGTTCTTTGAAAACTGGATAGTGTTTAACATGTAAGAAAAGCAAGAAACCAAGAAAACATCGCGTTTTATTTTTTAATGTATTTCTTCACCTTAGGGTGAATGAGATAGTTAACATGACCATAGGTTAAGTTAATAAGGGCGCACGGTGGATGCCTTGGCACTAGGAGCCGAAGAAGGACGGGACTAACGCCGATATGCTTTGGGGAGCTGTAAGTAAGCTTTGATCCAGAGATTTCCGAATGGGGAAACCCAACACTCTTTATCGGGTGTTACTATTGACTGAATACATAGGTCAATAGAGGTAGACGCAGAGAACTGAAACATCT
Organism: Carnobacterium sp. TMP28; assembly: GCF_047553015.1. Lineage (GTDB taxonomy): Bacteria > Bacillota > Bacilli > Lactobacillales > Carnobacteriaceae > Carnobacterium_A. The sequence goes on from NZ_CP180212.1 coordinate 470,207, forward strand.
AAGTACCTGCAGGAAGAGAAAGAAAAATCGATTCCCTGAGTAGCGGCGAGCGAAACGGGAATAGCCCAAACCAGAAAGCTTGCTTTCTGGGGTTGTAGGACTGAACACATAGAGTCATAAATGAATGAAGTAGGAGAAGCGACCTGGAAAGGTCCGCCGAAGAGGGTAATAGCCCCGTAACTGAAACTTCGTTCACTCTGATCAGTATCCTGAGTACGGCGGAACACGAGAAATTCCGTCGGAATCCGGGAGGACCATCTCCCAAGGCTAAATACTCCCTAGTGACCGATAGTGAACCAGTACCGTGAGGGAAAGGTGAAAAGAACCCCGGAAGGGGAGTGAAACAGCACCTGAAACCGTGTGCTTACAAGTAGTTAGAGCCCGTTAATGGGTGATAGCGTGCCTTTTGTAGAATGAACCGGCGAGTTACGATCCCATGCGAGGTTAAGTTGATGAGACGGAGCCGTAGCGAAAGCGAGTCTGAATAGGGCGAATGAGTATGTGGTCGTAGACCCGAAACCAAGTGATCTACCCATGTCCAGGTTGAAGGTGCGGTAATACGCACTGGAGGACCGAACCCACGTATGTTGAAAAATGCGGGGATGAGGTGTGGGTAGCGGAGAAATTCCAATCGAACTTGGAGATAGCTGGTTCTCTCCGAAATAGCTTTAGGGCTAGCCTCGGAATTAGAATCATGGAGGTAGAGCAACTGTTTGGACTAGGGGCCCTTCTCGGGTTACCGAATTCAGATAAACTCCGAATGCCATTGATTTATATCCGGGAGTCAGACTACGAGTGATAAGATCCGTAGTCGAGAGGGAAACAGCCCAGACCACCAGCTAAGGTCCCAAAGTTTATGTTAAGTGGAAAAGGATGTGGGGTTGCTTAGACAACTAGGATGTTGGCTCAGAAGCAGCCATCATTTAAAGAGTGCGTAATAGCTCACTAGTCGAGTGACCCTGCGCCGAAAATTTACCGGGGCTAAACATAACACCGAAGCTGTGGATAGAACTTAGGTTCTATGGTAGGAGAGCGTTCTAAGGGCGTCGAAGCTAGACCGTGAGGACTGGTGGAGCGCTTAGAAGTGAGAATGCCGGTATGAGTAGCGAAAGACGGGTGAGAATCCCGTCCACCGAATGACTAAGGTTTCCTGGGGAAGGCTCGTCCTCCCAGGGTTAGTCGGGACCTAAGTCGAGGCCGATAGGCGTAGACGATGGACAACAGGTTGAGATTCCTGTACCAGTTTGTTTTGTTTGAACAATGGAGGGACACAGTAGGCTAAGGAATACGCACTGTTGGATATGTGCGTCCAAGCAACAAGTCTTGAGGTGAGTCAAATGCTTGCCTCTATTAAGGACAAGTTGTGATGGGGAGAGAAATTAAGTATCGAAGTTCCCGATGTCACACTGTCAAGAAAAGCTTCTAGTTAGAAACAATCTGCCCGTACCGCAAACCGACACAGGTAGTCGAGGAGAGAATCCTAAGGTGTGCGAGCGAACTCTCGTTAAGGAACTCGGCAAAATGACCCCGTAACTTCGGGAGAAGGGGTGCTGACCAATTGGTCAGCCGCAGTGAATAGGCCCAAGCAACTGTTTATCAAAAACACAGGTCTCTGCTAAATCGAAAGATGACGTATAGGGGCTGACGCCTGCCCGGTGCTGGAAGGTTAAGAGGATGGGTTAGCTTTCGAGCGAAGCTCAGAATTGAAGCCCCAGTAAACGGCGGCCGTAACTATAACGGTCCTAAGGTAGCGAAATTCCTTGTCGGGTAAGTTCCGACCCGCACGAAAGGCGTAATGATTTGGGCACTGTCTCAACGAGAGACTCGGTGAAATTATAGTACCTGTGAAGATGCAGGTTACCCGCGACAGGACGGAAAGACCCCATGGAGCTTTACTGCAGTTTGATATTGAGTGTTTGTACAGCTTGTACAGGATAGGTAGGAGCCTATGAAGCCAGGACGCTAGTCTTGGTGGAGGCAATGGTGGGATACTACCCTTGCTGTATGACCACTCTAACCCTCAGCCATGATCTGGCTGGGAGACAGTGTCTGACGGGCAGTTTGACTGGGGCGGTCGCCTCCTAAAGTGTAACGGAGGCGCCCAAAGGTTCCCTCAGAATGGTTGGAAATCATTCGTAGAGTGTAAAGGCAGAAGGGAGCTTGACTGCGAGACCTACAAGTCGAGCAGGGACGAAAGTCGGGCTTAGTGATCCGGTGGTTCCGTATGGAAGGGCCATCGCTCAACGGATAAAAGCTACCCTGGGGATAACAGGCTTATCTCCCCCAAGAGTCCACATCGACGGGGAGGTTTGGCACCTCGATGTCGGCTCATCGCATCCTGGGGCTGTAGTCGGTCCCAAGGGTTGGGCTGTTCGCCCATTAAAGCGGTACGCGAGCTGGGTTCAGAACGTCGTGAGACAGTTCGGTCCCTATCCGTCGCGGGCGCAGGAAATTTGAGAGGAGCTGTCCTTAGTACGAGAGGACCGGGATGGACACACCGCTGGTGTACCAGTTGTTCTGCCAAGAGCATCGCTGGGTAGCTATGTGTGGACGGGATAAACGCTGAAAGCATCTAAGCGTGAAGCCCCCCTCAAGATGAGATTTCCCATCACGTAAGTGAGTAAGACCCCTGAGAGATGATCAGGTAGATAGGTTGGAAGTGGAAGTACAGCGATGTATGGAGCGGACCAATACTAATCGGTCGAGGACTTAACCATTTTTAAACGATGAAGAAACGGTTTTATTGTCTTATAGTTAAACACTATCCAGTTTTGAGAGAACAACGTTCTCTTGTAACTAAAAGATGTGTGGTGGCGATGGCAAGAAGGTCACACCTGTTCCCATGCCGAACACAGTAGTTAAGCTTCTTAGCGCCGATGGTAGTGAAGGGTTTCCCTTTGTGAGAGTAGGACGCTGCCGCGCATCTAATAGTTATTTTTTCATATGGAGGTTTAGCTCAGCTGGGAGAGCATCTGCCTTACAAGCAGAGGGTCGGCGGTTCGATCCCGTCAACCTCCACCATGAGTCATTAGCTCAGTTGGTAGAGCATCTGACTTTTAATCAGAGGGTCGCAGGTTCGAATCCTGCATGACTCATAACTATTCATTAAAACGACTAGTTATGCCATATTTTAGCGGGTGTGGCGGAATTGGCAGACGCACTAGATTTAGGATCTAGCGTCGAAAGACGTGGGGGTTCAAGTCCCTTCACCCGCACCATATTTTCAAGCCGGCTTAGCTCAGTTGGTAGAGCATCTGATTTGTAATCAGAGGGTCGAGGGTTCAACTCCTTTAGCCGGCACCATTAGCGGAAGTAGTTCAGTGGTAGAACGCCACCTTGCCAAGGTGGAGGTCGCGGGTTCGAACCCCGTCTTCCGCTTACTAGGTCATCTAGTAAGTGATTTATAATCACAACTTGTTCATAATGCCGGGGTGGCGGAACAGGTAGACGCACAGGACTTAAAATCCTGCGGTGAGTGATCATCGTGCCGGTTCGATTCCGGCCCTCGGCACCATATATTGCACCCATAGCTCAATTGGATAGAGTACCTGACTACGAATCAGGCGGTTAGAGGTTCGACTCCTCTTGGGTGCATTCCATTTAAATTAAAATGGATATTCCAGAATGACTCAACGTACGGGAAGTAGCTCAGCTTGGTAGAGCACTTGGTTTGGGACCAAGGGGTCGCAGGTTCGAATCCTGTCTTCCCGATTTAAAATGTTGGGGCCTTAGCTCAGCTGGGAGAGCGCCTGCCTTGCACGCAGGAGGTCAGCGGTTCGATCCCGCTAGGCTCCACTTTTTTTAAATTTTTAAAACTTATTTTGGCGGTGTAGCTCAGCTGGCTAGAGCGTCCGGTTCATACCCGGGAGGTCGGGGGTTCGATCCCCTTCGCCGCTATTACAATTAAAAAGATCTTGGACCTTTAGCTCAGTTGGTTAGAGCAGACGGCTCATAACCGTCCGGTCGCAGGTTCGAGTCCTGCAAGGTCCATTAATCATTTTATATTGATTGATTACCTTTTATATTGAAGGAGCTATTCATTTATTAAATGGAGGATTACCCAAGTCTGGCTGAAGGGAACGGTCTTGAAAACCGTCAGGTGTGTAAAAGCACGCAAGAGTTCGAATCTCTTATCCTCCTTAGTTACAAATTTATTATTATCGCGGGGTGGAGCAGTTGGCAGCTCGTCGGGCTCATAACCCGAAGGTCACAGGTTCAAGTCCTGTCCCCGCAATGAATACCATAGAAAAGAGTGGTATTATGCAAAAAGGTCTCGTGGTGTAGGGGTTAACATGTCTGCCTGTCACGCAGAAGATCGCGGGTTCGATTCCCGTCGAGACCGTTTTGCGAGTGTAGTTTAGTGGTAAAACCACAGCCTTCCAAGCTGTTGATGCGAGTTCGATTCTCGTCACTCGCTTTTTTTATGGGCCTATAGCTCAGCTGGTTAGAGCGCACGCCTGATAAGCGTGAGGTCGATGGTTCGAGTCCATTTAGGCCCATTTAATCTTATTTTTTAATTTTGGGGAAGTACTCAAGTGGCTGAAGAGGCGCCCCTGCTAAGGGTGTAGGTCGTTAACGCGGCGCGAGGGTTCAAATCCCTCCTTCTCCGTTTCATTTTTTAAAAGGCCCGTTGGTCAAGTGGTTAAGACACCGCCCTTTCACGGCGGTATCACGGGTTCGAATCCCGTACGGGTCATGTGATTTAATTTAATAAGTTTAAATCATTGCTTTTCAGATGGAGGATTACCCAAGTCTGGCTGAAGGGAACGGTCTTGAAAACCGTCAGGTGTGTAAAAGCACGCAAGAGTTCGAATCTCTTATCCTCCTTATTTATCATTTACTATTATCGCGGGGTGGAGCAGTTGGCAGCTCGTCGGGCTCATAACCCGAAGGTCACAGGTTCAAGTCCTGTCCCCGCAATTTCTTTTGTTGTTTTTCGAAAAGGAACAGTTTAAATGTATCAAAAATGTTTTATTTACTATTATCGCGGGGTGGAGCAGTTGGCAGCTCGTCGGGCTCATAATCCGAAGGTCACAGGTTCAAGTCCTGTCCCCGCAATATATACCAGAACACTACATGGTATTATCTTCAAAAAGGTCTCGTGGTGTAGGGGTTAACATGTCTGCCTGTCACGCAGAAGATCGCGGGTTCGATTCCCGTCGAGACCGTTAATTAAATATATGGCCCGGTAGCTCAGTTGGTAGAGCACTTGATTGAAGCTCAAGGTGTCGGCAGTTCGATTCTGTCCCGGGCCACTTTTTTTGCGGGTGTAGTTTAGTGGTAAAACCACAGCCTTCCAAGCTGTTGATGCGAGTTCGATTCTCGTCACCCGCTTTTTTTTTATGGGCCTATAGCTCAGCTGGTTAGAGCGCACGCCTGATAAGCGTGAGGTCGATGGTTCGAGTCCATTTAGGCCCATTACAGTATAATTAAAAGGCCCGTTGGTCAAGTGGTTAAGACACCGCCCTTTCACGGCGGTATCACGGGTTCGAATCCCGTACGGGTCATAAAAAAATAGGTTGTACAATAAACAGCGTTGGTGAGTAAAAAACTCACTAACGCTATTTTTCTTTTTTATCTCATATAAATAAAAAAAATAGAACAAAAAAATCAAATCCTATATATATGGGATTTGATTTTTTGTGTTTTAATAGCATTTATTGTAAAAACAGTCTAGTACTAATAACTAAAGTAAATAGAAATAAAAAAGAAATAGTAAGTACATTTAATCGTTTAAGTTTTAATGAATGAGGTTTAGCTTGAGCGGATAATTGATAAGTAGAAAGTACATTCCATGCGGCTGGTAAACTTAATAATAATAAGAGGGAAAAATAACTAAAAGACAACCATAAAATAAAGATACTACTTAGGTACAAAAAAACGAACAAGCTAAGAGCTAGAAGACGATTCTGTTTTAGTGATTCTAGTTGGTTTGTTTTAATGGTGTAATCGGTTAATTCTATTATCAAAACCAATAGAATGGAAGAAATGCTCCATATGAAAATAGTATTAGGGATAAAAGATAATTGAATAAAAAAGCTAATATAGGTCAAGATACCCCCTTTAAAAATAGCCTTCAAACTAATTAAGAGCCACTTTAATCTATTTTCTCTCAAGTAAATCTGTCCTTGAATAAGGATACTGTACAAAACTAGTAATACTCCAATTAAAAAATGAGAAGATAGGGCTAGAGAACTAATTACTAGTAGGTTAATGGCTTCAATAATGAATAAAGAAATTTTTATTTCTTTATGTTTTTTTTGATACTCAGTTGCACTAATTTTTTCTAAGAATTGATTCAGTAGAATAAAAAGATAAAGACCGATAACTAGTGTGAAATTTATGGTTGAAAGCTGTGCTGCGTAAATAGTTCCTATGAGAATATACGCTAAGGGAGTAATAAAAATAAGAAAAAGTGGATGTAAAAAAAAACCTTTTATTTTCGTAGGTAAAGATGGCTTCATCGTAAGACTCCTTTCACTGAGTGTACTACTCCTATCTTACCAAAAATAAATCAAGAGCACAGTATAAAGATAGTTTATTTTACATATTTATTTAGCTAACTACCAAGAAGTATGTTAAAATGTATAAGGTTTGCAAATGGATTCCCGAGAGGATCTGCTTTGTAAGAAGAGCGGAGAAGCCTTGTAACCGAAACTATCAAAGGGGGAACAAAGAATGACAGAAAGAAAATTATTTACATCTGAGTCTGTATCAGAAGGACACCCAGATAAGATGGCCGATCAAATTAGTGACGCTATTTTAGATGACATTATTGCTAAAGATCCAGATGCACGAGTTGCGTGTGAAACAACTGTTACAACAGGTTTAGTATTAGTAGTAGGAGAGATATCCACTTCTACCTATGTAGATATCCAAAAAGTAGTGCGTGAAACAATTAGGGGAATAGGGTATACCAGAGCTAAATTTGGCTTTGATGCAGATACTTGTGCGGTTATTGTTGCTATCGATGAACAATCAGCTGATATAGCTCAAGGAGTGAATGATTCTGTTGAGTATAAAGAAATGAATGATGATGCTCTTGATCAAATTGGTGCAGGAGATCAAGGACTAATGTTTGGTTTTGCAATTGATGAAACACCTGAGTTAATGCCTCTACCTATTTCATTAAGTCATCGTTTAGTTAAACGATTGGCAGAATTGAGAAAGGATAAGACACTTAACTATTTAAGACCAGATGCCAAATCTCAAGTAACCGTTGAGTATGATGAAAATGGGAAACCCTTGCGTGTGGATACAGTTGTTATCAGCACACAACACCATCCAGACACAACGATTGAAACATTAAAAGAGGATATCATAAAATTAGTGATTGAAGCTGTTATACCAACTGCATTATTGGATGCAGATACTAAATACTTTATCAATCCTACAGGACGATTTGTTATTGGGGGACCTCAAGGAGATTCTGGCTTAACTGGTCGTAAGATTATTGTTGATACGTATGGTGGGTATGCTCGTCATGGTGGTGGAGCTTTTTCTGGAAAAGATCCAACAAAAGTAGACCGCTCTGCTAGTTATGCTGCTCGTTACATCGCTAAAAATATTGTAGCAGCTAACTTAGCTAACAAATGTGAAGTCCAATTAGCTTATGCTATTGGAGTAGCTCAACCAGTCTCTATTGCTATTGACACTTTCGGAACAAGTAACGTTCCTGAAAGCCAATTGATTGCAGCTGTAAGAGCTAATTTTGATTTACGCCCTGCTGGAATTATCAAGATGTTAGATCTCCAAAGACCGATTTATAAACAAACAGCAGCATATGGTCATTTCGGGAGAACAGATATTGATTTACCTTGGGAAAAGACAGATAAGATAGATGAGTTGAAAAAATTCTTAGCTCAATAATAAATGATCGCATACGTTACCTTTATAGAATAGAGGCAGCGTATGCGTTTTGTATCTACTATGGATCAACTGAAATAAGCTATACAAATTGAAAACGAATTGGAGAAAGATATGGAAAGAAATAAAAAGCAAACAAATGTAAAAATTGTAACAGTAGCTATTTTTGTAGCGACTTTTATGACAGCAGTAGAGGGAACAATCGTATCAACAGCTATGCCTACTATTATAGGGAGTCTTGAAGGAATCGCTATTATGAACTGGGTATTTTCTATTTATTTGTTAACAAACGCTATTATGACGCCGATATATGGCAAATTATCGGATATGATTGGAAGAAAACCCATATTGATTACTGGATTACTCATTTTTGTAATTGGTTCATCCTTATGTGGCCTCTCGCAATCAATGAGCCAACTTATTTTCTTTAGAGCTATACAAGGAATTGGCGCGGGAGCTATCATGCCGGTAACGTCTACAATTATTGCTGATATTTATCCTTTAGAAAAACGAGCAAAAATCATGGGCCTTAACGGAGCAGCATGGGGAGTAGCTGGTATATTTGGTCCTTTATTAGGTGGTTTTATCGTTGATATCTTAAGTTGGCATTGGATTTTTTATATCAATGTTCCTATTGGTATCGCAACAATAGTCTTAGTTACTCTGTTTTTACATGAAGATTTTTCTTATGAACGGAAAGCTATTGATTATCTAGGAAGTTTAACGTTAACTGGAACGTTGTTATTTTCACTCTATGGCATTCAAGTTATTGGAGATAAAGGAACGTTTGAACCATTATTGCTGATTTGGTTTGTTTTTGCTATTTTAAGTTTTATTGCGTTTATTTATGTAGAAAAACGAGCAATCGATCCCATATTGCCGTTAAGTCTGTTTAACAATCGGACTTTCGTTATCCAAAATACTGTCGCAGCATTAGTGAGTGGGTTTTTAATTGGAGTAGATGTGTATATTCCAATGTGGATGCAAGGTTTAAAAGGTCTGAAAGCAGCAATGGGAGGATTCGCTATTACACCTATGTCTTTTACGTGGGTACTAGGCTCATTCATTGCAGGACAATTAATGTTCAAGCAACCTGTTAAAACGATTTTGACAAGTAGTTTAGTTATCATTAGTATAAGTGCATTGATTATCACTCAGTTGCCACTAGCTACCCCTTTTTACGTTTTCTTATTAGTGACAGCACTAATTGGTTTAGGAATGGGTTTAGCTATCACAACAACAACTGTGACGATTCAAAATATTGTCCCTAAAAATCAAATTGGTGTGGCTACATCAGTTAATACCTTATTTCGAATTCTAGGTCAAACGATTATGATTTCAATTTATGGAATTATTTTGAATAAACGAATGGCAGAGCAATTGATTCTTCAACAAGCAACAGGTGTAGAGAGTAAGATGATGAATGAATTAATCAATCCACTAACAGCGATTAATTTAGATCCTAATTTATTGCCGATCTTAAGAAATATTTTATATGTAGGTGTTCATGATGTTTTCTTCTATGGATTTATCACTGTAGCACTAGCTTTAATAATTAATCAATTCGATAAAAGAGTAAATATTTACTAAAATAAAAACTTACCTATTAAAGACTTAACGGTCTTTTAATGGGCAAGCTTTTTTTATTTTTTTTCAACAGCAATTAAAAAGGGTGGAGCATTTTTTTGGTTAATAAATCCATAGTATAAAACAGTGTATAACTCTTGGGATAAATCCTTAGTAAAATCTACAACGGCTGATTTTTCTAATTCTCCACCTAGGTGGCCAGAGTAAACGGTTAATAAAAGTAAACCACCTTTTCTCAAACGAGGTAAAATTAGTTCTACTGCTTGGATAGTTGTTTTACCTTTAGTAATAATTTTCTTATCACCCTTGGGCAAATAGCCTAAGTTAAAGACAGCAGCAGCAATATCCGTATTTTCTGGTATAAAATGATCTAGATTTTCATGTCCTTCGTTGTAAAGAGAGACTTGTTCTAGAAGACTAGTTAACATTAATTTCTCTCTCGTTGTTTGAATAGCTTGAGCTTGGATATCAAAACCAAAGACATGTCCGGTTTTCCCAACTAGTTTAGCTAATAAAACGGTATCTCCACCATTTCCAACGGTAGCATCAATGACGGTGTCGCCACTGATAAGTGTATTAGTCAAAAGAGTATGGCTATAGCGAAGTGCATTTTCAATCATAGTTTGGATCTCCTTATCAATTAGCACTATTTTTTATGATGATCTAGCGTTAGTCCATGAGTTTTGGAAATAAAGCAATCATGAGCGTTAACCATGAAGCACCTAGTAAATAGCCTCCTATAATATCAGAGGGAAAATGTACACCAACGTAAATTCTACTTAAGCCAATGAATAAAACAAGCAATAGAGTAGCGACTAGAATAATAAAAGATAGTGTACTTTTTTTATAAAGATGAAAGATTAAGAAAGCTAAACCTCCATAACAAATCATTGAGCCCATTGCGTGCCCACTTGGAAAACTAAATCCTCCTTGCATGATTAAATGTTCAATGGTAGGACGTTCTCTTTGAAAAATAAGTTTTACTAGGACGTTTAAAGCACCAGCTCCTAAAATAGATTGTAAGATATACCAAATGGTTAGTTTGAGTTTTTTAGACTTCCAAAAAACAAAAAAGCTAAACAATAAAACTAAAATTGCCATAATTGGTACTCCACCAAAACGAGTAATAAAGACGAAGAAAGCGGTCATTTTTTCTGAAGCAAGGGATAAAATA